>JBKPRI010000269.1:0-49001 GCA_046734515.1 Candidatus Methylomirabilota bacterium | reverse complement strand
AGCACGTCGTAGCCGCGCATGCGCCAGGCACGCGCCATGATGTCGGTGGCGGTGTACCCCTCGGGATGACCGACATGCAGACCGACGCCGGACGGGTAGGGGAACATGTCGAGGACGTAGCGCTTGGGCCGGCCGCTCCGGCGCGTAGCGCGGAACGTCCCGTGCGCGTCCCAGTAGCGTTGCCAGCGGGCCTCGATCTCGAGGTGGTCGTAGGGCATGTCCTGTTGTACCCCGTTGCGGCGGTGCCCGTCCTTCGCCCCAGCGCGCTACTGTGTCCGAGTGGACTTGCCCCGCGGGTGAGTTCGAGCGTGGTTGCTCAGTAGTTGAGGGGGCGAGGAGAGACGCAGCCGCCGGAGCGCCGCGACCAGCGCCTCGCGGATTCCCGTGTCGCGCCGATCGGTCTCCGAGGGTGGCTCGCCCGTGGGCGTGGCGGATTCGTGCCGCCGAACACGGATCGCGATGTCGATGCCGTTCAGGAGTCCCGTGAGCTGTTCGGCGAGATCGCGGCGCGTCGGCGGCGACACGGGGTCAGCGCTCAGAAGCGCTTGGGGGACGCCGACAACGTGAAGTAGCTGGCGATGGCGCGCCGCGCCGGCTCGTAGTCGCCCGCCGGCGCGCGCGCATCGTAGCGCACGTCCGCCTTGAAGGCGCACGGAGGCTGATGCGTCAGCCCGTGCTCGCGCCACCGGCGGAAGACGGCGGCGAATCGCTCGGCGGAAAGCGGGACGCCGAACGCGTCGGCGCCGAGCGGATGGTCTTGCTCGAGCTGATCCGCGTCGCGCCCGGGCGCCACGACGATCCGCCCGTGGTGATCGATCGTCGCCTCGGCGACCACCATCTCGACTCCCGCCGAATTGCGGCACGGCGCGTTCCCCGGACCTCGTCCGGCGTTTCTTTCGCAGGCGCCGGTCCTGGCGTCGCAAGCTTTCAGATTGTCTTGCAGCCTGCCGTAGGTGGCCTCGATGGCCGCCACCTGCGCGGGGACCTCGCGGAGCGTCCGGGGATCGACATCGAAGATGCTGATCAGCGTCTTCCATGCCTCGGGCGTCACCCAGCCCCGCTCACGCGACTCGTTGCCGCCCACGTCGGCGGAGACCAGGATCAGCGCCAGCACGAAGATGACCTGGACGAGCAGATCGATCAGGGTCGTGAGCGCGACGTCGCGGTTTCGGGCCAGGCGATCTCGGCGGATCACCGCCGATACTCGACCTTGCTCAGAATGAAGCGTGAGGCATCGATGAGGTGATGGTGGACCCGGCGCACGGCTTCCTCGGACGCCTGCAGGTCTTCCTGCAGCCGGCTCGCGAGCGCGCCGGCCGCCTCGCTGTGGAGGCGCAGCTGCTCGACGAGCGGTCCCGAGATCTGCGCGGAGAGCTGGGCCTGGGTGGTCACGGCGTCCTGGCCAAGCTTCACGACACGCTCGGTCACCTCGGTCAGCGCGTGCAGTCCGAGGCCCGCGTTCGTCAGGCCGCCGCTCCACGTGCGCACGGACTGCTCCGCCGCGCGCGTGCCGTGCTCGAGCGACGTCAGGGCCGCGCCCGCGCGCGCCATCGACTTGCTGGCGTCGTCGGTCACGCCGGCCACCTCTGCCCACGCGCGGTTGGCTTCGCCGAGGTGCGTGCGCAGGTCACCGAGGGTTGCGATGATGCCGGCGCCCTCCTGCGGCAGCTGTTCCAGCGCGGCAGCGAGGGCGCCGAGCTCCTTGAGGTGTGCGGCGAATTGCTCGACGTTCGTGTTGGCCGACGTCACCGCTGACGTCGCCGCGTCGGCCGAGACGGCCAGGGCATTGAAGGCCCGGCCGCCGTCTCGCGCGCCGTTCACCGCGCCGGCCAGCGTCTCCTCGAGCTCACCGTAGGCGGCGTCCACGTCGACGGTCGTACGCCGGAGCCGCTCTGCCCGCTCCGCGAGCTCGGTCAACACCGCGGTCAGCTTCTCGCCGATGTCCCCGGAGGGCAGGCGAAGCGCGTCGACGCGTGTCTCGAACTGCTGCAGGGCCGTGCTCACGCTGCCGTTCGTCTGGCGCACGAACTCGGCGAGCTCCGCCGCCGATTCCCGCGCCATCCGGGCGACGTCCCGGACGACCTGCTCGCCGACGGCCCGGACGGCGCCGGCCGTTCCGGCCGCCAGGCTCTCGATCTGCTCCCTGGCCGTGTCGTGCGTCTTGGCCGCGTCCCGGCACGCCGCGTCGATCTGCTGGACCGCGCGAGTGCGCACCTCCGCGAAGGCGGATTCGGCGTCGGCGCTGACGCGCTCGATCATCGCCGCGAACTGCCGCAGGACCTGCGCGTTCAGCGCATCGAGCTGCTGCGTCACGCGATCGGAGACGTTCCGGATCGTCTCGACCGCACCGGAATACGACTCGTTCAGATGTCCCTCGGCGCGCTGCTGGGCGTGCACGATGCGAACGGTGCTCCGCTCGATGGCGCGCGCCGCGTCCGTGTAGGCGTCGCCGAGGCGCCGCGCGTCGTCCTCTGGCCGGGCCGGCCCCGCGACGGTCTGCGCGAAGACAATCCGCCCGGCCAGGCCGACGAACGTCGTGATGAGGCCCACCCCGAACAGGCCCAGCACGTGGCGGCTCTCGACTCGCTCCGGCGCGTTGAGCAGCGGCGCGAACGTGGCGACCAGGGTGGCGAGCGTGTAGATGAAGCCGAGGTAATAGAACGTCTCGCCATCGGTCTCGGCGGCGTACGCCGTCCTCGACCTGAGCCAGAGGAGGAGTCCGTACACGAACATCAGCCCCACGACCAGCGCGGTCATGATCCAGTGTCGCGAACCGCCCGGCCCCCCGGCGGACCATGCGCTGAACGTCAGGATCACGCCGACCCCGAGAGCGATAAAGCCGAGGAACGTGGACGGCAGACTCGCCACCAGGCGGGTCACGTGGCTCAGTCGACTCCGGCCCAGCGGATGATCTTCGCGCCGGCCTCGTGGAAATAGCGCTGCCAGAAGTCGATATGCGCGGCCTGCTGCAGCTGGCGATCCTGGTACCGGCGCAGATAGATCACGATGACGTTCCAGTCCCGGAAGTCCGCCTTCACGTCGGCGGCGAAGCCGGATCGCACGAAGTCATCGTAGCCGCGGGCGGGCCCGTAGTGATTGAACGCGGCGGTGTGCTGCAGCATGTCGGAGACGATGATCAAGGTCTTGCGGCCCCCGTCGTCGATCTCCTGCGAGCGCGAGATGAGCTGCAGCGTCTCGAGGATCGGTGATTGCTCGCCGACCTCGGTGGTGAGGCTCTGCTCGAGCGTGGCGGTGACCGGGACCAGGAAGCGCTGGTGGAAGTCCTTGGTGATCTTCCGGTTGTTCTCGTAGAGGTCGTTCCCCCGCGACGGCGGCCGGCACAGATCCGAGCTCGGGCGCAGGCGCGGGCCGCTCCGGAGCTCGAAGGTCGCCTTGCTGAAGGTGAACAGGGCGATCCGTGAGCGCACGGCGAATCGTGTGTCGTCGGCGACATAGTCCTTGAGGAAGGTCAGTGCGAATCGCCGATGCGTCTCGGTCAGCGCCTCCGACTGGTCGACCAGCACCACCGTCTGGTCGGTCGGGGCCCGGCTGAGAAAGCGCCGGTCCCGGTACACGCAGTTGTCGGGGCCGATGATGGGCCGGCTCCACGTGACGCCGACGACGGTCGCCAGCAGCACTGCCGCGAAGGCGCCGACACCGCTCAGGATGAAGATGCCCCGCCGATCCAGGCTGCTCAGCGGCACAGGGTCAGCTCTTGATCTCCCACGCTTCCCGGACGAGCCGTTCGCGAACCTCGCGCTCGAGCTTGTTGAAGTAGTAGTCGCGGCGGCGGATCTCGCCGGTCCGGAGGTTCTGGACGGTCGCGTCGTTCTGCCGGGCGATGTCGCTGAAGTCCTTCATCGCGCTCTCGTAGGACGCCAGCAACCGCGCGTCGTACGCCGAGATCGCCTCGGGCGGCCGCAAGAGATCGCCATCGAAGGCGAAGGTGTCCTTGAAGTAGTAGGGCGTCGGCGAGGTGCGTGCGCGCGCGTTGGCCTCCCGATAGCGCTTCAGCAGAAGGTTGCACGCGTCCTGGAGCTCGGCCGTCTCGTGCGCGAAGGCCCGGCGCTCGTCGTCGCTCTTGGCGACGAGCTGTTGATAGTATTCGATGTTCGCCTTCACGTCCGCGAACAGCCGCGCCTGCTCGTCGACGATGCGGTCGAAGACCTGGTCGATGAGGCGGCAGTACTCGGCCTTGCGGCCTTCGTAGTAGGCCCGCCGTGCGTTCAGCTCTCGATCGAGCTCGCCGTAGCCCGGATACGGGTCGTCGATCCGGTAGCCCTTGTACGAGGCGAAGATGCCAAAGACGCCGGCCAGCACGACCAGGATCCAGGAAAAGACGTCCTCGAATCCGACCGGATTGCGGGAGAAGCGCTGCCAGGCCAGCCGCGCGGCCCGCCACTGATCGAAGTCCGCCGCGACCTGAGGCGGCAGCGCCGCGCCGGCCGGTCCGGACACCTCCGGCTGTGACTGCGCGATGTCGCCGGTCGCGACCCGATAGTGCGCGGCGGCGAGCGTCACGAGGAGAAAACCGGCGTACAGCACCGCGACCCCCGTCAAGGCGAGCGCTTTCCGGCGACCGCTCCGGTGATTCACGTACCGCAGGAGCCCACCGGCGAGGATGGCGAGACTGATGTTGACGACGGAGAGCGTCATCGCGATCAGCACGCCGCCGAGGAGACCGAAGTCGCTGCCCTCCGCGTAGAACGCCGCGAGCGACATCCACTCGACCAGCGCCAGCCCGGCCACGATGGCGAAGTGGTACAGCGGCGAGCCCGGGTATGACGCGGCCCGGTGGTGAAGGCCGTGCTTGTTCTGGAACCATCGCAGGTGCTTCAGGGCGCGCGCCTCGTTCTCCTTGGCCTGATAGAGCACCGCGGTGTGGTCCGATCGGAGCTTCTCGAGGCCCGGCTCGACGGGCGTCAGCAGGCGCGCGAAAGCATCGCGGGTCTGCCTCACGTCGATCTTCGCCGCGGTCGCCTTGCGATCGAGCTCCAGCCGGGCCAGACGCCCCTCGCAGCCCTCGCGTCGCTCGCGGGCGAGCGCGATGAAGTGCGCGCAGATCTCCGATTCGGTGGCGTCGGGCGAGGCGTTTGCCGTCTTGGGACTGTCGCGGCGGGCGGCGTCGGCGGCTTTCCGGTCGACCTCGAGCGTGCGCCGCGCGAGGTCGACGAGCTTTTGCATCTGAGGAGCTCCCGGCGTCAGCGTCTCATCGATACGCAATGTTTCACCGGCTGACCTAGGTGTAGGACATCGTCGGGGTTTCGGCAAGAGTTTTTTCTAGGTGATTCCGCTCTTGACGTGGATCGGGAGTGGTCTCATGATGCGTCCAGAATGTCGGTCGCGAGCTTGGCTTCGACTCTCGCTCGATCGCCTTCAACTCCCGCGGCGGTGCCCTCGATCGTGAACCATTGCCGGTGACGACTGACGTGACGGTCGGCGCCGCGCCTCAGCCGGCGGCCGTGCCGGAGTTCAATTCGAGTCTCATCGGCTCGCTCATTAACGCGCGATACCGGGTGAAGGCCATCACGTCGGTCGACGCCGACGTGGTCGTCTACAGCGCCGAGGACATCCGCCACCATCGGCCGATCACGCTGAAAGTGCTGCGAGACGAATTCGCGCGTGACACGAAGTTCGTGGCGGCGGTACGCGCGCGATCCCTCGCGCTGGCGACACCGGCCCAGGTGCTCCGCGGGGTGCAGCGCGTCTACGAGTGTGGCGCGATCGAGACCGGCCAGCTCTTCGTCGCGCTCGAGCGGGTCGAGGGCGCCACGCTGGGTGAAGTCATCGACGGCGGCGGCGCCCTCGCCGTGCCCACGGGGCTGCGCGTGGCCATCCGGGTCGGCGAGGCGCTCGAGGCGCTTCATCACAACGGCCTCGTTCACGGCCGGCTGGGCCCGGACACGGTGCTCATGCTGAACGACGGTGAACGGATCAGCGTCGTCGGAGCCGAGCTGGCCGCCGCGTACCGCACCCCGATCGGCCGGCGCTTCCGCGAGCCGTTCCCGTCGTCCTATCTCGCGCCGGAACAGCTCGAAGGCGGCGAAGCGACTGAGGCCACCGACGTGTACGCGCTGGGGATGCTGCTCCGGCACGTCCTGACGGCCGGCAAAGGGGAGCAGACTCCGGGCGCTGTCGCGGTGACGCCGCCCCTGTCACCGACCATCCAGCGGATCATCGAGACGGCACTCGAGCCACGGCCCGAGCGCCGCTATCCGGACATCACGGTGATGATCAATGACATCTGGGGTGCGGCGGCAGCCGTCACCGCGCCGGAGAATCCCCCTCGCCTGGTGAAGGGGCGGGGGAATGCCCGTCGCCGCGTGCGCCGCCGTCAGCGGCCGATCGCGCTTCGCATGACCGCGGCCGTCGCCATGGCCGGCGTCACGGCCGCCATCGTGTGGATTGCCGGCCTCGATCACATCGCAGCGCAGCTCTACCGCGGTGTAACGCCGCCGGCGGTCACGGCCGTTCCGATCGAGCCGGAGGTTCTGCGGTCATCCGAGGCGGCGGCGCAGCTCTCGGCCCCTCGCGAGCTGACGGCGCCGTCCGAAGCCGGCGCGGTCGAGAACAGGCCACCCGCGGAACCACGAGCTGCGGTGGTCGCGCCCGAATCGCCGGCCGCTCCGCCGCCCATGATTCTGCCGCCGATCGCGCCGTCCGCGAGTGCTCGGTCGACGATCGACCGTCGCCCGCGCGCCGTCCAGTCAGCGGCGCCGATCGCGCCGCGTGCCCCAGTCGAATCATCGCCCCGGGCCGATCGCCGTCGTCCGACCGAGCTCCCGGCCACCGGCGAGTCGTCGGCGTCGATCGAACGCCGAGTCCCCGCGGAACGGACGCCACGAGTCGAGAGTGGCGCCGACGCCGACGATGGCAGTGGCGCGATCGACTGGCTGCTCAAGCGCCGCCGCTGACAGTCCCGCCTGGCCGAAATTGCCACCGGACGTTGTCACCGACGGGGTGAAGCCCCCCCCACCACGCGTTCCGCCGTACCCGTTGGAACGTAGCTGGCCAGTCGAGAAACTTTCCTTTTCGCGACCGCGCGTCAGGGGCGTGCCCGGAAATCGCGACTGTGGCATTCGGTATGGCGATTGCTGTGAGAGCAAAACGTCGATGGAGCCAAGGCGGTCGTGTGCGAGGCGGTCGACGCGGAGCGCGACGTGGCGCGCGGGATGAATTCCAGCTAAAGCACCGTAGGGGGCTCTCCCATCCTCCTCGTTATCGTCGCGCGACGAGAGGTCGCGCTCTACGAGTACCTGGCTCGCCGGGTGGGGGGCGTTCAGGGCGTTCAGGTCATGCTAGAGCGACGTCGGGGTGAACGACGCCGTCAGGAGGAGCCCCGAGTCCCAGAACGCCGCAGCCATCGGGAACGGCGGTCTGCTCGGAGTGACCGGCAGTATTTCGGATATTCCTTCATCCATGTCGAATCTCGAGTCCCGTGCTGATGCTCGGCACGCGTCTCGCGGGCAGGCCAGCCTGTCGTGATCCTCGCTGGTCCCAACAGTAAAAAAAACTGACAAGGCTTCATCGGTGACCCCTTGAGGCAGGGCGGAGTCGACACCCCAGCCTCAAGGGGGCCCGGATGAGCAGCAGGCTCAGGGGTTAAGGACGATTCCCGTCACGACGAATGTCGCACTCGCACTCCCCGGAGGGACTGCGTCGGCGATGATGAACGGGATATCCTTGGCGATTCTGAAGGTCGGATTTGCGTTCGCGAATGTGGTCCAGTTGGCGTAGTCCACACCGTGGAAGTTCACGTGGCAGGCGGGGTTCTGGGTGCTCACCAGCGTGGCGACGTTGCCCGGGTTGTCTCCCACGGTTGCACCACAGCCGGCCGCGTCGATGAAAGCGTAGTCCGTGTTGGGATCAAACGCGCCGTCGTCGATGGGGATGCTGAAGCGCGGTGCGCCACCGGCCACGTCGCCACGAGACGTGAACGAGAAGATTGCGTCGCCCAGCAACTTGCCGCCCTGGCCCTTGCCCTGCTGAAAGACGCCACCGAACTCGCCGACGTCGATGACGATCGTGGCGTTGTTGTCCGCCGTCGTGACCTCGCCCGTCCCGAACGTCCTGAGCCTGCCCCCTGGTGCAGCTCCGGATGTTCCCGCCAAGGTGAGCGCGGCAAACACGCCTAGGGCGGCGACGACCGCTACCGTCTTGAATCTCGTCATTGTTTGACCCTCCTCTGATTCGCCCCACACGATGGCAACACCCCATCGAAGCGAGACGCGCCGAAGCCTACATCCCGGTCCACGCTGCGCCGTTGACCGAGGACGCCAATTACTTTGCCAATGACGACAGCCGCGCCATCAGCTCACGACCCTTGAAGGGTTTCTGGATGAAGGGCAGGTGGGCGCCGATGCGTCCCTCCGCGAGCAACTCGCGGTGCGCGTGGCGCGACATGAACAGCATCCTCGGCTCCGGACGCAGTGAGCGAAGGCGGTCGGCGAGGGCGACCCCACTGACGCCGGAGAGATCGAGCTCGATGAGGAGGGCGTGGATGGGCCCTACGTACAGCTTGGCGATTCGCTCCGCCGCGGCCGAATCGCCGGCGTCCAGGACTCGGTACCCGTGCGACTCCAGCAGGCGGCGGGCCATGGCTCGTAGAGAGTGATCGTCGTCGACGACCAGCACGGTGGCGGACAACCGGGCGGCCTTGCGAGGTTTCGTCGTGGCGGTCACTTTACATGCGCGGGTCCTCCGTGACCTTGACCGTTGGTGTCAAACACTTGACCGACTGCGCCACGGCAACGTCAGCGGGAGGGTTTTCGCTGCCTCACGGAGGGCGCCTGGGTCTTCCGTAATTGGTGCCGGTGGGCCTGGGGGCTCATGCCGGTCCATTGCTTGAACGCACGGCTGAACGCGCTCACCTCGGAGAAGCCGAGGAGTTCAGCGGCTTCGGCGATGGTGAGGTCGTGCCGGTTCAGGAGCCTCATCGCAAGGTTGTAGCGCGCCGAGCGAAAGAGCTCACGGAACGACGTGCCCCGCTCCGCCAGCCTTCGCTGCAGCCCCCGACGGCTCATCCCGAGCTCTCGCGCGGTGGCGCTGACGGTCGCGGTCTCCGACGAATTCAAGCGAGCCAGCGAACGGCGTGCCGCCACCGCGAGCTCGTCGTAGGCGCGAGCCTTGTTGAGTCTGGCTTGGATGTAGTGTTCCAGCAGCTCGCACGTGGCCGCGTCCGCGAAGAGCTGCGGGATGCGGAGGACAGCCGGATCGAAGATGGCCTGGGTCGCGGGCTGCCGAAACCGAATGGGAGCCTGGAAAATACGGTAGTGTTCCGCGATATTTCTCGGCGGTGAATGCCGGAAGTGCATCTCGGCGGGCCGAATGTTCATACCCGTCGTGACTCGGGCCCGCAGCAAGGCCCGCGCGAAGTTGAACTCGAGGTATTCCGGCGGCTGGCACTCGGAATCGACCACGTTCGTGTATTCGATGGCGACCTGGTCGCGTCGCTTCCTGAGCGTGAGTCGGAACGTGTCGTCCATCCATCCGTTGAATGTGGCGATCTTGTCCAGGGCATCGCCCACGGTCGGTGCCGTCGCCAGGAACAAATCCCATGTCTTGTAGGTCCCGACGGGCAGGAACTCCGCGACATGGAGCGGGAGGTTCTCGTCCTTCGTGCTCCTGCGCGCCCGTTCCCACAGGTTGATGACCCCATCGAGCGGGAGGTGAGCCCCGGGTGTCTCGAGGGACTTCTCATCCAGCCCCGAATCTCGAAGGAGACGACCGATGTCGACACCGCGGCTGGCCGAGACGCTCACAACCCCCCGCGCGGAAAAGTTTGCGACGGTCGCAACGGGCATGAAATACCCTCAGGCGCTCTACGTCCTCCGCCTACTTGGCGGGGAACGGGTTCTGCGGAACGCCGGCCGCGCTGTAAAGGAAATCGCGCGTCGCCGCGAGCCCGCTGCGCAGTCGGTTCACGTCGGCGTCGAGCAGCGATCCGTTCCACTTGCGGATCTTGCCGGCGACGATTACGGTCTCGACGTTGGCCCGCTCCATCATCGTCACCACGGCGCCGGGGACGTTGTTCATGGGGAACACGTTGAGGTGGGTGCCGTCGAGGATGATGATGTCGGCTTCCTTGCCGACCTTGAGCGAGCCGGTCTTGCTGTCCAGCCGCAGGTGCCTGGCGCCGTTGAGGGTGGCAAAGCGCAGCACGTCGCGCGCATTGAGGAGCGGCGGCAGACCCGCCGGGAACGGCGGCCACGTCCCGTTCGGGAACGTCACGAAGTCCCCCGTATTGAGGACCGCCTGGTTGATGACCAGTCGCTGCATGGTCATGGCGGAGCGCATCTGGGTGAAGAAGTCCGCCGTCATGTTGGTCTCGACGTCGGTGCTGAGGGACGGCTCCAGCCCCAGCTGCTGCATCTTGACGATGGGCGGCATGCCGTGGCGCATGTTCATCTCGATCGGGAACGCGATCGACACCTGGGCGCCGCTGTTCTTGACCCCGTTCCAGCCGGCGTCCGACATGCCGGTCATGTGGATGAACAGATTGTCCGGCCCGAGCGCGATGTCGTTGTTGACGCCGCCGGTACCGGCGGCGAGGTCGTCCAGGATCGGGCGGATGCCGAACGGCGACAGGATGTGGGCCGCGATCTGGGCGTGGAGCTGGCGACCGATCGCCCAGGCCGCGCTGTAGGTCGGCTCCCCGAGATAGACCTCGCCGCCCATGATGAAGCCGACGAGATCGTCGGACGACAAGATGCCGGCCAGGCGCGTGGCATCTTGCGGATACTGGTTCCCCGCGACATTGCCGGCGCTCTCGAAGTAGCCCAGCTTGGCGCGGCGGCCGGTATCGCGAAGCGCCTGGATAGCGGCATCGGAGTGCTGGGGCGAGTGATGGATCTGCGAGATGTCGAGCACTGTCGTGACGCCGGCGTCGAGCTGTGAAAGCCCGGCGAACAGCTCGCTGACGTAGACGTCCTCCGGCCGGTAGTGGCGGGCGAAGCCGGTCGTCCCGGTCGGCCCAGCCAGAACGTGCTCGAAATAGTTCTGCTCCGCGCTGGCCGTTCCCGTCCCGTCGTTGATCAGGATGCTGTCGGGAATCGCGCTTCGGATCGCCGTCCAGGCCTGATGGTGGTGCGTGTCGATGAAGCCCGGCATGACGACCTTGCCGCGGGCGTCGATCTCGGTGGCGTTGCCGGCCTGCAGGTTCCGGCCGATGGCCTTGATCGTCTTGCCTTCGACGAGCACGTCGCCTTCGATGAATTCTCCGAATGACGAGTTCGCACCCGGCGTCCCGGGCTCCATCGTCAGCACGTAGCCTTTGCGGATGACGTAGCGGCGGCCCGGCCTGCCCGTCTGCGGCGGCGGGTTGACGTTGTGGCCTTGCGCTTCGGCGCTCGACCCGAACAGGCCCGTGGCCCCTGCCGCGAGGCCTGTCGCCGCCGTGCCCTTCAGGAAATTGCGCCGCGACGTCGAAGGAAGCTGCGGCTTGCCGCGATCACACAGTATGCACATGACGTCCTCCCCACCTGTCGGCGGTCGATTACATCGCGTCACACCACAGCCGCTCGGTGCGCTGGAGAATCTGCGGAAAGAGCGCGCCAGTCAAGTAGCATTCAGCCTCACCAGGACGCCTGCAGCACGAGCGCGCTCCAGCCCGCGCGCGACTGCGCCCGCACGTGCTGCATGCCCAGACGCCGGTACGCCTGATCGACATCGCCCGAGACTGAAGACGGAATGCCCGAGAGCACGAGACGACCGTGATGTCCGACACGCTGCGCGAGGACCGGCGCCAGATCGACGAGTGGCGCTGCCAGCAGATTGGCCACGACCAGCGGCCAGCTGCCGGTGACCGCGTCCGGTCCGCCGCGTACCAGGTGCAGGCGCCGCTCGAGGGTGTTGAGCCGCGCGTTCTCGGCGGCGGCGCGGAGCGCCTCGGCGTCGATGTCCAGGCCGAGCGCTTGCGGCACGCCCATCAGCAGCGCCGCCAGCGCCAGCACCCCCGTCCCGGTCCCCACGTCGAGCAGAGCGCTGGGAGTGGAGGGCTGGAGCGCCTCCTCGATCGCCTCGAGGCACATCGCCGTCGTCGGATGCAGTCCCGTGCCGAACGCCGCCGAGTCGGTCAACCTCAGGGCACCGGGTTCCGCGCCGGCGTGCGCCGGCACGATCCGCAGGCGCCCGATGCGAGTCGCGCGCGGGCTCAGGATCCAGACCGATGCTGCGTCGCGGCCGACGGCAGGAGAGATGGAGAGATCGTCGATGCCCAGCGCGCGTGCGACCTGTTCCGGCGTGACGGCGTCGGGCAGCAGGGCGGCGATGCCGCCGCCGGGCGAGCGGTCGACGTCGAGGGCGCCGAGCTCGACGAGGCGATCGAGCGCGGCGTCGCCGGCGCGCGCGATGTCTACGCGGTAGGGCACGCTCCGGTCAGATCACGCCCTCGCGCTTCATCTCCGCCACGGCCTGGGCCGTCAGCCCCAGCCAGTCGCTCAGCACCTCGTCCGTGTGCTCGCCGAGCACGGGGGACGGTGTGATGCGCGTGGCCTTGCCATCGACGCGGACCGGCCAGCCCGGCATCTTGAACGGCCGGTGCACGGGATGGACCATGGTCTGCATGATTCCGCGCTGCTCGAACGTGACGTCCTTGTTCAGCTCGTCGGTGTCCAGGACCGCGCCCGCTGGAATCCCGGCCTCGCCGACCAGCCGCATGGCCTCGAGCTTGGTGTGCGTGCGGGTCCACGCGGAGATGACCTCATCCACCTCGGCTTCCCGCTCGACGCGGTCGGCGGGGGTCAGGTAGCGCGTGTCGCCGACCAGATCCTGCCGATCGATCAGCTTCAGCAGGCGGTCCCAGTGGTCGGGGTTCGCCCGGCTGGTCATGATGTACACGTAGTCGTTCGGCCCGCCCGGCGCACACGGATATAGCCCCATCGGCGCGTTGCTCACGCCCGGCACCTTGCTGCCGCCACGTTCGGCCGCCTTGCCGGTCAGGCCCTGCGTCGCAAAGTTGATGCGCATGTAGTGCAGCATCGCGTCCTGCATGGCGACCTGCAGACGGTGGCCCTCGCCCGTCTCACGGCGCTTGTACAGCGCGCCCAGGATGGTGATCGCCATCAGCATGCCGGTGCCGGTATCACCGATCGAGATGCCGGGCCGGGTCGGCGGGCCCTTCGGGTCTCCGGTGACGCTGAAGGTGCCGCCGCACGCCTGGGCGATCATGTCGAAGGCGAGGTTGTGCTCGAACGGGCTGCCCTCGCCGAAGCCCTTGACCTGGGCGTAGATGATGCTCGGATTGATCGCCTTCACGACGTCATAGGACAGGCCCAGCCGCTCGATGGCGCCGGGGGCGAAGTTCTCGATCATCACGTCCGCCTTGCGGATCATGTCCTTCACGAGCGCGAGTCCTCGGGGCGACTTGAGATTGACGGTGATCGACTTCTTGTTGGCGTTGAAGGCGTGAAAGTAATAGGGATCGTTGTCGGGCTGGCCGGGGCGAAGACGCCGGCCGGGGTCCCCCAGGTTCGGGTTCTCGATCTTCACGACGTCGGCGCCCAGCCAGCCGAGGGCCTCGGTGCACGACGGCCCCGCCTCGAACTGGGTGAAATCGACGATCTTCACGCCGCTGAGAAAGGTGAAGTCGCACACGCTGGCGGACATGGAGTCTCCTCTCGGGGCTACTTCGCGGCAGCCGGGAACGCCGGCAGCTTGCCGATGTCGCGCATGTCGTGCTGGATGACGACGGTGGCCTTGAGATTGGCGGCGATCTGCTTCATGCGCTCGATCGACGCGACGGTCTGGGCACGGTCGAAGTTGAAGTGCGGCACCCCGCCGCTTTCATAGTTCTCCCGGAAGTGGACCAGGTCGCCGGTGAGGAATACCGGGCCCATGTCCTTCAATCTGACCAGCAGGGAGCTGTGGCCCGGTGTGTGCCCCGGCGTCCTGAGAACGGTCACGCTGCCGTCGCCGAACACGTCCTTGTCCCCGGTGAGCGGCTCGACCTTCCTCTTTTCATCGATCCAGCTCTTGAAGCCCGCGGCATTGGCGCCCTGCATCGGCGTCGGCGCGGTGACCCCGTCCCAGTCGCCCTTGCCGATGAGCAGCGTCGCGTTGGTGAACGGCGCGAGCTGGCCGGTATGGTCGCCGTGAAAGTGACTGATGCCGACCCACTTGACCTGGTCGGGCGTCACGTTGAGCTCCTTCAGGCGATCCACGATGCCCACCTTCGGCGCGTTGGGGCTCGTGCCGGGGGCGAAGCCGGTATCCCACACCATGTAGTCGGTGCCGTGCTTGATCAGGTAGCAGCTGAACGTGAACGTCAGCTTGAGATCCTTGTACGCGAACGTGTCGGTGAAGCGCTGGCCGACGTCCGTCGGGGTGGCGCCGGTGCCGCAGTCGATGCGTGTCAGCGTGACCTCGGCCGGCGCTTGCGCAAACACCGGTAGGCCGACGAGAACGGTGGCGCACACGCCGACCACGAACAGGGCTCTCAGCATGGTGTCCTCCCGGGGACTCTAACGTTGTGAGCTACGGCTCGACGCGCTCGATCTTCACGCTCCGGCGCGTGCGTGCGGACTCGATCATCGCCAGCGTGACCTCCACGACGCGCAGCCCGTCCAGGCCGGTCGCGGCGGGCTGGCCGCCGGTGGCGACCGCCCGCTGGAAGTCCTCGATCTCGGCCACGTAGTTCGGCAGCAGCGCTTCCGGGTAGTCGGCGGTCTCGTTGACGGTGTCGCTCGTGATCTCGAAGCGGCCGGTGCGCGCTTCCCACATGGAGTGGTGTCCGGCGATGAGCCCGGTGATCCCGTACACGCGGAAATCGTTGCGCGAGTCCGGAAGCAGGCGGCTCGCGACCACCTGACCGAGCGTGCCGTTGCCGAAGCGCAGCGTGAGGCAGGCGAGCTGCTCGAGCGGGCGCGCGGCCGTCTGGCCGTCGGTGACCGCCGTGATCTCGTCCACCTCGGCGCCGAGCACGAAGCGCAGCAAGTCGACCGAGTGCACGCCGGTGCCCATCATCGTGGAGGCGCCCCCGATCAGCTCCGGCGTGTCCCACCACTGTGTCAGCGGCGTGCGCGGCGGCGAGCCGTCGCGGCCGCGCACGCCGAACGCCCACTGCGCTTGGGCGAGCACGATGCGCCCCAGCGTCCCGGCGGCGACCAGCTCGCGCGCGCGCCGATAGGCTGGGTGCTGACGCAAGTTGAAGGCCACGCCGAGCGTGACGCCCGCTCGGCGGCACGCCTGCAGCATGCGCACCGCGTCGGCGATCGTCGTGGCCATCGGCTTCTCGCACAGCACGTGCTTGCCCGCTTCCGCTGCCTGGACGACGTGCTCGGCGTGCAAGGCGTTCGGCGAGGCCACGAAGACGCCGTCGACACGCGAGTCCTTGAGGAGGTCGCCGAGGTGACTGCAGGCGGCGCGGGCGCCGTGCTTCTGTGCGAACTCCTCGGCGCGCTGCTGATCGCGGCTGTACACGCCGATGAGCTCACCGCCGGCGGCGGCGGCCATCGCCGGCGCGATCTTGATGTCGGGATGCTTGCCCGTGCTGACGATGCCCCAACCGAACGCCATGGATCAGGCCGGCCGGTTCGCCGTGAGAAATGTGCGCACGTGCCGGACCGCGAGGGGGATCTTCTCCTTCGTGTCCTTCCACGGGAAGAAGGTCAGCTCGGATTTCGGGGCCAGCATCGCCGACTCGATGGCGGGCTCGTAGGGGTGCGCGGGGGTGTCGTCCGGCATGACCAGCACGGGCGCCGGGCACGCCTGGACGACGTCGCGCGGCACGCTGAACACGAAGTCGGCGTTCGTGACGTACATCCGCGTCAGGAACTTGTCGATCATGTCCATCGTGAGGTCCGGCCGCTGCTTGACCAGCGCCGGTCCCCAGGTCTGCATGCTGTTGTCGTACATGGGATTCGATTCTCGACGGAACCCGACGGGCTGCGACACGACCGCGGCGACGATCCGCTCCGGCGCGCGCTCGACCAGCTTCCAGATGAAGGGCCCCCCGATGCAGTAGCCGATCACCATGAACCGGCGGATGCCCAGGTGATCCATGAGACCGAGGTGGTCGTCGGCATAGGAGTCCCAGGGTCGATCGATCTCGAGCGGCCCGGAGGACTGGCCGCTCGGCGCGTTGCGCAGGTCGGCCGTGATGCACCGGAACTCGTCCTGGAATTCCGTGATCGCGTTGAACGGCGCCCGGTCCGACATGAAGCCGATGGTCGAGTTCTGGCCCCCACCGGGAATGACGAACAGCGGGAAGCCGGAGCCGGCCTCCTCGTAGTGGATGCGAACACGGCCCTTCTCGTAAAACGCCATGGAGGTCTCCCTCGCGCGGCTGACTATTTGGGTCCGAACACGTCGATGGCGATACGGCCCGCGTTCACGGCGCAGGGCCAGCCGGCATAGAACGCGACGTGGGTGATCAGCCCCTTCAACTCGGTCTCCGTCACCCCGTTGTCGAGCGCCCGCTGCATGTGGCCCCGCATCTCGTCGGTCCGGTAGAGCGCAGCCAGCATGGCCACGGTGATCAGACTGCGGTCACGTTTGCTGAGGTCGGGATGCTCCCAGACGTCTCCGAACAGGACGTCGTCGCGGAGCTGCCCGAGCTTGGGGATGAATTCGTACACCGTCGGTTTCTTCTGAGCCATGTGTCGATCTCCTCGTGAGTCCCAGTGGCGACGAGGAGCAAAGATACCAGAGATGCGATCCGAGTCGCGCCGTTAGCTCGGCCGGCGGATCAGCTTCTCGATGGGAGTGGGAAAGCGCGTCTGGAAGTCCAGCACCTTGGCCCACAGCGGCGTGATCGTGATACGGGCCATCTGCTTGTACATCGCGCGCACCTGCGCCTCGAACGCGTCCCACTGGTCGGGGCCGACACCCTTTCTGGATGCCTCGAGGTATTCGGGCGGTACGCCATCGACAATATCGATGGCGGCCGTACCTCGCACGAGCAACACGTGCGGCGGGAACGCGTTCGTGTCGACGGTGAGGGCCACCTTCGGATTCGCTCTCAGCGCCGGCACCTTGGGCGCGTCCGGAACCGTGCCCAGCACGAACTGAGCGCCGTTCCAGTGGAAGCCAATCGGGATCGCGCGCGGGAATCCATCGGGCCCGACGTAGGCCAGCCGCGCCGGAATACTGGATCGCATGAGCTCCTGGGCCAGCGGATCGCTCAGCACTCGAGTCACATCCTGTGGCTGCATGGCTACGAAGCCCGCTGGCCGGGTGGGGCCGGGCGGTAGACGTTCATCGTCGGCCGCGCGCCCCCCTTGAGCACCGCCTCGGCGTCGAGGGTGTTCACGAGCTGGATGAGCTTGGCCACCAGTCCGGTCCACCCCGTCTGGTGGCTGGCGCCGAGTCCCGCGCCGTTATCGCCGTGGAAATACTCGTACAAGAGAATGTAGTCGCGCCAGTGCGGATCGGTCTGGAACTTCTCGCTGCCGCCGTAGACGGGTCGGCGTCCGTCCTCGCCGCGGAGGAAGATCCGGATCAGCCGCCGGCCGATCTCAATGGCCACCTCGAAGAGGTTCATCATCCGGCCGGAGCCCGTGGGGCATTCGATCTTGAAGCTGTCTCCGTAGTAGAGATAGAACTGGAGCAGCCCGCGCAGGATCAGTACGTTGATGGGCAGCCAGATCGGCCCGCGCCAGTTGGAGTTGCCGCCGAACAGACCGCTGTCGGACTCGCCGGGAAGGTACTTCACCTCGTAGTGATGACCCTGCACGTCGAACGAGTAGGGGTGCTTCTCGTGCCACTTGGACAGTGACCGGATACCGAAGGGGGAGAGGAATCGCTCCTCGTCGAGCATCCGCGTCAGGATCCGGCGCAGCTTCTTCTCGTCGCACACGCTGAGCAGGTACCGGCCTTCCGCGCCCGGGACGTCCGGCGGGTGGACGTTGGCCAGGATGGAGCGGCGACGGCTCAGGAAGACCTCGAGCCGTTTCATGAACTCCGGGCATCGCGTGCTCACGTCGGCAGGAATCGTCGTCGTCGCGCAGAGGGGCAGCAACCCGACCATGGAGCGGGTCTTGAGGCGCTGGGCCGAGCCGTCGGGAAGACGAAGGACGTCGTAGAAGAAGCCGTCCTCCTCATCCCAGAGCTCGTCCTCGTGGAGGCCGACCCTGTCCATCGCGGCAGCGATCCACAGGAAGTGCTCCATGAACTTCGCGGCGATGTCCTGGTAGCCGGCGTCGTGTCGGGCGAGCTCCAGGGCAATCTCCATCATGTTCTGGCAGAAGAAGCCCATCCAGGCGGTGCCGTCGGCCTGCTCCAAGGACCCGCCGGTGGGCAATTGCGCGCTGCGGTCGAAGACGCCGATGTTGTCCAGTCCCAGGAAGCCGCCTTCGAAGACGTTGCGGCCCTCCGGGTCCTTCCGGTTCACCCACCAGGCGAAGTTCAGCAGGAGCTTCCTGAACGTCTCTTTCAGACCCTCGGCATCCGCCCGCCCGAGCTGTTCTTCCTGCACGTAGTTGAAGAGCGTCGCGAAAGCGTGAACCGGCGGGTTCACGTCGCTGAAGTTCCACTCGTAGGCGGGGATCTGGCCGCTGGGGTGGAGGTACAGCTCGCTCAGCATCAGGTCGAGCTGCTCACGGGCGAAGTCGTGATCCACGATGTTGAGGACGATGGTGTGGAAGGCCAGGTCCCAGGCGGCGTACC
Organism: Candidatus Methylomirabilota bacterium; assembly: GCA_046734515.1. Lineage (GTDB taxonomy): Bacteria > Methylomirabilota > Methylomirabilia > Rokubacteriales > CSP1-6 > AR5. The sequence continues at coordinate 30,398 of JBKPRI010000269.1, read as the reverse complement.
AGGGATACTCCCACTTGTCCGGCACGGAGATGATGCTCTCGTTCATCATGTGGAACCAGCCGCGGTTGCGCATGTGTTTCCTGCCACCGCGCAAGTAGTTCGCCTGGTGCTCGCTCAGCCACTCATCCAGGTCGAAGTAGTAGTACTGCTTGGTCCACAGCATGCCTGCCAGCGCCTGGCGCATCACCCGCGCTTCGTCCTCGCTCGCCGAGGGGGGCGTGACGGAGGCATAGAACGTGTCGGCTTCCCGTCGGCGCACGGCCACGATCTCGTCGAACGCCGCGCCGAAGGGAACGTCGGCCGGCGGCGCCTGACTGGTGAGCCGCACACGCACGATCGCCGACTGGCCGGGCTCGACCTGGAGGCGATAGTGAGCGGAGGCCTTCGTGCCCGTCTGCGCTGGATTCACCGCATTCGCCTGGCCATCCACCACGTAGTTGTTGATGCCGTCCTTCACCCAGGGACTCGCGTTCGGAAACGCGGGAAAGAGTCGGGCGTTGTTCGTCTCGTTCTCGGTGAAGAGCAGGGGCACCGCGCCGTCGCAGTACAGCCGGTACCGGCCCAGGGTCGGATGTCTCGCCTCGATCGTCCCCACACCCGGCGGTCCCTCCACTCGCTCGAGGACCGGCTTCTCCGTGGGCATGGTCACCCAGGACGCCCACGTGTTCCGGAACCACAGGGTGGGCAGCACGTGGAGCGGGGCTGCCGCGGGGCCACGGTTGGCCGCGGTGATCTGCACCAGGATGTCATCCGGAGCGGCCTTCGCGTACTCCACGAAGACGTCGAAGTAGGCATCCTCGTGCATCGCACCGGTGTCGAGGAGCTCGTACTCGAACTCGCTGCGCGTGCGCCGGCGATTCGTCTCGACCAGGCCGTCGTAGGGGTACGGCCCCTGGGGATACTTGTAGAGATACTTCATGTAGGCGTGGGTCGGGGTGCTGTCCAGGTAGAAGTAGTACTCCTTCACATCCTCCCCGTGATTCCCCTCGCTGTTCGTGAGCCCGAACAAGCGCTCTTTCAGGATCGGATCCTTGCCGTTCCACAGCACGAGGGCAAAACAGAGGCGCTGCTTGTCGTCGGAGATCCCCGCCAGGCCGTCTTCACCCCACCGATAGGCCCGGGACCGCGCTTGATCATGGGTGAAGTAGTTCCAGGCATCCCCGTTGTCGCTGTAGTCCTCGCGCACGGTGCCCCACTGGCGTTCACTCAGGTACGGCCCCCACTTCTTCCAGGGCGCGTCACCCATGCGCGCGGCCTCGAGTCTCCTGCTCTCTTCGCCCCCGGGCATGGTCTTTCTCCTTGCCCCCAAGAGTCTACGCGCTCGAACGAGTCATCGCGCTGACCTGCGACCCGAGGGCCAAGGGGATGGCGGCAGCGCACAGCAGGGCCATCACGAAGAACGCCTGGCCGCCGAGACTCGCGTACAGGGGCCCGGAGGCGACCGTCAGCAGGGCGGTCGCGGCACCAGCGCCGAGGGCGTACATCGCTTGCGCGGTGGCGGCCAGGCCGGGCGGGGTGACCGCCAGGAGCACGCGCATGCAGGCCAGGTGGAGCGCTGCGAACGTGAGGCCGTGAAGCGGCTGGACGAGGACGAGAGCCGTGACCGCGCTCGTGCACGCCATGACGACCCACCGCAGCACGCCTGCCGTCGCGGCGAGCGCCATGACGCGGCCGGGGCCAAGCCTCCTCACGAGCGGCGCGCCGAGCAGGAAGAAGATGAAGACCTCGGCCGCGACCGCCTCCGACCACAGCACACTGACCACCGAAGGACTGACGCCGGCCGCACTCCAGCGGATGACCGCGAACGTGTCGTGCATGGCGTGGCTGCCCAGCACGAGACTGGAGACGAGCACCACGCGCCGAAACGCGGCGACGTGCAGCAACCCCGCCATCCCGTCGCGCGGCGCCGGTTCAATGCTGTCGTTCCCGGCGCTCGACGGTGGCGGTGCGGGCACGAGCATCGCGGTGCCCGCGGCGGCGGCCAGCTGGGCCGCCTGCAACACCAGGATCGAGCCGAGACCCCACGCGCTGACGAGCTGGCCACTCAGGAGCGTGCCGAGGATGAAGACCCCCGACCCCGTGCCGCGCACCCAGCCGTACTCGAACGTGCCGCCTCCAGCGCGCGCGGCCGACGCACCCAGGGCGAGGGCGTCGGCGAGCGTGGTGATGGGCGCCAGCGCCGCCGCGTGCAGGACGCTCACCGCGAAGAGGGCGGAGAACCCACCGACCCCGAGCAAGCTCAGGCCAACCAGAGCGGCGATCGCCGCACAGATCGCGAGCACCCCTCGCCGACTCCGGGTGAGATCGGCGAGACGGCCGCACACCGGCCCCGAGATCAGCCGGACCGCCGTCCCGGCGCCAAAGAGGACGCCGAGCTCGGCGGGGACGAGCCCGCGGCGCTCGAAGAACGCCGGCATGAACGGCGAGGACACGCCGAAGGCGCCGTACATGAAGGCGTAGAGCGCCACGAAGCGCAGCAGCCGACCGTTATTCGACGAGGGCTGAATAGGCCAGGGTCCGCAGTTCGCGACGCAGCGGCGGGTACGGCGCAGGCACACCCCTCTGCATGATCTGCGTCTCGGTGAACATCCCGGGCGACAGTCCGACTTCCTCGGGTTTCACGAGCACGCCACCCTCCTCAGGGAACGAGGAGCAACGATATCAGAGATTTTCCCAGGAGATCTCCGGGTGGTAGCGTGCGCTGCAGGTGAGGTGAGCGGCGATGACGAGAATGCATCTGATGTGGTTCTGCGCGTTCAGCCCGCACGCGGGGTTCGGCCTCGACGGATGGGCGGGGCCCCGAACGATCGGCTACGAGTGGACGCGGCCGGAGCTGTGGCAGGACATGGCGGTGGCGCTCGAGCGCGCCAAGTTCGATCTGATCATGCTCGGGGACAGCCTCGCCGTGCCGGGAACCTACCAGGGACGGATGGACGCCTATCTCCGCTACGCCGAGCACGCGCCCTTTCACGATCCGGGTCCCCTGGTCGCCATCATGGCGGCCGTGACGCGCCGCATCGGCCTCGCGGCGACGCTGTCGACGACGTTCTACCCGCCATTCCTGCTCGCACGCCTCATGACGACGCTCGACCACCTGAGCCGTGGACGCATCGCCTGGAACGTGGTGACGTCCTACAAGATCGAGGAGGCGCTGAACTTCGGGTACCAGGAGCTCCTCGACCACGACCAGCGCTATGACCGGGCCGACGAGTACATGGAGCTGTGCTATCGGCTCTGGTCGAGCTGGGATCCCGACGCGGTCGTCATGGACGAGAGCACCAACACCTTCGCCGATCCCGCGAAGGTGCGGGCGATCGACTTCGAGGGCACGTACTATCGCTCGCGCGGCCCTCTCAACGCCGCCCCGTCGCCGCAGGGGCGTCCGGTCATCATCCAGGCCGGCGCCTCGGACCGGGGGCAGGACTTTGCGGCCCGCCACGCCGAGGCCGTCATCGTGTCCCGGGAGACGGTGGACGAGATGAAGCAGTACTACGATGCGTTCAAGGCCCGGGTGAAGAAGCAGGGGCGCGACCCCGACGAGTGCAAGGTCTTCTTCCTGACCAAGCCGATCATCGGCGATACCGACGAGGCGGCCGAGCGGCGCGCCGGCGAGCTGTACGCCAATGCGCCGGTGGAGGCCGGGCTCGCGTCACTGTCGACCATGCTCCAGATGGACCTGTCGACCTACGACCTCGACCAGCCGCTGCCCGCCGCGATCCAGACCCGAGCCATCCAGGGCATCCGCAGCCAGCTCGATCGCTTCTACATGTCCGGGCGGACGCCGACGCTGCGGGACATCGCCACCCGCAAGGTCAGCATCGACTCCAAGCCCTACATCGGCACGGCGGAACGCGTGGCCGATGAGCTGGCGCGCACCATCGACGCGGTGGGGGGCGACGGCTTCGCGATCCGCCAGGGCATCTGGCCGGGCTACGTCGGGCCCTTCGTGGAGAAGGTCATCCCGCTGCTCCAGCAGCGAGGCGCCGTGCGCACCGAGTACACGGGCACCACCCTGCGGGAGCACCTCCGCGAGTTCTAGGCTCAGTCATCGCCGAGAATGCTCTTGACGGCATCGGCGACGGGGTTTCGCTCGCGGCCGCTCGCGCTCGCGCTCGGGCTCGATTCCTGGGGCGGGGATTTCCCGAGGGCCTTCTGCACGCACTCGTGCTGTTGCCAGCCCGCGAGGCGATAGTCGAGGTCGATCGCGGTCCACCTCGGATGGCCGTTCCTGGCGAGCCAGTCCATGCCGCTCGCGACCTGCTGGGCGAATCGTCCGATCCTTTCGCACTCCGCGCCCTGGAAGTCGAACGTGACGAGGATCGCCTTCACCGCGACGGTGCTCACGGGCGTGGGCTGCCACCCGTACGTGTTCGTCGGAATCTCTGCGGCGGCATACGACTGGAGGACCGCCGTGTTCACGATCGGGATGAGGGCGAGGCCGTCGGCGGCCCTCACGCCGTTCTTCAGGAGCTGGACGGGAGCCGCGGCGACGTAGACCATCGCGTCGATTCGGCCCGCCTTCAGCTGCGCCAGCGCCTCGGGGCCCTCGATCGGTACGCTTTCGCTCGGGCGGATGTCCGACAGCTTGAAGAGCCGGGTCGCCGTCAGGTATGTCCCGCTTCCCTCCTGCCCGACCGCGATCCGCTTGCCGGCCAGCTGATCGAAGCTGCGGATCTCCTGTCGTCCGATCACGTGGACTTCCTCGTCATAGAGAGGGAACACCAGGCGGATGCTCCTGGCGATGTGGCTCAGGGCAGCATTGGAGGGCTGCTCGCCGACGAAGGCCAGCACGTCGGACTGCACGATCCCCATGTCCACGCCGGGCCGCTGAGAGACGGCGAAGATGTTCTCGACCGACCCTTTGGACGGAAGGACAGTCAGATTGATGCCGTCCGCCTTGACCAGTCTCTTGAGATCGAGTCCGAATCTGTGGTACGTGCCACCTTCGCCGCCCGTGATCAGACCGAGCTCGGCGGCGGACGCGGCACTGAGCGCAGACGAACAGATCACGAGCAGCGCGATGCATTGCGCGATGAGCTTGTTCACGATAGGCCTCCTGCGGACCATGCGCTCGCCGTCGTGCCGGGCCGAAGTGAGCGGAGCGCGGCGATCGCCGCCGCGATCGTTCTCGGCGTCCCGCTCCGCCGATTGGTCAAGATGACCACGGTGAGCCGTCGCTTCGGATACTTCAGGATGAAATGATTGAATCCGCTCGTCTCGCCGTGATGCGACAGCCGAACGCCGCTGGCGTCGTCGTCGACGAACCAGCCGAATCCATAAGGTGCCCGTGTCCCGTCGCTCAGTCTCGCCGGTGTCCAGGCGATCTGCTGGAGGCGCGGGCTGACGAGCGTGTGATCGTCGAGCGCGCGATCCCAGGCGGCGAGGTCCCGCACCGAGGCGTAGATGCCGCCATCGCCGAGCACGGCGCTCGTGGCGCTCTGATCGGCGAGCTGGACGCCGGTGGTGGTGACGGAGTAGCCGAGCGCGCGATGGGGTCCGACGGAGAGGCCGGGCTCGTAGAACGTCGCCGACGTCATGTCGGCGCGCGCGAAGATCCGATCGTGGACGAATCGCGCAAAGGGCGTCTTCGAAACGGCTTCCACCACGAGGGCAAGCATCGCGTAGCCGGAATCGCCATAGCGAAACTCCGACCCGGGCGCGAACTGGATGGGGCCGGCCCGGCGCAGCAGGATCAGCGCGTCGCGGTCCGTGATCTGTCGCGTGACCAGGTCGGGAACGAGTTTCTGGTAGGGAGGGAGGCCGGAGGTGTGCGTGAGCAAATGACGAACCGTGATGTCTCGCCCATACGACGGAAAATCGGGAAGGATGCGCTGAACATGGTCCTCGAGGTCTAAACGCCCCTCGTCCACCAGCAGCATGATCGCCATCGCGGTGAACGCCTTCGTGAGCGAGGCGAGCCGGAAGATGGTGTGCTCGGTGACGGCGGTCTTCGTTCCGATGTTGGCCAGGCCATAACCACGGGAGAACGCGACACGGCCGTTCACGACGACCGCGACGGCGGCGCCCGGCCCGTGAGGGACGGCATAGTCGGCGAAGAGGCCGTCGATCGCCTCCGCATCCGACGCTGGGATGGCGCCGGCCAGCGGCCCGGCCCCTCGCGTGGCGCATGCCACGAGCCCGAGGACGGCGAGGGCATGAATCGCGAGACCCGGCCGCCAGCGGCGTCTGTGCATGAAGGGCGCTCGCAAAAAATCGTCTCACGGAGTCGCGCCCGCCGCTACCGATCGTGCGGTCGGCGTCTCGCTAGCGTGGGGCTGGTCGAGGAAGATCGCTCCGCGGGACGCGGAGCCCGATCGCGTCTGACAGATCCTGCCACAGGCGATCGAGATCCGCCGCCGTCACCGGCCGCTGCGCGGACAGCGTTTCGACGCGCCCGTAGAGTGTGCGGCGCGCGTACGCGCGGTAGGGCGCCGGCAGGCTCATCAGCAGCGCGATGAACGCGTCCTGCAGCGCGGGCGGCCAGCGGCGCTCGTGCGCGCGGCGCGCGGGCCCGAAATCGAACGCGACGTCTCCGGAGGACCCACTGCCGGCCGCTGCTGCGCGCTGGCGCTCCGTGGCGCGCAGAGCAGCGGTCGCCGTCGCGTCGACGCGATCGCCGACGAGCACGACTCCGTACGCCTCGCGCGCGAGCTCCCGTGAGACGAGCCCCGAGGCGACGTCGGCCAGCACCGCGGCCGGCGACCGGTCGAACCGGTCACCGTGACCGCCGCCACCCGGAGTGCGCACGCTCAGGACGTCGCCCGGCTCCAGCGCGAGGACGTCGATCTTCGGCAGCACGCGCTCCGCCGGCGTCCCCGGGTTCAGCACGACGCTGCCGGTCGCGCCGGCCGTGCCGCCGGCCACGCCCCACGGCGCGAAGCGCAGCCGCTCCATTCCGCGCGCGGTCACGAGACCCTCGGGGCGGAACACCTGGAAGTCCAGACGCACGCCGAACCCGCCGCGAAACCGTCCGGGGCCGGCCGAGTCCGGCACCAGGTGAAACCGGCGCACCACGATCGGCACCTCCGCCTCGAGCGTCTCGGCCGGCGTCGTCTTGAGGAAGCCGAGCGAGGCGTCGCAACCGTCGATGCCGTCGCGGCCGGGTCGGCCGCCGCCACCGCCGATCATCGGCTCGATCACCGTCACGTGACGCCGGCCGGCCTCGGCATCCGGCAGCGAGAGCGCGACCATGCAGCCCTGCCCGCCGCTGGCGGCCGGGATGTGCTCCGGGACCGCGCGGGCGAGGGCGCCCAGCACGGCGTCGTAAATCCGCAGCACGGTGGCGTAACGGACGCCGCACGCCGCCGGGAATCTCGGATTCACGACCGAGCCCTCGGGCAGCGTCATCCGCACCGGCTTCAACACGCCGGCGTTCAGCGGAATGGTGCGGTCGCGGGTGGCGAAGTAGTTCACCAGCGCCACGGCCATGAACGGGTGAACGCGTCCCGCCGTCGGCACATTGAGTGCGGAGCCGACCTGGACGTCGCTGCCCGTGAAGTCGAGATGGATCCGGCCGTCGCCGATCGTGAGCGCGACGTTCAGACGGATCGGGATGTCCGTGACCACGTCGTCCTCGATGTAGTCACAGAACTCATAGCGGCCGGCGGGCATGCGGCGGATCAGCGCCTCGACCTTGCGCGCGGCGTAGTCGATCAAATCGTCCATCGCCTTGTCGACGGTGTCGGAGCCGAAGCGCCGGATCAGCTCGTGCATGCGGCGCTCGCCGGTCGTGAGCCCGGCCACCAGCGCCTGCAGGTCGCCCCAGTTCTGCTCGGGGATGCGACAGTTGGCGAGGATCACGTCCAGGAGGTCGCGGTTCACGGCGCCACGCACGAAGAGCTTCTTCGGCGGCAGCCGCAGCCCTTCCTGGAAGATCTCCGACGCGCGCGGGGAGATGCTGGCCGGCACCATGCCGCCGACGTCGGAGCTATGGAGAAATCCCGCGCCGTGGGCGATCAAACGCCCGTCGTGGAAGATCGGCCGGATGAGGTGAATGTCGGGCAGGTGGGTGGCGGCCGCGGCCGAGCCGTAGGGATCATTGGTGATGATCACGTCGCCGGCCTCGAGCGGTCCCACCGTCTCCAGCGTGTGCGCATAGCTGATGCCGCCGAACGAGGCTACGCCCAGCTCGACCGGATACGCGAAGAACTCGCCGGAGGGCGTCAAGAGTCCCGCGGTGAAGTCGGCGGTCTCCTTGACGAACGTGGTGTAGGCCGTGCGCTCGGTGACGTACGCCATCTCTTCCACCGCGCCCTGGAGGTAGTTGCGGAGGATCTCCACGGTCAGCGCGTCGAGGCGCATCAGCCTTCCCTCCGGATCAGCAGGTTGCCAAAGCGATCGACCTCGCCGACGTGGCCGACCGGCAGCAGCACAGTGGTGTCCGGCTGCTCGACGACGGCCGGGCCCACGAGACGCGCGCCCCGGCCGAGCGTGGCGCGCTCGAAGACCTGCGCCTCGACGGACCGGCCGTCGAGCCAGACGCGGCGGGCCGTGCGCGGGACCGCCGTCGTGGCGCCGGCCGGTAACTCGACCAGCGGGACGCGGGGGCGCGCCGCGCGCAGCTGCACGCGCAGGTTGACGATCTCTGCCGGCGCCTGGCGATCGGCGTGGCCGTACAGCCGCTCGTGGGCGTCGTGAAAGGCTCGGAGGATCGTCGTGACGCCACCCGCTGTGAGCCAGCCGGGATCGATGGGCACCTCGATCTCGTAGGACTGCCCCACGTAGCGCATGTCGGCGGCGTGACGAAAGGTCGCCGGGCCCGCGTCGGTCCCGTGCCGCGCGAGCCAGTCGGCCAGCTCGGCGCGCAACGCCTCGCCCTGCTCGCCCAGCGCTGCCCAGGCAAGTGTCGTGTCGTCCATGCGCACGTGCACGGTGCGCACCGCGTCGTTGACGACGTCGGCGCACAGCGCGCCGAGCGCGCACAGGGTTCCCGGGGAGCGCGGCACGAACACCGCGGACACGCCGACCTCGCGGGCCAGCAGCGCGCCGACGACGGGACCGGCGCCCCCGAACGCGACGAGGGCGAAATCGCGCGGGTCCACCGCCGCGCGCGACAGAATCTTCGTGAACTCCGCGTACATGTTCGAGACGGCCACGCGCACGATGCTCTCGGCCGCCTCGGGGACCGCCACGCCGAGTCGATCAGCAAAGCGGGCGATGGCCTCCTCGGCCAGCTCGAGGTGTAAGCGCATGCGCCCGCCGAGAAACCGCTCGGCATCGAGATAGCCGCAGACGAGGAACGCGTCAGTGAGGGTCGCCTCTTTACCGCCGCGCGCGTAGCAGGCCGGGCCCGGGTGCGCTCCGGTGCTCTGCGGCCCCACCTTCGGCACGCCGACGTCGTCCACCCACGCCACCGAGCCGCCACCGGCGCCGATGGCCGTGACACCGACCACGGGCATCATCACCGGCACGCCGCCGACGTGCTCGCTCGTGCTCGAGCGCGGGCGCCCGCGCTCGACGACCGCGAGGTCGGCGCTGGTGCCGCCGACGTCGAGCGTGATGACGTTGGGCCGTCCCGACTCGGCGGCGATGTAGGCGGCGCCGATCACGCCTGAGGCCGGGCCCGAGAGCAGCGTCGTCACCGCCTGCCCACGAGCCGCCCCGACCGGCATGATGCCCCCGTTCGACTTTGTCACCATCAGCGCCGCCGGCACGCCGCGCGCGGCCAGCGCCCGCTCGAACCCGGCGAGGTAGTGACGCACCTTCGGCTGCACGTAGGCGTCGAGCACCGCCAGCGCCGTCCGCTCGTATTCGCGCGCCTGAGGCCAGACGTCGCCCGAGATGGTCACCGGCAGGCCGGCGGCGGCCTCGGCGATGGTCCGCGTCCGGCGCTCGTGCGCCGGATCACGATAGGCGTGAAGCAGCGAGACCACGAGGCCCTCGACGCCCAGGCCGGCCAGCCGGCGCACGGCGTCGCGCACGCTGGCCTCGTCGAGCGGTGTATCGACACGGCCGTCGGCGCGCAGGCGCTCGCGCACTTCGGCCACCCGCTCACGCGGGATCAGGGGCAGGGGCCGGGCGCCGTCGAGGTCGAAGGGGTTCGGCAGCCGCAGCCGCTGCAGCTCGAGCACGTCGCGAAAGCCGTCGGTCACCAGCAGCCCCAGGCGAGCGCCGGTCCGCTGGATCAGTGTGTTGACGGCGATGGTCGTCCCGTGCACCACGGTGCCGAGCTCGCCGAGTGCGATGCCGTGCTCCTCCGCGAGCTGCTGCAGACCGACCGCGACCGCGTCCGAGAAATCCTGCGGCGTCGAGGGGACTTTGAGCCCGAGCATCTCGCCCCGTTCGGTGTCGAAGAGCGCGAAGTCGGTGAACGTGCCCCCGATGTCGATCCCGAGCCGATAGCGCACCGCCGTGGCGTTCCTCCTGGCCCGGGATTCTACGGGGGCGGCAGAATTCCGCAACGGTGCGCGGAGTCGGCTTAGAATTGACCCCATGACAGTCTCCAGGGGTCGCGAATTTCTCAGCATTCCAGGGCCCACGAACATTCCCGACGCGGTGCTGGCCGCGATGCACCGGCCGGCCATCGACATCTACGCCGGCGACATGCTCGCCGTCACCCACAGCCTTCTCGAGGATCTGCCGAAGATCTTCCGGACGACCGGGCGCGCCTACATCTACGCCGCGAACGGCCACGGCGGCTGGGAGGCCGCGCTCACCAACGTGCTGTCGCGCGGTGAGACCGTGCTGGTGCTCGAGAGCGGCCTGTTCGCGCTCGGATGGGGCGACATGGCGCGGATGATGGGCGTCAAGGTCGAGGTCTTGAAGGGCAACCCGCGGCGCGCGGTCGATCCCGCGGCGCTCGCGCAGCGCCTCGCCGCCGATACCACGCGCGAGATCAAGGCCATTCTCGTCGTCCAGATCGATACCGCCTCCGGTGTGGTGAACGATCTTCCGGCGATCCAGCGCGCGATCGCGTCGGTCGGCCACCCCGCGCTGCTGATGGTGGATTGCGTGGCGTCGCTCGGCTGCATGGCGTTCGAGATGGATGCGTGGGGGATCGACGTCGCGATGGCGGGTTCGCAGAAGGGGCTGATGACGCCGCCCGGCCTCGCGTTCGTCGCCGCCAGCGCGCGCGCGCTCGCCGCCCACGAGCACGCGGATCTCCGCACGCGCTACTGGGACTGGACGTTCCGCAACGGCGAGGCGCATTACCAGAAGTACGGGGGCACGCCGCCGCAGCACCTGCTGTTCGGCCTGCGCACGGCGCTCGACATGCTCCTCGAGGAGGGCCTGGACGCCGCGATCCGCCGGCACGCGCTGCTCGCCGAGGCCACGCGCCAGGCCGTGAGCCGGTGGGCGGAGGCGGAGGCGCTCGCGTTCAACGTCGTCCGCGCCGAGGAGCGCGCGAACTCGGTCACCACGGTGCTGGTGCAGGGCCGCGAGCCCGGCCCGCTCAGCGACTATTGTCGCGAGAAGTGCGGGGTCGTGCTCGGTCGCGGGATTGGTGAGCTGCAGGGCCGCGCGTTCCGGATCGCACACATGGGCTACGTCAACGCACCGATGGTCTTCGGTGTGCTCGGCGCGGTCGAGATGGCGCTCGGTGCGCTGGACATCCCGCACGGGCGGGGCGGCCTCCAGGCCGCCGTCGAATACCTGGGACGCGAGGTGCGCGCCTAGCGTCCGCCCCCCGCTCTAGTCGAAATTGCCGCTGTTCGGACCGTGCCACTTGCCGTGGTTCACGTCATATCGCCATCCCACCGCGGTGTAGGGGAAGCGGACATTGTCACCGACGAGATGAAGCGCGTACCCCCACCACGTGTTCCGCTTCACTCCGAGGTCGTTCAGGATCTGCTGAAGGTTGAGACCCACCTCGATGCCGACCAGGCGCTGTTCTTCGGTCGGGGGGTTGGCCCGGTAACCCTTGGTGCTGTAGGTGGCCGAGAGGAGCAGCCAGCGCAGAGGGCCGATGTTGACTCCCAGACGCTGTCCGACCCCCGAGAGCTTGAGATCCCCCGAGTACACGTCGTTGTCGTAGAACTTTCCGGGGACGTGAGACGTTCGCAATCCGAAGAGGTCCTTGGTGTGGGTGAACGAGACCACGCTGGCAATCGCGGCCCCGGTCGTGTCCATCACGAGATCTTCCCAGGAAAAACCGTGTCTCGTGAACCCGTCGCTCAGCTCATTCGCGGCACCCGTGGCGACCGCGATGCCGAAGCCCCACAGGATTGCCGCGTTCTCCGAGTATCCGAGCATCCTGTAAACATCCTCGAAGAGATTGGCGACGATGAAGTAATCGGTGAGGTGCGAGGCCTTGTCCGCCCCCCCGTTGGTCGTGTTGCGACCGAAAAAGCCCTCGTGGTGGATCTCGAGGCTGTGATTCTTGTCGTACCCGATCAGCGAGTTCGCCATGACCCCGCCCACCGACGTGATGGGAATGAGGATCGAAAAGAGCCGCTGGTGACGCTCCAGGAATTCCCACCGCGGCAGGTCGGCTTCGACCTGGGGAGGCGCGTCCATCAACAGCTGGGTCGTCAAGTAGGGCTGCGTCCAGGAAGCGGCAGAGTCCTCCGGCAGCAGGTGGTAGGCCGGAAAGGATTGCGTCGACAGGGCGTCGTTCTGCGCAGCCAGCTGCGCAGCCAGCGGACGTGGTCCCGCGAGCAGCAGGAGGAGGCACAGCCCGACCGAGCCCACCAATCGGGTGCTCATCGATTCAAACTCTTGGTTTTTGGTTGAGCGCGCCGAGTATCGCTGCTCAACACAGTAAACCATACCGCCACGAAGGACGCGCTATCTAGGCCGTCTCACGCCCTCAGGGCGTTCTCGCTGCCTCCTGACCCGCCCACTGGGCGTCGGTGAGGCTCCAGCCTCCGCCGAGGGCCTTGTAGAGCTGCACGTAGGCCAGCAGGCGGTTGCGACGGATCTGCGCGAGCGCGTTCTGCGCCGGGTAGAGCTGCTGCTGAGCCTCCAGCACCTCGAAGTAGTTGGCCAGCCCCTGGCGATAGCGGTCGGTGGCGTGGCCGACGGCCTGCTCCAGCGCGGTCACGGCCAGGCGCTGTCCCGTCTCGGCTTCATCCAGCTTGGCGAGCGCCGTGAGAGCATCGGAGACTTCGCGCAGCGCGATCAGGACGGCCTGCTCGTAGACCAGCCGCGCCTGGTCCGCCTGCGCGATCGACGCGCGGTAGTTCCCGAGCGTGCGGCCCGCGTTGAAGAGGGGGCCGCTCAGCGTGCCGGCCATCGCCCAGATCGTTGCGGTGCCGCCGGTGAGTGCCGAGAGCTCGGGGCTGGCGGTGCCGAAGAGCGCGGTCAGGCTCAGCCGCGGGAAGAAGTCGGCCTTGGCGACGCCGATGCGCGCGTTGGCGCTCACGAGGAACTCCTCGGCCTGGCGCAGGTCGGGCCGCCGTTCCAGGAGCGCCGAGGGCAGGCCCACCGGCACTGCCGGCGCGATCGGCTGCTCGTACATCGCCCTGCCGCGAGCGATGGGACCGGGCGGCTTTCCCAGGAGAATGCTGATCTGATTCTCCTTGGCGACGATGTCGCTCTCGATCTGCGGAATGTTGGCCTGGGCTTCCCCGAGCGCGCCCTGGGCCCGCGAGGTTTCCAGCCGGGACGCCACACCGTGCTCGAAGCGGTCCAGGAAGAGATCGTACGTGCGCTGGTAGGCGTCCGTGCTGTTGCGGGCGATCGCGAGCCGCACGTCGAGTGCCAGCAGCTCGAAGTAGGCCTGGCCGAGATCGCTCACCAGCGTGAGCCACACGCCGCGCCGGGCGTCCTCGGTGGCGAAGAGATTGGCCCGGGCCGCCTCGTTCAAGCGGCGAACGCGGCCCCAGATGTCGATCTCCCAGGAGGCCGACATCGTGGCCGAGTAGAAGTCGTTCGCGTTCGGCACCGGCCCGCCCGGCTGCCCCTGAATGCCGGGGCCGACCTTGCTATACGACACGCCGACGCCGTAGTTGAGCGACGGATAGAGGTCCGAGCGCGCCACGCGGAGCTGGGCGCGGGCTTCCTGCACGCGCGCGGCAGCGATCGCCACGTCGTAGTTCTGGCGCAGCGCCTCGCGGATCAATGCCTGCAGGCCGGGATCCTGGAAGGCGTCCCACCATGGCTGGTCGGCGAACGAGGCCGCCTCGGCGATCGCCTGGCCGCGGAACGTCGCCGGCTCGGCCACCACCGGACGCTTGTAGTCGGGCCCGATCGCGCAGCCGGCGAGCAGCACTGCGGCGACGAGCAGCCAGCCGGACGCCCGTGAGCTCATGGGCGCGATCCCGCCGCCGGAGGTTCGTCGCCGGCCCCGCCGGAGATCGCCGCAGGCGCGGAGACCGGCGGGGCGGCCGCGTGCGGCGACGTCCGGCCGTAGCGCTCACTGACGTAGAAGCTCACCGAGATGAAGAGACTGGCGATGAGCGTGTCGGTCAGCATCCCGCCGATGACGACGGTGCCGAGGACCCGGCGGCCAACCGCGCCGGCGCCGGCGGCGGTCCACAGTGGCACGCAGCCCAGGATGAACGCGAACGAGGTCATGAAGAGGGCGCGCCGGCGCACGCGGACGCCCTCGAGCGCGGCGTCGACGAGCGGCATGCCCCCCTCGTACGCGACCTTGGCGAACTCGACGATGAGGATCGCGTTCTTGGCGGCGAGGCCGATCACCATGAGCAGGCCGATCTGCGAGAAGACGTCGAGCTCGTAGCGCCGGAGCCAGAGCGCGGCGAGGGCGCCGAACATGGCGATGGGCGTGGCGAGCAGGACGGCGAACGGAAGCGTCCAGCTCTCGTACAGGGCGGCCATGATCAAGAACACCACCAGCACCGAGAAGGCGAGCACCACGCTCGGCGGCACCCCTTGCGACGCCACCTGCTCCTGGTACGACATCCCCGAGTAGTCGAAGCCCATCTCGCGCGGCATGCTCTCCGCGAAGACCTCCTCGAGGGCGCGCATGCCTTGCCGGGTGCTGAACCCGGGCGCCAGCAGCCCGTTGATCTGCGCTGCGCGATACTCGTTGAACCGTGTCGTGAACTCGGGGCCGTTGACCTCTTTCATCCGGACCAGCGTCGACAGGGGCACCGGGTGACCGGCGGCGTTGCGGACGTAGAAGCGGCCGACGTTGTCGGCCTGGGTCCGGAACTCGCCTTCGGCCTGGACGTACACCTGCCAGACCCGTCCGTACTGGTTGAAGTAGTTCACGAAGGCGCCGCCGAGGAACGCCTGGAGCGCCTGGTACACCGAGGGCAAGCTGATCCCTTGCTTCAGGACCTTCTCGCGATCGACCTCGGCGAAGAACTGCGGCACGCTCGGTAGCAAGGTCGTGAACAGCCGCGCGAACTCGGGGCGCTTCCGCGCGGCGGCCAGGAACTTGTCCGTCTGCTCGGCGAGGAACGCCGGATCCTTGCCCGCGCGATCCTCGAGGATGAACGTCACACCGCCGGAGGTGCCGATGCCGGGAATGGCGGGCGGTGAGAACGCGAAGACCTGGGCCTCGGCCACGCCGGCCAGCTTCTGGTTCAGCTGCCGGACGATCACGTCCGCCGTGAGGCCGTGCTTGTTGCGGGCGTCCCAGTCCTCCAGCGTGATGAAGTAGAAGGAGTTGTAGGTGGTCGTGACCAGGCTCAGCAGGCTGAAGCCCGCCACGCCCGTGTAGTACTTGATGCCCGGCTGCGTCTTGAAGATCGCATCGAGCTTGTCGTTGACCGCCGCGGTGCGGTCGAGGGAGGCAGCCAGCGGGAGCTGGACGTTGGCGAAGACGTAGCCCTGGTCCTCCTCCGGGACGAACCCCCCGGGAAGCCGGAGGCTGATCAGGCCCGACACGGCCGCCGCGCCCAGCAGCAGGAGCAGCGCGAAGGCGGCCTTGCGGATCAGGTAGCGACTGCCGTCGAGATACCCGCCCATCACCCGCTCGAAGACACGGTTGAAGCCACGGAAGAACACGCCGAGCGGGCCGCGCATCTCGCGCTTCGGCTTCAGTAAGAGCGCCGAGAGCGCCGGGCTCAGCGTGAGCGCGTTGAAGGCCGAGATCAGGACGGACACCGCGATGGTGACCGCGAACTGCTGGTACATCCGGCCGGTGATACCGGGGATGAACGCCGTCGGGATGAACACCGCGGCCATGATGATGGCGATGCCGATGACCGGTCCCGACACCTCCTCCATCGCCTTCAACGCGGCGTCACGCGGCGAGAGCCCGTGCTCGATGTGCTGCTCGACGGCCTCGACGACCACGATGGCGTCGTCCACCACGAGGCCGATGGCCAGCACGAGGCCGAACAGCGACAGCGTGTTGATCGAGAATCCCAGCAGCGGAAAGACCATGAAGGCGCCGACCAGGGCCACCGGCACCGCCAGCAGCGGGATCAGCGTGGCCCGGAAGCCCTGCAGGAAGACGAACACGACGAGGACGACGAGGAGCAGCGCCTCGACGAGCGTGATCGTGATCTCCCGGATCCCGGCGCTGACCGCCAGCGTCGTGTCGAGCGCCGTCACGTAGTCGAGGTCGGCCGGGAATCGCGCCTTCATCTCGTCCATCAGCTTCGTCGCGGCCTTCATGGCCTCGATGGCATTCGAGCCGGGCAGCTGGTAGACCGCGACGATGGCGGCCGGCCGGCCATTCAGGCGTCCGCGCCGGATGTAGTTCTGCGCGCCGAGCTCCACGCGCGCGACGTCCTTCACCCGCACGAGCGCGCCGTCCGGCCTGGCCCGCACCACGACGTTCTCGAACTCCTCCAGACTCCTCAAGCGCCCCTGCGCCAGCACCGTGTACGTGAACTCCTGGCCCCGCGGAATCGGATCGCCGCCCAGCTGGCCGGCGGGATTCACGGTGTTCTGTGCCTGCAGCGCGCTGGCGATCTCGTTGACGGTGATGTCCAGCTTGGCCAGGGTGTCGGGATTGATCCACAGGCGGATGGCGTACTGCGACGCGCCGAAGATCAGGACCTGGCCGATGCCGGGCACGCGCGTCATCGGGTCGTTGATGTTGACGTACGCGTAGTTGGCGAGGAACAACGCGTCGTAGGTGCCCTTGGGCGAGTACACGGCGAAGAGCCCCAGCGGGCTGGTCACCGACTTGATGACGGTGACGCCCTGGTTCACCACGTCGGGGGGAAGCTGGGACGCTGCCTGCGTGTAGCGCAGATTGGTGAGCACCTGATCGACGCTCGGGTCGGTGGTGACGTCGAAGTTCACCCGCAGCTGCATCTGGCTGCCGGCGCCCTGGTTGAGCGAGTACATGTAGAGCATCTTGTCCACGCCGCTCATCTGCTGCTCGATCGGCGTGGCCACCGACTGCTCCAGTGTGACGGCGTCGGCGCCCGGGTAGCGCGCCTGCAGCAGGATCTCTGGCGGCGCGATGTTCGGATACAGCGCGACCGGCAGCTGCACCATCGCCACGACGCCGAGGATCACCATGAGAATGGAGATCACCATCGCGACGATCGGCCGATTGATGAAGAATCTGGCCATCGCCTACTTCCCCGCCACGCGGACTTTCTGGCCGCTTCGCACCCGGTCGCCACCCTCGACGACCACGCGCTCGCCCGGCTTCAATCCCTCCGCGATGATCCACATCGAGCCGACGCGCGTATCGGTCTTGACTGTCCGCACGTCGACCGTGTCATCGGCACGGACGACCGCGATTTGGTGCACGCCCTGCAGGTCGTTGACGGCCCGCTGGGGAACGAGGAGCGCGCCCTTCTGAACCTCGACGACCGCGCGGACCTTTGCATACTGGCCGGGACGCAGCAGGTTGCCGGGATTCGGAAAGACGCCGCGCCCGAGCACGGTGCCGGTGGTCACGTCGACCTGCCGGTCGAGCGCGGCCGCGCGGCCGCGATGGGCGTAGGGGGTGCCGTCGGCCAGGATCATCTCGAGCTCGATGTCGCGACGCGCGCGAGGATCAGCCTCCCACCGCCGGAACACCGCGAGGGCCCGTTGCTCGCTCACCGGGAACTCCGCGTAGATGGGATCGACCTGCGAGACCGTCGTGAGCGGGGTGGCGTCGGTCGGTCCCACGAAGTCACCGATGTTCGCCCCGCGGAAGCCGGCCACGCCCGTGATGGGCGACAGGATCGTCGTGTAGCCGAGGTTCAGCCGGGCCTCGGCCACCGCGGCGCGCGCGGCGGCGATGTTCGCCTCCTGGGTTTTCACGTCGGCGTGCGCCTTCTCGAGCGCGGCCCGCGCCTGCGACACGCTGGCCCGCGAGTTCAGGACGGCCGCCCGCGCGGCCTCCACCGCCGCGAGATTGGCGAGATTGTTTTGCACCGCGTTGTCGAGCTCCTGCTGGCTGACGGAGCCGCGCTGGGCCAGCGGCGTGTAGCGGTTGACGTCGAGCTCGGTCTGCCGCTGCGTCGCCGCTGCCCGCGTCACCTGGGCTTCGTCCTGTGCGACCTTCGCTTGCGTCTGCTCGATCTGGGCCTCGGCGGCGCTGACCTGGGCCTTCGACTGACTCAGCTGTGACTCGGCGAGGCGAAGCTTCGCGTCGGCCTGGTCGACCGCGGTCTGGAAGGGCCGCGGGTCGACCTGGAAGAGCACGTCACCGCTCTTGACCAGCGCTCCCTCGGTGTACTTCTGGCTCACGAGGTGCCCGCTGACGCGGGCGCGGATCTGCGCGTTGATGTAGCCGACCAGACTCCCGACGTACTCGCGGCTGATCGGCACGTCCTGCTCGACGACGACCTCGACCTTGACCGCCGGGGCGGAGGGAGGCGGCGCGGCCCCGCCTCTGCTGCAGCCAGCGATGGCGGCCGCGAGGGCGGCCGCCACGACGAGAACCCTCGTTCGCATGGTGGCGCCTCGGTCAGCGCTTTCCGTATTCCGTGAACACGTAATCCCTGTTCTTCACGATCGTGTGGCAGGCGAGCCCGCACTTGGCGTCGTTCCCCTGCGGCGGTGTGTCGGTCGTGGTGAAGGGCTTGAAGGTGTCGGACGCGGCGTCGTACTTGAACGCGGCCCAGCCCCAGCCGCCGCTGTCCGCGAACCGCTTGCTGTCCTTCACCATGAAGTCGACGTCGTGCAGGCTGGCCGGCACCGCCGTCGTGGCAAAGGTCTCGTGCTTCTTCGGGTTCCAGTGGATCTTCGCCATCTTGGCGCCGTCGGGGAACGGCTTGCCGTTGCCGGGAACGCCGGACTGGAAGGCCTTGATCATCTCGGGGTTGCCGAGGGTCACCGCGAGCAGCTTTTCACTATGACTGATGGAGATCGTCTGCCAGCTCTCGTAGCCCTTGAACTCGGAGAACGCGAGCCCGTTTGGCACCCGCACGGTGTACTTGGCCTGCCCAGTGTCCTGCGCGGTGACAGCCCTGGCACCCAGGAGGATGAGGGTCGAGACAGCGAGCGATACCGCGATCATCACGACTGCCGGGAGCCTCTTGGCCTTCATCTCCATCCTCTCTCTCAGACCACGGTCATGGTGACGTCGATGTTGCCGCGCGTCGCGCGGGAGTACGGGCACACTTGGTGCGCGGCGTCCACGAGGGCCTGCGCCGCCTGGCGCTCGAGGCCCGGCAGGCTGACATTCAGGCGCGCCGCGAGGCCGTAGTTGCCCTGCGCCGTGCCGAGGTCGACCTCGGCGTCGACGGCCACGTCAGGCGGCAGCGCGATCCGCTTCCTGGCGGCCACGACCTTGATCGCCGAGAGGAAGCACGTCGACCAGCCCGCCGCGAAGAGCTGCTCGGGGTTGGTGCCGGCGCCGGAGCCGGGCGGCGAGATCTTGACGTCGAGCCGGCCGTCGTCGCTGCGGGAGGCGCCACCCTCCCGGCCGCCCGTGGTGTGTGCTTTCGCCGTGTACAGGATCTTCTCGAAGCTCATGGTTCGCTCCTCTCGCCTTGAGAGTCCGTCCGGGCGTCGAGCGATGCAGCGGTCATGACTGCAGAAACGCCAGGAGGTCGGCGTTCACCTGGTCCTTGTGGGTACTGCACAGGCCATGCGGAGCGCCGGGATAGACCGTCAGCGTGGCTTTCGGCGCGAGCTTCACGGCGGCATGGGCCGAGGCGCCGATAGGCACGATCTGATCGTCGTCGCCGTGGATGAACAGCGTGCGCACGGTCAGCTTGCGGAGATCCTCGGTCTGGTCCGTCTCCGAGAAGGCCTTGATGCAGTCGAAGACGTTCTTGAAGCCGGCCTGCATCCCTTGCAGCCAGAACGAGTCGCGTAGCCCCTGAGAGACCTTCGCGCCGGAACGGTTCGCGCCATAGAACGGCCCGGCGAGGTCCCTGAAGAACTGGGCGCGATCGGCGAGCACGTTGGTCCGGATGCCGTCGAAGACCTCGATCGGCAAGCCGCCCGGATTCGCCGGCGTGCGCAGCATCAGGGGCGGAATCGCGCCGATCAGCACCGCCCGCGCCACGCGCCGCGTGCCGTGACGGGCGATGTACCGCACCACCTCGCCGCCACCCGTAGAGTGGCCGACGTGCACGGCGTTCTTGAGATCGAGCGCCTCGACCAGCGCGGCGAGGTCATCCGCGTAGGTGTCGAGGTCGTTGCCGCGCCACGGCTGGCTGGATCGGCCGTGCCCTCGGCGGTCGTGGGCGATCACGCGGTAGCCGCGCTCGGCGAGGAAGAGCATCTGGTCTTCCCATGCGTCGGCGCTCAGCGGCCACCCGTGGCTGAAGACCACTGCCTGGCCCTGGCCCCAGTCCTTGAAGTAGATCTCGGTGCCGTCCTTCATCGTCACGGTGCGCATGCCGCCCTCCTGCATCCTTGCGCCCGCAGCGTACGGATCCCGGGCAGACAAGTCTTTGTGGCGGCCTGAAACGTCCTGAAAAGGGCTGAGGGCGGGAGTACGCTGGCCGGCCATGGCGACGGCGACGAATCGGCCGGGGGTGATCGAGTTCGGTCGCTTCCGGATCGATCGGCAACGTCGTGAATTCTTTGAAGAAGGCCGCCGGATCGACCTCGGCGACCGTGCCTTCGACACCCTGCTCGTCCTGCTCGACGGAGGCGGTGCGGTGCTCAGCAAGGACGAGCTGCTGCGTCGAATCTGGCCTGACCGGGTCGTCGAGGAGAACAACCTCGAGATCCAGATCTCGGCCCTGCGGAAGGTCCTCGGCGCCGACCGGCACCTGATCCGCACGGTCCACGGCCGTGGGTATCAGTTCACGGGGGTGATCCGCGACCCCAGCGCGTCGCCCCGCCTCACGGCGTCCACGAATCTGCCGGTGGAAGTGTCAGAGCTTATCGGCCGCGCGCCCGCCGTGCAGGCGGTGACGGAGCTGGCCACGGCGCATCGGCTCGTCACCCTCACGGGCTCAGGCGGAGTTGGCAAGACGCGCCTGGGACTCGAAGTCGCGCGCCGAATCCTCGAGCGGTTTTCCGACGGCGTCTGGCTGGCCGAGCTCGCGCCGCTGACCGATGGAAGCCTGGTAGCCGTGACGGTCGCGGCCGCGCTCGGTCTGCCGCTGGGCAGCGCGACGGTGACGCCCGAGCGCGTCGCGGCCGCCGTCGCCGACCGGCAGCTCCTGCTGGTGCTGGACAACTGCGAGCACGTGATCGACGCGGCCGCGCACATGGCCGCGGCGCTGCTCAGCACGGGCCCGCGCACGGTCGTGCTCGCGACCAGCCGCGAGCCGCTGGGGACCGCGGGAGAGCACATCTATCGCGTCCCATCGCTGGAGGTCCCCGCCGAGGACAACCTCGACGCCGACGACGTGCTGCGCCACGGCGCCGTCCAGCTGTTCAGCACGCGCGCCGCCGCCGTGGAAGCGGTGGCGATGTCGGATCGCCGGCACGCCGCGACGGTCGCCGCCATCTGCCGCCGCCTCGACGGTATCCCGCTCGCCATCGAGCTGGCTGCCGCTCGCGTGGCGGCCCTGGGTGTCGAGGGCATCTCCGCGCGGCTCGACGACCGGTTCCGGCTGCTCACCACCGGCAAGCGCACGGCGCTCGCCCGCCACCAGACCCTGCGCGCCACGCTCGACTGGAGCCACGAGCTCCTGTCCGAGCCCGAGCGGATCGTCCTGCGGCGGCTCGGCGTCTTCGCGGGAAGCTTCTCGGTGGAGGCCGCGTGCGCGATCGTCGCGAGCGCTGAGCTTCCCGAGGCGGCCGCGGCGGACGGCGTGGCGAGCCTGGTGAGCCGCTCGCTCATCGTCGCGCACGTCGCCGGCGGTGCCCCGCGCTATCGCCTGCTGGAGACCACGCGCGCCTACGCGCGCGAGCGTCTCGGGGAGGCGGGGGAGCTCCAGGTCGCGCTGGCCCGGCACGCGTCGTACTTCCGCGGCATGATGGAGACGGCCGAGGCTGACTGGCCCACGCGGCCGACGGCGGAGTGGCTGGCCGCGTACGCCCACACGCTCGACGACGTGCGCGCCGCGCTCGATTGGGCGTTCGCGCCGGGCGGCGACGCAACGCTCGGCACTGCGCTGACGATCGCAGCGGTGCCACTCTGGCTGGAGCTGTCGCTGCTGAACGAGAGCTTTGAGCGGGTCCAGCGCGCAGCCGAGACCGGCGCTCCGGTGGAGGGCCGCTTTGCGCTGAAGCTCCAGGCCGCGCTCGCCATGTCGACCCTTCATGTGCGCGGGCCGCGTCCCGAGATCGACACGCTCTGGACGACGCTCCTCGACATGGCAGAAGGCCTCGATGACGACGAGTACCGCTTGCGCGCGATCTGGGGACAGTATGCGTGCCGGAACCAGACCGGCTCAGGACGGATGGGGCTGGCCCTCGCGCAGCGCTTCGCCGGCATTGCGGCGCGGCGGCCGAATGCCGACGATCAGGCGATCGCCGACCGCCTGATCGGAGCGTCCCTGCATTACATCGGCGATCAGGAGTCCGCGCGGCGCCACATCGAGCGCATGCTGGAGCGCCAGCCGCGCCCGGTGACCTACCGCTCGCAAACGATGCGATTCCTCTTCGACCAGCGGGTGCTGGCGCTCAACACGCTGACGCATGTCGTGTGGCTGCAGGGGGCATCTGCGCGGGCGGTCGAGCTGGCCCATCAGGCCGTGGCCGAAGGCGAGGCGACCGGTCATCATCATTCGCTGTGTTTCGCGCTCGCCGAAGCGGCCTCGGCGATTGCCCTGTACACCGGCGACCTCGGCGCGCTGGACGGCTCGGTGACGCGGCTGCTCGATGTCACGAGCCGCCACGGAAGTGTGGCATGGCACGCCGTCGGTCGCTGTCTGCAGGGGGTGTTGCTGGTGAAGCGTGGCGACGCCGACGGCTACGGCCGGCTCGTCCGGCCCGCCTTCGAACAGCTCGGCGAGGGCCGGTACTTCTTTCACTACACCGGCTTTCTGGCGGCGCTCGCCGATGGTCTCGGCGCGGCCGGCCGCACCGCCGACGCTCAGCGGCTGATCGCGGAGGCCTTCGCACGCTGCGAGGTGACGGAGGAGCAGTGGTCCTGGCCGGAGCTCCTCCGCGTGAGGGGCGAGCTACTCGCGCGAGAGGGCGCATCGAAGGAGGCGGAAGCGCAGTTCGAGCAGGCCATCGACCACGCACACAGACACGGCGTTCTCGCGTGGGAGCTCCGTGCGGCGATGAGTCTCGCGCGTCTGTGGCGGCGTGAGCGACGGATCAGGGCGCGGGCGATCCTCGCGCCCGTCCTGCGCAGGTTCACCGAAGGCTTCGAGACGGCGGATCTGGTGTCGGCTCGGGCGCTGCTGAAAGCGCTGGGCTGAGCGCCGGTACAATCCAACGCCGATGACGGACGAGGCCGCGCAGCCTTCGAGCATCGAGTTCGGCCGCTTCCGGCTGGATCGTCGCGCGCGGCAGTTGCTCGCCGACGGCCAGCCCGTGGAGCTCGGGGGGCGGGCGTTCGACACCTTGTCGATCCTCGTCGACGCGCGCGGGCTGGTCGTGAGCAAGGACGAGCTGCTGCGCCGCGTCTGGCCGGATCGGGTGGTCGAGGAGAACAACCTCGAGATCCAGATCTCGACACTCCGCAAGATTCTCGGGGCCGACCGCGATCTCATCCGCACCGTGGCGCGCCGCGGTTACCAGTTCACCGGGGACGTGCGTGTTCCCGCGGCGGGGGCCCCGGCCGCCGCACGGCCCTCCGCGGCGACGCTCCCGGTGCCGGTCTCCGAGCTGATCGGGCGCGAGGCCGAGATCCACGAGGTCATGAGCCTGCTGACGACGCATCGGCTCGTCACGCTGACGGGAACCGGCGGGATCGGCAAGACGCGTCTCGGTCTGGAGGTCGCGCGCCGGCTCGTGCGGGCGTTTGCCGAGGGCGTGGTGCTGGCGGACCTCGCGCCGCTGACCGCGGGCGATGGGGTCGCGCGCACGGTGGCCGCGACGCTGAACCTCCCGCTGGTCGCGGACGCGGTGTCGCCCGAGCGGATCGGCGCCGCCATCGGCGCGCGACGCGTCCTCCTGGTGCTCGACAACTGCGAGCACGTCGTCGAGGCCGCGGCGCGCGTCGCGCAGGGGATGCTGTCCTCGAGCCCCTCGGTGGTACTGCTGACGACGAGCCGCGAGCCGCTCCGCGTCGACGGTGAGCACGTGTACCGGGTGCCGCCGCTCGCCATGCCCCCCGAGCACGCAAAGGTCGACGAGGTCCTTCGCCACGACGCCGTGCGGCTCTTCATCACCCGCGCGCTGGCGGCCGAGCCGGCGTTCGTCGCGGATCCCGGCGTCGTCGCGGCGATCTGTCGCCGGCTGGACGGCATGCCCCTCGCCATCGAGCTCGCCGCGGCCCGCGTGCCCTCGCTCGGCGCCGCCGGCATTGCCGCCCGCCTGGACGACCGGTTCACGCTGCTCACCAGCGGCAACCGAGCGGCGCTGCCGCGGCAGCAAACGCTGCGCGCGACGCTCGACTGGAGCTACGAGCTGCTGTCCGAGCAGGAACGGATCGTCTTGCGCCGCCTCGCGGTGTTCGCCGGTGCGTTCACCATCGACGCCGCGACCGACGTCGCCTCGGGGCTGGGCCTCTCGCCGGCGGATGTCGTCGACACGCTGGCCGACCTCGTCTCGAAATCGCTGGTCTCCGCCGACTTCCACGGCCTGACCCAGTACCGTCTCCAGGAGACGATGCGGGCGTACGCGCTGGAGAAGCTGGTCGGCACGGGGGAGTTCGACCGCTTCGCCCGGCGTCACGCGGAGTACTACATCGCCGGGTGTCCGGGTGACGAGGTCGCCTCGGCCGCGAGCCCGCCGGCGGACTGGCTTCGCGTCTACGGCCAGCACATCGACAACGTCCGGGTGGCGCTGGACTGGGCGTTCTCGGCGACCGGCGACGCCGCGGTGGGCGTGGCGCTGACCGCGGCGGCGGTGCCGATGTGGACGCGCCTGGCCCTGGTGGGCGAATGCCGCGCGCGCGTCGAGCACGCCATTCAGCGGCTCGAGCGCGACGTGCCCGCGGACGCGGCCCGCGACGTGCGACTGTATCTCGCACTGGGCACGACCGCCATCCATACGCTGGACATCGGCAGCCCGGCCATGATCGCGGCGCTGACGAAGGCCCTCGAGCTCGCCGAGGGCCTGGACGACATCGAGTACCGTCTGCGCGCGCTGTTCGGCTTGTATCTCTATCGCCTCACCATGGGCGACTATCGCAGCGCCCTGGCGCTCGGCGAGAGCCTGCGCGCCGGCGCCGCCCGGACCGCGGACCCCACCGACGCGCTTCTCGGCGAGCGATTCGTCGGCACGGTCTTGCACATGCTCGGGGACCAGCACGGTGCCGCGCAGCGCTTCGAGCCGTTGCTGGACGCCGATTTCACGGCGGCCCGCCGCCTGCACATCATCCGCTACCAGTGGGATCAGCGCGTCGTGATCCACTGCTTGTACGCGCGCATTCGCTGGCTGCAGGGATTCGCCGAGCAGGCGATGGGCGTCGCGCGCGAGATGGTCGACTACGCGGATGCGGAAGGCCACGACCTGTCACTGCTCTACACGCTCGGTCATGCCGCGTGTCCGATCGCGATCTATGCCGGCGATCTCGCGACCGCCGAACGTTACGTGCAGCGCATCGGCGAGCTGGCCACGACACGCGGGCTGAGCACCTGGAGTCTGTGGGCACACTCCCTGGAGGGCCTGCTGCTCGTCAAGCGCGGGGAGGGCGAAGCCGGCTGCCGGCTGCTGCGCTCGACGCTCGGGGGACTTCCCGAGGGCGCGTTCTATCTGAACCGAACGCTGCTCCTGGCCGAGCTGGCGGAGGGCCTGGGCGCCCGGGGGCAGGTGAGCGAGGCCGTGACGGTCATCGACGATGCACTCGCGCGCGTGGAGCGGACCGAAGAGGGGTGGTGCCACGCGGAGCTCCTCCGCAAGAAGGGCGAGCTGCTCGTGCTGACCGGCGCGCCGACCGCAGCGGAGGACGCCGAAGGCTTCTTCCTCGAGGCCGCCGACGTGGCACGGCGCCAGGGCGCGCTCACGTGGGAGCTTCGAGCCGCGATGAGCCTGGCCCGACTCCAGCGGCGACGGGGCCAGACCGGCGCAGCTCGACGAGCGCTGGCGCCGGTGTACCGCCGATTCACCGAGGGATTCGGGACGCCGGATCTCATCGCCGCCAAGGCGCTCCTCACGCCGTGAGCGCCAGCGCGGCGTCTTCCATGAACGCCGAGAGACGCTTGCGGAGAAGGAGCCTTGCGCGGTGCGAGCGGGCCTTGGCGGCCGCCACCGTGATGCCGAGCGAGCTCGCGACCTCGCTCAGGAGCATGCCCTCCACGTCGTGGAGGACGAAGACCGCACGATAGTCCGGCGGCAGCTCGTCGATCGACGTCTGCAGCGCCTCGCGCAGCCGCATCTGCACGGCCGGGTCGTCGACGCTGCTCGACCAGTCGTGCAGCGGGCCGACATGGCGGCCGTCCTCGTCGAAGGCCGGCAAAACGTCGTCCAGCGGGATCTCATCGCCCCGGCGCGCCTGCCGACGAATCTTCAGGTAGGCCGCGTTGGCGACGATGCGGTAGATCCATGACGCCAGCGCAGAGTCGCCCCTGAAGGTCTCGATCCTGCGAACGACGCTCCAGAACGCGTCGTTCACGGCTTCCTCGGCATCCCGCGGGTTGCGCGTGATCCCGACGGCCAGGCGATAGGCCCGGTCGGCGTACCGGGCGACCAGGAGCTCGGCCGCCGCCGGATCTTGCCGCTGGAGCGCGGCAAGAAGCTCACGGTCGGGGTCGACGCGCGCGGCGGTGGTGTCGCGTCGAACGGGCATCGCGCTGTCGAGCACGGGAAGCATCGCTGAGCTGTACATGGCAACCCTCCTGATAACTGGCGATCGTGGGACTCAGCGTATGAGGCGGGCGCTTGCGAGTCTTTGTGCCGGCCTGAGTCGTCCTGAAGAGTCCTGAAGCGGCGGTACACTCTCCGGCGCGATGGCGCTGCCGCCCGACGACCCGGAAGCCATGGAATTCGGACGTTTCCGCCTTGTCCCCGCCCGCCGGCAGCTGCTCGTCGATGGCGGCGCCGTCGAGCTGGGAGACCGGGCCTTCGACACCCTGCTGGCGCTGGTCGACGCCCCCGGCACCTTCCTCAGCAAGGAAGCCCTGATGCGGCGTGTGTGGCCGGACCGGGTCGTCGAGGAGAACAACCTGGCGGTTCAGATCTCGATGCTCCGGAAAGCGCTTGGCGCCGACCGCGGTCTCATCCGTACCGTGGCCGGGCGTGGCTACCAGTTCACCGGGGAGGTCCGCCTGACGCGGGCTGCGAGCGCTCCAGCGGCGCCGCTGAGCAACATTCCGGCGCCTCTGTCCGAGCTCATCGGCCGGGAGGCGGAGCTCGGGGCGGTGGCGAGCCTGATCACGAGGCATCGGCTCGTCACGCTCGTCGGGGCCGGCGGCATCGGCAAGACCCGGCTGGCGGTCGAGCTGGCCCGTCGGCTCGGCCCGGCATTTCCCGGCGGGGTCTTTCTCGCCGAGCTGGCCTCGCTGAGCAATCCCGATCTCATCCCGGTGACCGTCGCGGCCTCGCTCGGGTTGCCGCTCGTGGCCGATGCGGTCTCGGCGGCGGGGATCGGCGCCGCCCTCGGCACGCGGCGGCTCCTGCTCGTGCTCGACAACTGCGAGCACCTGATCGAGGGCGCGGCGCGCCTCGCCGAGACGCTGCTGAGCGTCGCGCCGGGACTCGCGTTGCTGGCCACGAGCCGCGAGCCGCTGCGGGCGACCGGAGAGCACGTCTACCGGGTGCCGTCGCTGGCGATGCCGGCCGAGCACGAGGACACCGGGGACGCCGTGAGACTCTTCGTCGCCCGTGCCCGCGCCGTCGAGCCGCAGTTCACGCCGGACGCGAGCGTCGTGTCGGTCGTGAGCGCGATCTGCCGGCGCCTGGATGGAATGCCGCTCGCCATCGAGCTGGCCGCCGCGCGCGTCCCGTCGTTCGGCGTGGAGGGCATCGCCGCCCGGCTGGACGATCGCTTCGCGGTCCTGACGAGAGGCAATCGGACCGCGCTGCAGCGCCAGCAGACGCTGCGGGCGACGCTCGACTGGAGCTACGGTCTGCTCTCCGAGCGCGAGCGAAGCGGGCTGGCGCGGCTTTCGATCTTCGCGGGGGGCTTCGATGGCGCCGCGGCCGGAGACGTCGCGGCCGCGGAGGACATGTCCTCTGACGACGTCATCGATGCGCTCGGGGCCCTGGTCTCGAAGTCATTGATCACGGCCGATCTCTCCGGCGTGGTCCCCGAGTACCGGCTGCTCGAAAGCACCCGCGCCTACGCGGCCGAGAAGCTCGTCGAGTGCGGCGAATTCGCCGCGATGGCCCGGCGTCACGCGGAGTACCAGCTCAAGGCCTGCGAGCGCATCGACCTGACGGATGCCACGGGCGCTCCAGCCGACTGGCTGGCGGTGTACGGCCGTCAGGTCGACAACGTTCGGATCGCGCTGGACTGGGCGTTCTCGCCGGCCGGGGATCGGGCGATCGGGGTCGCGCTGACGGTGGCGGCGGTGCCGTTGTGGACGCACCTGTCGTTGATGACGGAGTGTCGTGCCCGCGTCGAGCAGGCGCTCGCGCGCCTCGGCCCCGGCGTACCCGCCGACTCCCGCCGCGACATGCGCCTCTTCCACGCGCTCGGCACCGCGCTGTTGCACACGCGGGGCATCGGCAGCCCGGAGATGAGCACGGCTTCGACACACGCCCTCGAGCTGGCCGAGGCGCTGGACGACACCGAATACCGTCTGCGAGCGACGTACTGCCTGTGCGTTCATCGATTCGTCAATGGTGACTATCGCGACGCGCTGACGCTCGCCGGCAAGCTTCGCGCCATTGCCGTCAAGACGGGCGACCCCAGCGACGTCCTGATCGCCGAGCGACTGGTCGCGGCCATCCTGCACGGCCTCGGTGACCAGCCGGCTGCCCGGCGACGCCTCGACCCGCTGCTCGAGGCGGACTTCGCGGAGAATCGCCGGCTGCACATCCTTCGGTATCACTTCGACCAGCGGGTCGTGACGCACTGCTATCACGCCCGCATCCTGTGGGTGCAGGGCTGTCCCGACCAGGCGCTGCGGACCGTCGCCGGCCTGGTCGACTTCGCGCGCGCGGCCGATCACGTCATCTCACTGCTGTACGCGCTGTTCGAGGCGGCGTGTCCGCTCGCCCTGTACGCGGGTGACCTCGCGAGCGGGCGACGCTTCATCCAGGAGGTTCGTGACCTCTCGGCGAAGCACGCCATGACGGGCTGGGGCGTGTGGGGCCAGTGCTACGAGGGCATGGTCCTCATCAAGCAGGAAAATGCCGCCGCCGGCGTGCCGCTGCTGCAGGCCGGGCTTGCGGCCCTGACCCCCGCCGCGTTCCATCTGCACCGGAACATGCTGCGCGGTGAGCTGGCCGAAGGTCTTGCCGCGGCCGGGCGGATCGGCGAAGGCCTCACGCTCATCGACGAGGCGCTCGAGCGTTCGGAGATCCTCGACGAGCGCTGGTGCTTCGCCGAGCTGCTGCGCAAGAAGGGCGAGCTCCTCCTCCTTCGCGACACGCCGGGCGACCCCGCCGAGGCCGAGGAGTCTTTCGTGAAGGCGATCGACTGGGCGCGAAGCCAGGAAGCGCTCGCGTGGGAGCTCCGTGCGGCGATCAGTCTTGCCCGTCTGTTCCGTCGACAACGCCGGACGACGCAGGCTCGCAAGACGCTGGCGCCCGTGTATGGGCGATTCACGGAAGGTTTCGCGACTGTCGATCTCGTGACAGCCAAGACGTTGCTGGCCTCCTGGCGATAGGGCTGAGCGCCCGCCGATGGAATCGGGCATTCTGCCCCGAAACCTCCGCGCCGCGCGGGGCGTCCTAAGGCGCAAGGAGGAACGAGATCATGAAGACCTTCAAGACGTTCGCGACGGTAGTGAGCGCGGTGTTCCTCACGTTCGCCACGGTCGGCCGGACGCCGGCGCTGGCAGCCTCCACGGAGGACGAGCAGGCTCCACGCGCCGAGGCGACCATTGGTGACGAGCAGGCGCCGCGCGGTACGGTGAACGCGACGGTCAGCGACGAGCAGGCGCCGCGCGGTACGGCGAACGCGACGGTCAGCGACGAGCAGGCGCCGCGCGGTACGGTGAACGCGACGGTCAGCGACGAGCAGGCGCCGCGCGGTACGGTGAACGCGACGGTCAGCGACGAGCAGGCGC
>JBKPRI010000268.1:0-21852 GCA_046734515.1 Candidatus Methylomirabilota bacterium | reverse complement strand
CCACTGACGATCGTCACGCGGCGCCCCGCGCGGGGCGAGCGCCGGCGCGCCAGCGCCTGAGCGAGCCCGTCCTCGAAGCGGCGCACCAGGCCGATCCCGTCCTCGGCGATGGCAAAGCCCTCGTAGGCCTCGGCCGGCGGCAGTGGACGCCCCGCCTGCAGGTAGACCTCGTCACCGAGGAACACGAAGCGGCTGCCGAGCGACTCGCGGAAGCGCGCTTGCCAGCCGTCGACCGTGTCCACCAGCGCGCCGGCCTCGGCATCCGTGAGTGTGCGCAGCGCGGGCAGGCGCTCGCGGTGACGCGTGAGCCCGACCGGCACGATCGCCGTGGTGGCGACATGGGGATGCAGCGGCGCCAGCTCGTGCACCGTCCGCTCCAGGTGCGGCCCGTCGTTCCAGTCGGGACACAGCACGATCTGGGCGTGCACGCGAATGCCGGCCTTGGCCAGCCGCTCGAGACGCGGCAGGATCTCGACGGCGTGCCGGGGCTGGCCCAGCAGGCGCCAGCGCAGCTCGGGATCGGTGGCGTGCACCGAGACGTAGAGCGGCGAGAGGCGCTGCTCGAGGATGCGCGCGAAGGCCGGCTCGTCCAGGTCGGTCAGCGTGATGTAGTTGCCGTGCAGGAAGGACAGGCGGAAATCGTCGTCCTTCACGTAGAGGCTGCGCCGCATCCCCTTCGGCAGCTGGTGGATGAAGCAGAACACGCACTTGTTGGCACAGGTGGCGATCTCGCCCGGCCGCGGCGCCTCGAGCTCGAGCCCCAGATCGCCGCCCGGACGCCGCGTGAGCGCCAGCGTGCGCCGGCTGCCGTCGCGCTCGACGGTCAGCGCCAGCCGGTCCTCGGCGCCGTAGAACTGGAAGTCGATGGCGTCGCGCAGGCCGCGGCCGTTGATGGTCAGGATGCGGTCGCCCGCCGCCAGCCCCGCCGCCGCGCCCGCCGTACGCGGGCGCACCGCCGCCACCACGACCCCCTCAGCGATAGAGCGTGGTGGTTTCATCCGGCGTTCGGGGCTCGTCGGCGTGGACGGCATTGAGGAAGCGCATGCCCTGCACGATGTACTGCAGCCCGGAGAGGATCGTGAAGGTCGCGGCCAGCCAGATGACCCCCTTGAACCCGGCCGGCCATTCGTAGAAGGGCGTCACCACACCCAGGAAGACCGTGACGACTTGGAAGAAGGTGGCCAGCTTGCCCGCGCGCGTCGGGCGCGGCGTGATGCGGCCGCCGGCCATGTGGATGGCGAGCGCGCCGATGACCAGGATGAGGTCGCGGCTGATCACCACCGCGGCGATCCAGAACGGCAGCACCCTGAGCCATGTGAGCGTGACGAACGAGGACATCAACAGCAGCTTGTCGGCCATCGGATCGAGGAATGCGCCGAGCCGGCTCTGGCTGCCCCGGTGGCGCGCGACGTAGCCATCGAGCAGGTCGGTCAGGGCCGCGGCGAGAAAGACGGCGAGCGCCGGTCCGCGCTGCTTGTAGACGAGCAGCGTGATGAAGACCGGGATCAACAAAATGCGAAGGACGGTCAGCCAGTTCGCCAGGCCCATGAAGACGTTAGTTTAGCACCCGATAGCCGGCCAGGGAGCCTGCCCATGCCGGGGGCAGCTCCACGTCCACGACCACATGCTGGGGCTCGTCCACCCTGGCCAGGACCCGGCCCCGCTCGTAGCAGAGGGCCAGCGCGGCGCCGTCGTTGTGCGGAATGCGCAGTGTGACCGCCCCGCTCACGGGCAGCACCCGGTCGATGGCCTTCAGGAGGTCGGGCAACCCCTGCCCGGTGACGGCCGAGATGCCGACACCCTCGCGGCGCGCTTCCAGCGCGTCCAGAGCGGGCGCGTGATCCATGCGATCCACTTTGTTGAGGGCGAGCACCGTCGGCCGGTGGAAGACTTCGAGCTCGACCAGGATCCGGTCCACCGCCTCCATGTGCTCTTCCACCGCCGGGTGCGTCGCGTCCACCACGTGCACGATCACGTCGGCGTCCTGCAGCTCCTCGAGCGTGGCGCGGAACGCCGCCACCAGCTCGTGGGGCAGCTTGCGGATGAAGCCGACGGTGTCGGTGAGAATGAACGGCCGCGGACCCTGCTCGATCAGGCGGGCGGCCGGATCGAGCGTGACGAACAGCTGGTCGGCGGTGGTGAGCCGCGAGCCGGAGAGCCGGTTGAGCAGCGTGGTCTTGCCGGCGTTGGTGTAGCCCACCAGCGCCACGACCGGCACGCCGGAGCGCCGGCGGCCCTGGCGCTGCAGCCGCCGGTGCGACTGCACGTGCTCGAGCTCGCGGCGAAGCTGCATCACGCGCCGGCGAATGACGCGCCGGTCGGACTCGAGCTGGGTCTCACCGGGGCCGCGCGTGCCGATACCGCCGCCGAGCCGTTCGAGGTGGCTCCACTGGCCGACCAGGCGGGGCAGCAGGTACGTGAGCTGCGCCAGCTCCACCTGCAGCTTGCCCTCGGCGGTGCGCGCCCGCTGCGCGAAGATGTCGAGGATGAGCGCGGTGCGGTCGATCACCTTGATCCCGAGCGCCTCGGAGATGTTGCGCTCCTGGATGGGTGTGAGCGGATCGTCGGAGATGAAGAGGTTGGCGCCGGCGGCCTTGCCGGCCTCGCCGATCTCGGTCACCTTGCCGCTGCCGAAGTAGAGCGACGGCGTGGGCGAGCCGCGCTCCTGGATCACGCGCTGGACGACCGTGGCGCCGGCCGCGGTGGCCAGCCCCGCCAGCTCCTCGAGCGACTCTTCCACTTCCCAGCGGCGCTGCTTCGGCAGCCGCACGGCCGCAATCACCGCCTTCTCCGGGCCCCGCCGCGTGCCGTGTCCGTTCGTCGCGTAGCTCTTTCGCGATCGACTCACTCGATAACACCCTCCTTCGCCAGCATCGCCTCGATACGCGCGGCCACGCCGTCCAGGCCGCCCGCTGCGTCCACGGGGAGCCACGTGACGTCCGGCTCGCGCCCGAACCACGTCATCTGGCGCTTGGCGTAGCGCACGGTGTCGCGCTGCATGAGTCGCAGCGCGTCCTCGGCGCTCAGCCGGCCCGCCACCACGTCGCAGAACTGCCGGTAGCCGATGCCCTGCATGGCCGCCAGTCCGGCGTCGTACCCGCGCGCGAGCAGCCCGCGCACCTCGTCGCTGAGCCCGGCCGCCACCATGGCTTCCGCGCGCGCCGCCAGCCGCTGCGCGAGCGTGGCGCGCTCGAGCGCAAGGCCCACGTAGATGACGCGCCACGGGCTATCGCCGTCGCGCCAGCGGACCAGCGCGTCGCCGACCGCGCCGCCGGCCCGCAGCCGCTCCAACGCGCGGACGACCCGGATCGCGTCGTTCGGATGCAGCCGGCGGGCCAGCGCGGGCTCGGCCGTGGCGAGCCGCGCGTGGAGCGCGCCCTTCCCCTCGCGCGCCGCGACGCCGGCGAGCTCATGGCGGAACTCGGGGTCGGCGGGCGGCGCCGGGTCGAGGCCGCGGAGCAGTGAACGGATATAGAGCCCGGTGCCGCCGACGACGACCGGCAGCCGGCCCCGCGCGCGCACGTCGGCGATGACACGCTCGGCGTCGGCGCGGAAGCGGGCGGCGTGATAGCGGTCGTCGGGATCCACGACGTCGATGAGGTGGTGGCGCACGGCCGCCTGCTCCTCGGGGCTCGGCTTGCCGGTGGCGAGATCCATCCCCCGGTAGACCTGACGGGAGTCGGCGCTGATGACCTCGAGCGGCACCCGTCGCGCGAGGGCCACGGCGGCCGCGGTCTTTCCCACGCCCGTCGGACCGGCGATCACCAGCAGCGGCGGCTTCTCAACGTTCACCTTGCGTGAAGTGTACCCCTGCGAGCCTTCCCATACTCTTCACAGGCTCGCCTCAGGCTCCCCTCGCCTGCGGCTCGGGTTCGCACTACCACGTCCGCTTCAACTCCCGCCGGATGTCGTGCATCGACACGCGGCTGACGATGGGGCGGCCGTGGGGGCAGAAGTAGGGGGTCTCGGTGGTTTCGAGGTCGGCGACGAGGCGGTCCATCTCTTCGGGGGCCAGTGGGGTGTTGGCCTTGATGGCGGCACGGCAGGCGACGAAGGCGAGCGCGCGGTCGAGCGTGGGCTCGCCGGCCTTGGGATCGCCGAGCTCGTCCAGCACGGCCTCGATCAGGCGCTTGGGCTCGTCGCCCTTGAGCAGCGTGGGCACCGCCCGGAGCACCACACTGTCGGCGCCCGACTCCTCGAAGCCGAAGCCCAGGCGCTCGAGCGGCGCGCGCCAGCGGCCGAGCAGCGCGCGCGCGGGCGCGCCGAGATCGAGCCGCTCCGGGAACAGCAGCGCCTGCGAGGCGAGCGGCGCGGCGTCGAGCTGGCCGCGCACCTGCTCGAAGATCACGCGCTCGTGCACGACGTGCTGATCGAGGAAGAAGACCTCGTCGTCGGTGGTTGCGACGATGAAGGTCTCCTGCACCTGACCCAGCACCCGTCCGAACCGCGTGGCCGTGTAGGGCGCCGGCGCTTCCTGGAAGAGCGCGGCCTGCTCGGTGGGCGCCGGCCCCGCGCTCCCCCCGCCCGTGGCGACCGCGGCGCGCGGCTCGGCGCCGAGCGACGGCACCACGCCGGGACGGCGCAGCGCCTCGTGGAGCGCCGCCACCAGCATCTCCTGCACGAGGCGCGGCTGACGGAAGCGCACCCACGCCTTGGTCGGATGCACGTTGGCGTCGACGTCGTGCGGGGCCAGCGTGAGGGCGAGCACCACCAGCGGGAAGCGGTCGCGCGGCAGCAGCGGCCGGTAGGCGGCCAGCACGGCCTGGAGCAGCGTGGGATCGCGGACCGGGCGGCCGTTGACGATGACGACCACGTCGTCGCGGCCGCCGCGCGTCACGTCGGGCGGGCTCGCCCAGCCCGCCACCCGCACGCCGTGCTCGCTGCGATCGACCGCCAGCAGCCGCTCCGTCGTCTGCCAGCCCCACAGCGCGCCGATCC
Organism: Candidatus Methylomirabilota bacterium; assembly: GCA_046734515.1. GTDB lineage: Bacteria > Methylomirabilota > Methylomirabilia > Rokubacteriales > CSP1-6 > AR5. The sequence goes on along the minus strand of JBKPRI010000268.1, from coordinate 16,914 downwards.
GCTGGCGCAGGTCGGCGGCGGCCGGCGCGGTCAGCACGGCACGCCCACCGTTGGTGACGCGGAACTGCGCGGCGGGATGCGCCAGCGCGAGCTGGCCGATCATGCGCAGGCTGGCCGACAGCTCGGTGGCCGGCGCTTTCAGGAATTTCAGCCGCGCCGGGGTATTGAAGAAGAGGTCGTGGACCTCCACCGTCGTGCCCGCCTCGCCCGGCACCGTGAGGCGCTGACTCACCACGCCGCCCTCGCCGCCCAGCCGCAGGCCCTCGGCAGCCTCGCGCGCGCGGCTGGTGACGGTGAAGCGTGAGACCGCGCAGATGGCGGCCAGCGCCTCGCCGCGAAAGCCCAGCGTGGCGATGGCGTCGAGATCCTCGTCGCGCGCCAGCTTGGAGGTCGCGTGCCGCTCGAGCGCGAGCGGCAGCTCCTCGGGCGTCATGCCGTGGCCGTCGTCGCTCACGCGCAGCAGCGCCGCGCCGCCGTCGCGGAGGTCCACGGCGATCGTGCGCGCGCCGGCGTCGAGCGCGTTCTCGACCAGCTCCTTCACGGCCGAGGCGGGCCGCTCCACCACTTCACCGGCCGCGATCTTGTTGACGAGGTTGTCGGGCAGCCGGCGGATGCGCATCAGGGCTTCAGGCGCTGTTGCCACTTGGCCAGCAGGTTGAGGGCCTCGATCGGCGTGAGATGGGCGAGGTCGAGCGCGGTGAGCTCGTCGCGGAGCGGGTCGGCGGCCGGGGCGAACAGTCCGAGCTGCACCGCATCGGTCGCGTCGGTGGTGGCCTGCCCCGCGTCCTCGAAGCGGGCCAGCAGCGCTTTGGCCCGCGCGATCACCGGCGGCGGCAGGCCGGCCAGGCGCGCCACCTGGATGCCGTACGAGCGATCGGTGCCGCCCGCCTGCACCTTGTGCAGGAACACGATCTCGTCGTTCCACTCCCGCACGGCCACGTGAAAGTTGCGCACGCCGCCGAGGCGCCCGGCGAGCTGGGTCAGCTCGTGGAAGTGGGTGGCGAAGAGCACCTTGGGTTTCACGCGACGGTCGTGCAGCTCCTCGACGACGGACCACGCGATGGCGAGGCCGTCGAACGTCGACGTCCCGCGGCCCACCTCGTCCAGCAGCACGAGGCTGCGCGGCGTGAGGTTGTTGAGGATCGACGCCGTCTCCACCATCTCGACCAGGAAGGTCGACTGGCCCCGCGCGAGATTGTCCTGGGCGCCGACCCGCGTGAAGACGCGGTCCACCAGGCCGATGCGCGCCGAGCGCGCGGGCACGAACGCGCCCATCTGCGCGAGCACCACCAGGTGCCCGGTCTGGCGCAGATAGACGGACTTGCCCGCCATGTTCGGCCCGGTGAGGATCACCACGCGCGCCTCGGCATCGAGGGCCAGGTCGTTGGGCGTGACGGGCACGCCCGAGCGCGCCTCGAGCACCGGATGGCGGCCCTCGACGATCTCCAGGCTCCCGCCGTCGTCGACGACGGGTCTGACGTGGCCGCGGGCGTGCGCAATCTCCGCGAGCCCCGCGGTGACGTCGATCAGCGCCAGCGCGCGGGCGGTGGCGAGCAGGTCGGCGGCGCGCGCGGCCACCCGTCCGCGGAGCTCGTCGAAGAGCTGGTGCTCCAGCCGACGGCGCCGCTCGTCGGCGCCGAGCGCCTTGACCTCGTAGTCCTTGAGCTCCGGCGTCACGAAGCGCTCGGCGCCGGCGAGCGTCTGGCGCCGCACGTAGTCCGCGGGAGCCTTGGCCGCCTGGGCGTGCGTGATCTCGATGCCGTAGCCGAACACGCGATTGAAGCGCACGCGCAGGCTCGAGATGCCGGTGCGGGCGCGCTCGCGCTCCTCGAGGCCGGCGATCCAGCGCCGCGCCTCGGCAGCGTCGCTCACGATGGCGTCGAGCGCCTCGCTCCAGCCCGCACGGATGATGCCGCCGTCGGTCAGGGCGGCCGGCGGCTCGTCCACCAGCGCGGCGTGGAGCGTCTCGCGCAGGTCGGCCAGATCGGCCAGGGCGTCGCGCGCATCGGCCAGCAGCGCCACGCCCAGCGAGGCGGTCGCCGCCCGCACGGCGTCCAGCGGTCCCAGACACGCGCGCAGGCCCACCAGATCCCGCGCGTGGGCGACGCCGAGGGTCGCGCGGCTGGTGAGCCGCGCGAGATCGCCGACCGGCTTCAGCAGCCGGCGCAGCGTCGCACGCGCTTCCGGCGCCTCGACCAGCGCGGCGATGGCGTCCTGGCGGGCGGCGATGGCGCCGGCGTCCAGCAGCGGCTGCAGGAGCCACTGGCGCAGCATGCGGGCGCCCATGGGCGTGACCGTCTCGTCCAGCACGCCGAAGAGCGCGTTGCGCACGCTGCCGTCGCTGGCCTCCAGGAGCTCCAGCGTGCGCACGGCCGTCTCGTCGAGCGTCATGCAGTCGGCCGGACGCAGCCGCTGCAGGCGCACGAGATGGCCGAGCCGGTCGCCCTGCGTGGCGCGCACGTAGGCAAGCGCCGCGGCGCCGGCGGCGAGGCCGGCGGTGAGATCGCCGACGCCGAAGGCGTCGAGTGAGGTCATGCCGAAGTGCGTGGCCAGGTCGGCGGCGGCGCGGCGCACGCTCCAGAGGCCGGGATCGGCAAACGTCAGCGCGGCGCCGGTGGCCTGCAGCCGTGCGAGCAGCTCACCGCCCGCGCGCTCGCTCTCCGGCAGCAGCACCTCGGCGGGCCGGCGCAGCAGGGCCGCATCCAGCACCGCGTGCTCGCCTGGTCCGTCCTCCCCGACCCAGAAGTCGCCAGTGGAGACGTCGAGCAGGGCGACCCCGGTGACGGCGCCGCCGCGCCCGAGCGCCATCAGGAAGTTGTTGGCGGCGCCGCTCAGGTACGCCGTGTCGGTCAGCGTGCCCGGCGTGACGACGCGCACGACGTCCCGGCGCAAGAGCTTCTTGCCCTTGCCGGGATTCTCCATCTGCTCGCAGATGGCGATCTTCTGCCCCGCCTGCACGAGTCGCGCGATGTACCCGTCGGCCGCGTGGTGCGGGATGCCCGCCATCGGCACCGACTGGCGCGCGGTCAGCGTGATCTGCAGCAGCCGGGCGCCGAGCTCGGCGTCCTCCGCGAACAGCTCGTAGAAATCGCCGAGGCGGAACAGCAGCAGGTGATCCGGGAAGCGGCGCTTCAGCTCCCGGTACTGCGTCATCATCGGACTGGGCGTCGCGGCGTCAGCCACCCAGCCGGCCCTTCAGGCGTTCCCAGGTCGTCTCCAGCGTCTCGGGCAGCACGCGGGTGTCGCCGATGACGCTGACGAAGTTCGAATCACCGTTCCAGCGCGGCACCACGTGGATGTGAAAGTGATCCTCGATGCCGGCCCCCGCCGCCCGCCCCTGGTTCATGCCGACGTTGAAGCCCTCGGCCCGGTACTCGGCCGTCAGGGCCCCGACCGCGCGCTGCACGAGGCGCATCATGTCGCTCAGCTCGGCGGTCTCGGCGGCGGTCAGCGCGGCCAGGTGGCGGTTGACCACGGCCATGACGTGGCCGGAGGCGTAGGGATAGGCGTTGAGGATGAGGAAGGCGTGTTCACCGCGCTCGAGGACCAGGTCCTTGCGGTCGTCGCGATTGTCGCGCGCGTTACAGAAGACGCAGCCGGCGGGAGTCTTGGCTGCGCCGATCCAGGCCATGCGCCACGGCGCCCACAGGCGCCTCAACTTTCTTGGGCTCGCCTCGCGGCGCGGACGCCGCTCAGGTTCGCACTGCCATATGAGCGATCTTTAAGTATTGACGAGCTCGCGCAGGCGCTTGCCCACTTTGAAGAACGGAACACGCTTCTGGGGAACGTCCACCGCGCTGCCGGTCTTGGGATTGCGGCCCTTGCGCGAGTTGCGGTGCCGGATGCGGAAGCTGCCGAACCCGCGCAGCTCGACCTTGTCTCCCTTGGCCAGGGCGTCGGTGATGTTGTCGAACACCGTGTTGACGATCGTCTCCGTCTCCTTCTTCGTCAGATTGGAGAGCTTGGAGACCTCGTCGATCAGCTCCGCTTTCGTCATCGTCGTCCACCCTCGGCGCTTCGCGCGTTGAGCAGCCCCTGCGGCCGACCCTCGGCGAGCTGCAAACCCAGGGGGCACGCTAGCATGCCCCTTCCGAGAATGTCAACGGGAATGAGGGGTTAGACCGCACCCCAGATACAGGGTTAAACCCTATCCACGCGCGCGAGACAGAGGGCAGGAGGCGGAGGCGGCGATAGAGGGCCGCGACGGCTTCGCCGGCGTGGCCCGAACGTTGGGGGGTTTGGGGGGGCCATTTCGGGGCCCCCCATGTAATCAGTCCATCAGGTAGAGCGGCGTCTTGAACTGCGGCAGCGCGGGCCGGAGCAGGACGCCCGCCGCGGAGCCCCCGAACTGATTCCGCAGCAGGTCTATGATCGAGAAGTGCCGCTTGGGCTGGATCACGGTGGGCGGCGACGGCAGCCCGGCCAGCTTGCCCGCCGCGAGGACCGCGTCCTCCAGACCGCCAAGCGCGTCGACCATCTTCAGCGCCTTGGCCTGCGTGCCCGAGAACACGCGCCCGTCGGCGAAGCGGACCACCTCTTCGCGGTCGAGCTTGCGTCCCGCCGCCACCGCGCCGATGAACTGTGCGTGCACGTCGTCGAGCAGCGCCTGCAGCGTCCGCCGCTCCTCGGGCGTCATCGCCCGGCCCATGTTGCCGACGTCCTTGAACGCGCCCGCCTTCACCACCACGTACTCCACGCCCACCTTCTTCATGAGCTGCTCGACGTTGGCCAGCTGCATGATGACGCCGATCGATCCGGTGAGCGTGCCGGGGTTCGCGTAGATCTGATCGCACGCGACGGCCGTGTAGTATCCGCCGGAGGCGGCGACAGAGCCCAGGGACGCCACCACGGGCTTGCCGGCCTGACGCGTCTTCAAGATCGCGTCGTGGAGCTCCTGGGTGGGGCCGACCACGCCGCCGGGGCTGTTGATGCGGATCACCACCGCGCGGACGGACGGATTCTCGCGGTGGGACTTGAGCTCGCGGACGATGTCGTCCACGTCTGTGATGATGCCCTCGAGCTCGACGATGGCCACGCGCGGCCCGAACAGGGAGCCGCCGCTGCTGCTCTCCCCCGTCCTGGCCCCGCCCACCACGAGCACGAACAGGCCGGCCACGGCCAGCCAGACGAGGACGGTCGCGCCGACGATCTTCAGCCGGCGGTCCATCTAGTTCTCGTCGTCGTAGTCGTACTCGCGCGACTTCCCGCCGCCGCCCTTGCGCCGCCGCCCGCCGCTTCGCGACGGATCCTCGGTGAGCTCGGGCGCGGCCACCGCGTGCGCCAACTCCTTGAGGCTCAGCCCGATGCGCCGCTCGTTGGGATCGACGCGGATCACCAGCAGCGTCAGCTCGTCGCCGACGTTGACGATCTCCCCCGGCGTCGCCACCGAGCGGTTGGACATCTGCGAGATGTGCAGGAGGCCGTCCACCCCGGGCTCCAGCTCCACGAAGGCGCCGAAGTCGGTGAGCCGCACCACCTTGCCGGTCACGCGCGAGCCCATCGGATAGCGCTGGGCCACCGTGGTCCACGGATCGGGCTGGATCTGCTTGAGCCCCAGAGAAATCCGCTTGTTGTCCTTGTCGATATTGAGGATCTGCGTCTCGAGCTCCTGCCCCTTCTTCAGGACTTCAGAGGGATGGCCCACGTTGCGCGTCCACGACATGTCGGAGATGTGCAACAGGCCGTCCACCCCGGCCTCCAGCTCCACGAAGGCGCCGAAGTCGGTGAGGTTGCGCACCTTGCCCATCACGCGGTTGCCGATGCGGTACCGCTCGTCGATGGTCGCCCACGGGTCGGGCTCCACCTGCTTCATGCCGAGCGAGATGCGCTTGGCCCCGCGGTTGACCTCCAGCACCATCACGTCGACCTCGTCGCCGACGTTGACGATCTTCGAGGGGTGGCGCACGCGGCGCGTCCACGACATCTCGGACACGTGCACGAGGCCCTCCACACCCGCCTCCAGCTCCACGAAGGCGCCGTAGTTGGTGAGGCTGACCACGCGGCCGCGCGTCTTGGTACCGGGCGCGTAGGTCTGCTCGACGCGCTCCCAGGGGTCGGACGACTTCTGCTTGTAGCCGAGCGACACCCGCCCGCTCTCGCGGTCGAAGTGCAGCACTACGACCTCGACTTGATCGCCGACCTGGAAGATCTCCGACGGGTGACCGACGCGACCCCAGCTCATGTCGGTGACATGCAGCAGGCCGTCGATGCCGCCGAGGTCGATGAACGCGCCATAGTCCGTGATGTTCTTCACCGTGCCGGTGAGCACCATGCCCTCGGCGAGCACCTCGAGCGTGTGCTTCTTCTTCTCCTCGCGCTCCTCTTCGAGCACGGTGCGGCGCGAGAGGACGACGTTGCCGCGGCGACGGTTCAGCTTGATGACCTTGGCGCGGATCGGCTGGCCGATCATGGCGGTCAGGTTCTTCACCGGCCGGAGATCCACCTGCGAGCCCGGCAGGAACGCCTTCACGCCGACGTCGACGCTGAGGCCGCCCTTGACGACCTCGACCACGCGGCCCTCCACCGGCGAGCCCTTCTCGTAGGCCTGGGTGATGGCGTCCCACACCTTGATCTTGTCGGCCTTGTCCTTGGAGAGGACGATGAGCCCTTCGTTGTCCTCCTTGGCCTCGAGGTAGACCTCGATCTCGTCGCCCACCTTTGGCAGGCCGCCGTGGCGGTGGAACTCCTCGATCGGGATCGCGCCCTCGCTCTTGTAGCCGACGTCGACGAGCACTTCGCTCGAGCCGACGTGAACCACGCGGCCGCGGACGACCTCGCCCTCCTCGAACTCGCTGGTCTTGGCGTCCTCCTTGAACCAGTCCTCCATCCGCTCATCGGCCCCCTCGCCCTCCCCACGGGGTGCGCCGAAGTTCTTGCGTGTTTCGTCAGCCATGCCGCCAGTTCCTCCGTTCAAGTTATTTGGAGCGGACGCCGGGCTCCGGCAACGCCTGCTCCACGGACCGCGTCGTCTTTGATCTGCGCGATGGCCGCCATCATCCGGCGACTGGCCGCCTCGTATTGCGCCTTGCGATCGGCGCCGGCAGCCCGCTCAAAGGTGAGCGGGGCGCCGAACGTCACCACCACCTTAGCAGGCCGGGGAAGTCGCCGCCCGCGCGGCCAGGCCCGTCCGCTGCCCCGTACGTACACGGGAACGACGGGCACTCCGGTCTGCATGGCCAGCAGTGCGGCCCCGGGCTTGGCTTCGCGCAGGATGCCCTCCTCACCGCGCGTGCCTTCCGGGAAAACCAGCAGGGCGCCGCCACCCTGCAGCACGCGCTGGGCCGTCCGCAGCGCGGACGGATCGGCGCCCTCGCGCCGCAGCGGCTGCGCTCCGAGCCGGCGGATGAGCCAGCCGAAGCCGGGAATGCGGAACAGCTCGGCCTTGGCCAGGAACGTCAGCCGCCGAGGGGTCATCCCGCCGACCAGCGGCGGGTCCAGCACGCTCGAGTGATTGGACACGATCAGCAGCGGGCCATGCGCCGGCACGTGCTCCGTCCCGCGCGCCTCCAGGCGGAAGAGCAGCTTCATGATGAGCACCGCCAGCGGCTTGCAGATCGCGTAGAGCATCTACGCGCACCCCTCGCGCCGGCGGCGCTCGACGCGCTCGGCGAGGTGCGCGACCACCTGATCGACCGAGAGGCCCGTGGTGTCGATCTCGATGGCGTCGGGCGCCTTGCGCAGCGGCGCCAGCGCCCGGCTCGAGTCCTGGGCGTCACGCGCGGCGATGTCGCGCCGCGCCGTCTCCTCGTCGACCTCCACCCCGCGCGCGCGCAGCTCCAGCTGGCGCCGGCGCGCGCGCTCGTCGAGCGAGGCGTCGAGGTAGAACTTCACCTCGGCGTCCGGCGCCACCACGGTGCCGGTATCGCGGCCCTCCAGCACCACGCCGCCGGTCGCGGCCATCTGCCGCTGCACCGGCGTGAGCTTGTCGCGCACCACGCCGAGCGTGGACAGCTTCGAGGTCAGCGCGGCGATCTCGGGCGTGCGGATCTCGTCGGTGACGTCGCGCTCGTCCACCACCACGCGGTCGCCGTCGAAGTCGATGTGCACCCGCTCGACGTGCTTGCGCAGCGCCGGCGTGTCCTCGGCCTCGAGCCCGGCCCGCGCCACCGACCACGCCAGCGCGCGGTACATGGCGCCGGTATCGAGCAGCCGGTAGCCGAGGCGCGCGGCGAGGCGACGTGCCACCGTGCCCTTGCCTGCGCCGGCCGGTCCGTCGATGGCGATCACCGGCTCCCGCCCGCCCATGGCTAGTCCTCCACCGTGATTGCCGAGGCGCCGGCCAGCGCGTTCACGATCTCGGCGAACTGGGGAAACGACGTGGCCACGCAGTCCACATCCTCTATAAGGGTCTCGCCCTGGGCGACCAGGCCGGCCACCGCCAGGGCCATGGCCATCCGGTGATCGCCGCCGCTGTTGACGGGCGCGCCGCGGAGCGGCTGACCGCCCGTGATGGCCAGGCCGTCCGGACGCTCCTCGATGCGGGCCCCCAGCTTGCCGAGCTCGCGCGCAATGGCGGTGGCGCGGTCGGACTCCTTCACCCGCAGCTCGGCCGCGTCCCGCACGACGGTGACGCCCGGCGCCACGGCGGCGGCGACGGCGAGGATGGGCACCTCGTCGATCAGCCGCGGAATGAGCCGCGCGCCGCCGATCTCGGTGGCGCGGAGCGCGCCCGAGGTGACCGTGAGCGACGCGGTCGGCTCCCCTTCGTCGGCGGACTGGCTGTGGCGCACCTGCGCGCCCATCGCCTCGAGCACGTCGAGGACGCCGGTCCGTGTCGGGTTGACGCCGACACGATGCAGCGTCACGCGCGCGTCGGCGACGATAGCGCCGGCCACCAGCAAGAAAGCGGCGGACGAGATATCCCCCGGCACGACCACGGAGGTGGCGCGCAGCGGACCCGGCGTCAGCCTGATGGTGCGCTCGCCGGTCTCGAGCCGCGCGCCGAAGCGGCGCAGCATCCGTTCGGAGTGATCGCGCGAGGGCGCCGGCTCCGTCACCGTCACCGGCCCGTCGGCGCCGAGGCCGGCCAGCAGCACGGCCGACTTGATCTGGGCCGAGGCCACCGGCGTCGCGTAATCGATCGCCTTCGGCGTGGCGGTGCCGCGGATGGCCAGCGGCAGGCGCGTGCCGTCCGCGCGTCCGACGATCGTCGCGCCCATCCGGCGCAGCGGCTCGGCGATCCGGCCCATCGGTCGGCGGCGCAGCGACGCATCACCGGTCATCAGGGTCCAGAACGGCTGGCCGGCCAGCACGCCCGAGAGCAGCCGCGCCGTCGTCCCGGAGTTACCGCAGTCCACGACGTCGGCGGGCTCGCTCAGCCCGCGCAGCCCGGCGCCCGCGATGCGGTAGTGGCCCGGCCCCTTGCGCGTGACCTCGGCACCCATCGCCTGCACGGCGGTGATCGTGCGCAGGCAATCCTCGGCCTCGAGGAACCCCTGCACCTCGCTCACTCCCTCGGCCAGCGCGCCGAGCAAGGCGGCGCGGTGCGAGACGGACTTATCGCCGGGCACCTCGGCCTCGCCGGCGAGCCTGCGGACGGGACGCACGCGGAACTTCACGAGACCTTCTCCCGCGCGGCCTTCACGCGCGCCAGCAGCGCGGTGAGGGCGGCGCCATCGCCCTGCGCGACGAGCCGCTCCAGGTCGTCGAGCGCGGTCCGGAACGCGGCGACGCTGGCCACCACGGCGTCGCGGTTCGCCAGCAGGATCTCGCGCCACACGTCGGGATCGGCGGCCGCGATGCGCGTGGTGTCCTTGAAGCCCCGCGCGGCCACCGCGAAGGCCTCGGGCTCGAAGCGCGCGACGGCGTCGACCAGCGCCCACGCCACCACGTGCGGCAGGTGGCTGATGGCGGCCACCGCGCGATCGTGGGCGTCGGCGTCCAGCGTGACGACGCGCCCCCCGACCGCGGTCCACAGCTCGCCGACGCTCTTCACGGCGGCCGGGCTGTTCGACTCCGTCGGCGTGATCACCACGGTGGCGCCCTGGAAGAGGTCGGCGCGCGCGACCGCGTACCCGGCCTTCTCGGAGCCCGCCATCGGGTGGCTGCCGACGAACTGCACGTCACCGCGGTTCACCGCCAGGCCCTCGGCGACCGTCACGATGCCGCGCTTGGTGGAGCCGACGTCGGTGATGATCGCGCCCGAGGCCGCGGCCCGCCAGATCTGCGGCAGGAGCGTCTCGTTGGCGAGCACCGTGGCGCCCAGGACCACCCGGTCGGCGCCGCGCAGGCCGGCGGCGAGGTCCGTCGTGATCCGGTCGAGCGTGCCGTCGGTCAGGGCCGGGCGCAGCCGGCCCTCGTCGCGGCCGATGCCCACGATCTCGCGTGCGATCGCCTGGCTCCGGGCGGCCTTCGCGAGCGAGCCGCCCAGCAGCCCGACGCCGACGATCGCCAGCCGCTCGATCACGCCGAGCTCTTCCCCAGCACCGTGCGCAGCGCCTTGACGAGGCGGCGATTCTCCTGCGGCGTGCCGACCGTGATGCGGAGGGCGGACTCCATGCCGAACGGCGTCATCGGTCGGACGATGACACCCTCCTTGAGCAGACGCTGGTAAATGTCGGAGGCGCTGCGCCCCACGTCGACCAGGATGAAGTTGGCCCGCGAGGGGACGTACTTCACGCCGAGGCCGTTGAACTCGTCGTAGAGATAGTGGCGCCCGGCCTCGATCATCCGCACGCACTCCAGCGTGTGCGACTCATCGCTCAGCGCGGCCAGCGCCGCCACCTGCCCGAGCGCGTTCACGTTGAACGGCTGGCGGATGCGGTTCATCAGCGCGATGCAGTCGGCGTCGGCGACGCCGTAGCCGATGCGCAGGCCGGCCAGGCTGTTGGCCTTGGAGAAGGTCCGCAGCACGACCACCTTGCGCCCCTGCTTGACCAGCTCGAGCGTGTCGGGGAAATCCGGGCCTTGCGCGAATTCCAGGTAGGCCTCGTCGAACACCACGATGGTGCGCTCGGGCACGCGCGACATGAAGTGTGCGACCTCGTCCTTGGTGACGATGGTCGCCGTCGGGTTGTTCGGGTTGGCGATGAAGACGATCTTGGTCATCGGCGTGATCGCGCGGGCCATCGCCTCGAGGTCGAGCCGGTGGTCCTTGAGCATCACCATCACGCGGATGCCGCCGGCCGCCTGCACGATCATCGGATAGACCACGAACGACGGATGCGGCACCACCGCCTCGTCGCCCGACTTCAGGAAGGAGCGCACGACCAGCTCGATGAGCTCGTTGGAGCCGTTGCCGAGGATGACGTGGTCCGGCGTCACCTCGTGCTTCTCGGCCAGGGCCTGGCGCAGGTAGTAGCCGCTGCCGTCCGGGTACCGGTTGAGGTGCGGCAGCGCGGCGATGATGGCCTGCTGGACGCGGTCGGAGGGCGACAGCGGATTCTCGTTGGAGGCCAGCTTGATCGCGTCGTGGATGCCGAGCTCGCGCTCCAGCTCCTCCGTCGGCTTCCCGGGCTCGTATGGCGCGATGCCCAGGATGTGCTCGTTGGCCAGAGACTCCCACTGCGTGGTCATGCTCTCTCCTTATGCCGCGGGGTACGAGCCCAGGATCTTGAGATACCGGGTTCGCTCGGCGATCTCGCTCAGCGCGCCGGCCACGATGGGGGTCTCGCGGTGGCCTTCGAAGTCCACGAACATGACGAAGTCCCAGCGCTCACGCTTGGTGGGGCGGGACTCGATCTTGGTCAGGTTGAGCCCGATCCGCGCGAACGGCTCCAGGATCCGGTAGAGCGCGCCGGGCTGATTGGGCATGGCGAAGAGGATCGAGGTCTTGTCGCGCCCGCTCGGCGCGGTGCTCTGGCGGCCGATCACCAGGAAGCGCGTCATGTTCTGGCGGTTGTCCTCGATGCGCTCGCGCAGGATCGGGACGCCGCAGAGCTGGCCGGCCATGGCGGAGGCGATGGCGGCGACGGTGGCATCACCGGCGGCGATCTCGGCCGCGCCCGCCGTGGAGTTCGTCTCCTCCACCGGCACGTCGGGGAGATTGGCGGTGAGCCAGCCGCGGCACTGCGCCAGGCCCTGGGGGTGCGAGAGGACGCGCTTGATCTCGCGCAGCTCCGTCGCGCGCGAGAGCAGGCAGTGGCCGATCTCGAGCGTGGTCTCGCCGCAGATGGTGAGATCGGACTCCAGCAGCCGGTCGAGCGTCATGTTGACCGCGCCCTCGATGGAGTTCTCCACCGGGACCACACCGAACTGGGCGCGGCCGCGCTCGACGTCGTCGAAGATCGAGGCGATCGTGCGCGAGGGATGGTAGTCGACGGACTCGCCGAACCGCTCACGCGCGGCCTGGTGCGTGTAGGTGCCGGGCGGGGCCAGGTAGGCAACCCTCAGCGGGCCTTCCAGCGCGCGACACGCCGAGAGGATCTCTCGCCAGATCGCCTGCACCGCATCCGCCGTCAGCGGGCCGCCGTTGCCGGCGGTCAAGCGGCTGAGAATCGCCGCCTCACGCTCCGGGACATACGACGGCGCATCCTGCCGTCGTTTGAGGTCTCCGATCCGGAGGGCGGCCTCGGCGCGCTGGTTGAGGAGGTTGAGGATCTGGTTATCGAGTTCGCTGATCCTGGAGCGCCAATCGCCCAGGTCCATAGGGACTCCTGCACACACTCTCTACTGAGTACCGGGCATTATAGGCGCGCTCCCTGCAGCGCGCAAGGAAGCGATTTCGCGGGGCGTGAGCGCGCGGCAGCCTCCCGCCGCCAGCGGGCCGAGCGCCAGCGGTCCGAAGGCGATCCGGCGCAGGCGCTGCACGCGATGGCCGAGCGCCTCGCAGTAACGCTTCACCTCGTGCTTGCGCCCTTCCGTGAAGGTCAGCCGCAGGAGGCTGCCCGCCGGGCCCGTGCGCACGAGCTCGGCGGCCAGCGGGACGGCGGGACCATCGTCGAGCGTGACGCCTCGCCGCCAGCGCGGCAGATCGTCCCCGCTCACCCGCCCCGCCACTTCCGCCTCGTACACGCGCGGCAGCTCGTACCGAGGGTGGAGGAGGCGGTGCGTGAGCGGGCCGTCGTTGGTGAGCAGCAGGAGTCCTTCGACGTCGGCATCGAGGCGGCCGACCGGATATACGCGGGCCCGCACCTCGCGCGGCAGCAGATCGGTGACGACGGGACGGCCCTGGGGATCGTGGACGGTGCTGACGACGCCGCGCGGCTTGTGCAGCATGAGGTAGTGCAGCGCCTCGGCCGCCGGCAGCGGACGTCCATCGACGGTGATCGCGTCGCTGACGGGATCGGCGGCCGTGCCGAGCTCGCGGGTCACGACGCCGTTGATGGCGACGCGACCGTCGGCGATGAGCTGGTCAGCCCCGCGGCGGGACGTCAGCCCCGCCTGCGCCAGGATCTTGTTGAGTCTCAGCTTCGCCATGGCTCTCGGCCGCCGTCGCTCCGTGGGCCACCAGCTGCGGGATCACCAGCTCGCCCTCGATCTTCGGCAGGTCGTTGAGGTCGCGCAGCCCGAACGCGACCATGAACTCGCGGGTCGTCTCGTAGAGAAACGGGCGGCCCGGCGCTTCCTTGCGTCCCGCAATGCGGATGAGCCGACGCTCCAGCAGGTTCTCGATGACCGCATCCGAGTTCACGCCGCGCACGGCGTCGAGCTCGGGCTTCGACACCGGTTGCTTGTAGGCGATGATCGCCAGCGACTCCAGCGCGGGGCGCGAGAGCCGGACGCGCGAGCGGGCGCGGGCCAGGCGCACGAGCCACGGCGCCAGCTCCGGCCGCGTCACCATGCGGAAGCCGCCGCCGACCTCGACGATCGAGAGCCCGCGCGGCTCGGCCTCGTAACGCGCCATGAGCTCGGCGACGAGCTCCCGGGCGGCCGCGCCGTTCTCCAGATCCAGCACCTCGCGGATACGCTCGGCCTCCAGCGGCACGTCGGACGCGAAGAGCAGCGCTTCGACCACGTCGATCGGATTGGGCACTGCGGCGAATCCTCCTTCTTTCTATAGGCGGGGGAGCGGTGCCGCTCCCCCCCCTAGACCCCCCCAGCAGAAGCGGACGTGGGGTTGTCGGTGTTGGGCCCCCATGGTTCGTTGCGCGTGGTTGCCGTGGATGCGGCCGCCGTGGTGACGGTTGTCGCCGCCGTGGCTGCAGTTTCGGAATTCTCGGCGTTGTCGGCTGCGCTCTCCGGGGTTCGGGCTTCGATGATGATGTCGCCGAAGAGTTCGGTTTGCTGGGTGCGGATCTTGCCCTGGCGGCAGAGCTCGAGCACGGCGAGGAGGGAGACGACGACCTCGGAGCGCTTGCGCTCGCCGCCGACCATGGAGCTGAAGAGCAGCGACCAGGTGTCGCGCAGCAGCGAGAGAATCTCGGTCATGCGCTCCAGCACGGACGGCGGGTTGGCCTCGACCTGCCGCGGCCGCATCCGCTGCTGCTCCTCGATCAGCCGCTTCATGCTCCGCTCGAGCCAATGCACCGAGAGATCCTCGAGCGGGACGTCCTCCAGCGGCGGCAGCGTGCTGCCCGGGCGGCCCCAGATCAGCAGCTGCTCGGCCTCGCGCTGGGCCAGCCAGACCCCCTGCGTCTTCACGCGGGCGTACTCGCGCAGCCGCTCCTCCAGCTCGGCCTTGAGCGCCAGCGCCTCCTCGTCGAGCTCCTCGACCGCGTTGGGATCCGGCGGGACCAGCAGCTTCGACTTCAGATAGATGAGCGTGGCCGCCATGACCAGGTAGGCGCCGGCGAGTTCCAGGTTCTGGAACTCCATCGCCTCCAGGTGGACGAGATACTGATCGGTGATCGTGCGCACCGGCAGCGCGGCGAGATCGATCTCGTTGGTGCGGCACAGATGCAGGAGGAGGTCGAGGGGACCGACGAAATCCCCCACGTGCAACCGCAGACCACCGTCCGCGGCGTCCAGGATGGGCTCGGTCATGGAACCAGCTTCACCGCGTTGCGCACCTCCGTCATGGTCTGCTGCGCGACCGCTCGCGCCCGCCGCGAGCCCTCGAAGAGGACCTCCCTGATGGTGTCCGGCTTCTCGGCGAACGCCTGGCGGCGATCGCGAATCTTGGACAGCGGCGGCAGCATGTGCTGGAGCAGCACGTCCTTGCAGTCCAGGCACCCGAACCCCGCCGTCCGGCACTTCGTCGCGCACATCTCCCGATCCGCCGCCGGCGTGAAGATCTTGTGCAGATCGAACACCGGGCAGACGTCGGGATTGCCCGGATCGCTCTTTCGCTTGCGCGCGGGGTCGGTCACCATGGGCCGGATCTTAGTCCGGATGGTCTCGGGGCTGTCGGCGAGCTCGATGTCGTTGCCGTAGGACTTGGACATCTTGCGGCCGTCGGTCCCCGGAACCTTGGGGATCTCGGTCAGCTTGGCTTCCGGCTCCGGGAACACGCCCCCGAACGCCGTATTGAAGCGCCGCGCGACCTCGCGCGTGAGCTCGATGTGCGGCACCTGGTCGATGCCCACTGGCACCCAGCGTGCCTTGTACATGAGGATGTCCGCCGACTGCAGCAGCGGATAACCCAGCAGGCCGTACGACGGCGAGGTGATCCCCTGCTGCTCGATGCGCTCCTTGTAGGTCGGCACGCGCTCCAGCCACCCAACCGGCGTCACCATCGAGAACAGCAGGTGCAGCTCGGCGTGCTCGGGGACCATCGACTGGATGAACAGCGTCGAGCGCTCGGGATCGAGACCCGCGCCCAGCCAGTCGGCGGCCATCTCGATGGTGGCCTGCGGCACGTCACTTACGTCGGTGCGGTCCGTGAGCACGTGCCAGTCGGCGGAGAAGTAAAAGCAGTCGTAGGCGTCCTGCAGCGTCACCCAGTTGGCGAGCGCGCCGAGGTAGTTGCCCAGGTGCAGCCGCCCGCTCGGGCGCATCCCCGACAGCACGCGCTCCTTGCCGGTCATCGCCGCCTCGCCCTCTCCCAGATCTTGGCCGATCGCATGAGCACATAGTAAGCATAGAGCGTCGCCAAGAGGAATCCCCTCCAGCCGTCGAGGAACCCGGCCCGCGCGACGTACATGCCAAGGAAGCGGCCGACGGGCCGCGCCACGAGATCCAGCAGCGGCCGCGACGGCCGTCTCGCCGCAATCGCCTCCTCGGCGGCCAGCGACGTGTAGCGATCCGCGCGGGCGAGAAAGTCGGCGACGTCGCGGTACGAGCGGTGCTCGAGGTGACCGCGCAGCCGCGCCACCGTGCCGTCGACGGTGATGGCCTCGTGGACGGCGCGATCGGCGAAGCGGCCGTGCCCGCGGCGGAAGAGACGCACCTGCCAGTCGGGATAGAGCCCGCCGTGGCGCACCCACCGCCCCCAGAAGATGTTGTGCCGCGGCACCCGGTAGCCGTCGGCCGTGCCGCCGGCCGTCAGGATCGTGGTGATCTCCGTGCGCAGCTCCGGCGAGACGGTCTCGTCGGCGTCGAGCGAGAGCACCCAGTCACCGGTGGCCTGGGCCAGGCCGAAGTTCTTCTGGGCCGGGAACCCGGGCCACGGCCGCACGATGACGTGATCGGTGAGCTCACGCGCGATCGCCGCCGTCTTGTCCTGCGACTCGGCGTCCACCACGATGATCTCGTCGGCCCACGCCACCGAGTCGAGGCACTCGCGGATCCGCTCTTCCTCGTTGAGCGTCACGACGACCACCGAGAGCGTCGCGCGTGTCACCCGAGCCGCTCCACGACCGCGGCGAGCACCGGCGCCGCCTCGAGCGAGGCCATCACGCCGCCCGGCGCGGCCAGCGTCGCGTGGCCGGCGCCGTAAGGGCCGTTGCGCGCGGCGCTCGTCGGCCCGTACACGCCGACGCAGGGCGTGCCGAGGGCGGCGGCGAGATGGAGCGGGCCGGTATCCGCGGCCACCAGGACGCTCGCCCGCCGCAGCAGCGAGATCAGCTCGTGCAGATCCGTCGCCGGCGCCAGCAGCGCGCGCGGGCCCGACGCGCCCGCGCCCTCCACGATCGCGCCCGCCGCGCTCTCCTCGCC
>JBKPRI010000267.1:0-7456 GCA_046734515.1 Candidatus Methylomirabilota bacterium | reverse complement strand
GCGGCTGAGGAGGAGGATCAGGACCGCCAGCACCGGAAAGAAGATGAGGGACACGGCGGCGCCCATGCCGAGGCGCCGGGCCCCCAGCGCGGTCGTGTAGGCGAGGTGCGGGAAGATCTCCGTGCGGCTGGCCGGGCCGCCGTGGGTGAGGATCAGCACGAACTGCAGGTTCGTCGCGGTCCAGATGGTCGACAGCATCACCGTGGTGAGGAAGATCGTGCGCAGGCGCGGCACCGTGACGTAGAAGAATTGCTGCACGACCGAGGCGCCGTCGATCTCGGCCGCCTCGTACAGCTCGCGCGGGATCGCCTGCAACCCGGCCAGGAACGTCATCGAGTACAGGGGCGTGCCCGCCCACACCACCACCGCGATCACACAGGCCATGGCCAGGCCGGGGTCCGACAGCCAGGAGATGATGTTGCTGGTGAGGTGAAAGGTGATCAGGAAGTTGTTGAGGAAGCCGCTGAGGTCGTCGTAGATCCAGCGCCAGTTGAGCGACACGATGACGATCGGCACCGCCCACGGCACGAACAGCAGCGTGCGGAAGAAATTGTTGAAGCGCCGTTCCTGGTCGAGGATGAGCGCCATCGTCAGCCCGAGCACGAACTTCAGCGCGACGGCGACCACGGTGTAGACGACGCTGTTCCAGGCCGTGCGCAGGAAGACCTCGTCCTGCAACAGCTCGGCGTAGTTGGCCAGGCCGATCCAGCGCCCGGGGGAGCCGACCATCTTGTTCTGCAGGCTCATCACGATCGCCGTGCAGAACGGATAGGCGACGAGGAACAGGATGACCAGCAGGCTGGGCGTCAGCAGCGCGTAGGCCAGCCGCCCCTCGCGGCGCAGCGCGAGCGAGGCGCGGCGCGGACGCACGCTGGCGCCGACCGGGACGACCCCGCCGCGATCCGCCACCGCCTCGTTCGCCCGGATCGCCATCGCTGAAGTGGCGCCACTATGTGCGCCGCGTCCGAGCCTGTCAAGCCGGGGCGCGCCACTTCGGCGCCGTTCCGGAGCGCGCTGTGGTATGTAACGCAGCGATGCGCATCGACTGGGACGTGCCGATCACCGCCGACGACGGGCTCGTGCTGCGCGCCGATGTCTTCCGTCCCGACGGTCCGGGGAAGTTCCCGGTCATCCTCTCCTACGGCCCGTACGGCAAGTGGCTGCACTTCGAGGACCTCTACACAGACCAGTGGCGCCGCATGGTCGAGCAGCATCCCGACGTGCCGGCCGGCTCCACGAACGCCTACCAGAACTGGGAGGTCGTCGATCCCGAGAAGTGGGTGCCGGATGGCTACGCGTGCGTGCGCGTGGACTCGCGCGGGGCAGGCCGCTCGCCCGGCTTTCTCGATCTCTGGTCGGCGCGCGAGGCGAAGGACCAGTACGACTGCATCGAGTGGGCGGCGCGCCAGCCGTGGTCGACCGGCAAGGTGGGGCTCAACGGCATCTCGTACTACGCGATGAACCAGTGGCAGACCGCAGCGCTGCAGCCGCCGCACCTGGCCGCCATGTGCGTGTGGGAGGGCGCCGCCGACTACTACCGCGATCTCTCGCACCACGGCGGCATTCTCTGTGCGTTCGGGCGCGCGTGGTTTCCCTCGCAGGTCATCCGCGTGCAGCACGGTCTGGGCGTCCGCGGCTATCGCTCGCGCATGACCGGCGACTGGGTCTCGGGACCCGAGACGCTGACGGAGGAGCAGCTCGGCGCCAGCCGGCGCGACTTCTGGCAGGACTGCCGGGCGCATCCGCTGGCGAGCGACGACTACTGGCGCTCGCGGCTGCCGGACTTCGCGAAGATCACCGTGCCGCTGCTGTCGTCGGCCAACTGGGGTGGCCAGGGGCTGCACCCGCGCGGCAACTTCGAGGGCTTCACGCGCTCGGCCACCCGGCAGAAGTGGCTCGAGGTCCACGGCATCGAGCACTGGACGCACTTCTACACCGACTATGGCGTGACGCTGCAGAAGCGGTTCTTCGGGCACTTCCTCAAGGGCGAGGACACCGGCTGGACGACGCAGCCGCGCGTGCTGCTGCAGGTGCGTCACCCGGGCGAGCGCTTCGTCGAGCGCGCCGAGCGCGAGTGGCCGCTCGCCCGCACGCGATGGACGAAGCTCTACCTCGACCCGGCCGGGCACCGGCTCACGCGCTCGGCCGGCGCGGGGTCCCGGCGCGTGCGCTACGCCGGCCTGGGGGACGGCGTGACGTTCCTCACGGAGCCGCTGCCGGCGGACACCGAGATCATCGGGCCGATCGCCGCGAAGCTCTGGGTCTCGTCGGAAACGCGCGATGCCGACCTCTTCCTGATCCTCCGCGTGTTCTCCCCGGACATGAAGGAAGTGACCTTCCAGGGCGCGCTCGATCCGCACACGCCCGTCGCGCAGGGCTGGCTGCGTGCCTCGCATCGCAAGCTCGACGCCGCGCTCACGAAGCCGTGGCGTCCGTATCACACGCACGACGAGATCCAGCCGCTGACGCCGGGGCGCGTCTACGAGCTGGACGTGGAGATCTGGCCGACCTGCATCGTGGTGCCCGCCGGTCACCGCATCGGGCTCACGGTGCGCGGGCGCGACTACGAGTTCCCCGGCGGGCCGTCGGTGGGGCTCGGCACGCTGGGCGCCGTCTTCACGGGCGTCGGCCCCTTCAAGCACGACGACGCGGGCGACCGGCCGCCGGAGGTCTTCGGCAAGACGGTGACGATCCACTGCGGCCCCAAGCAGCCCTCGCACGTGCTGTTACCCATGATCCCGGCCGCGCGGCCGGCGCGGAAGGGACGGCGATGACGCTCGACGACGCTCGCGTTCAGAAATTCCTGGCCGGCAAGCAAACCGTCGTGCTGGCCACGGTCCAGCAGGACGGCGCGCCGCTGGCGATGGCCATGTGGCTGCTGCACGATCCCGCGTCGCTGACGATGATCAGCGAGGCCAACACGCAGAAGGTGCGCAACCTCCGCCGCGATCCGCGCGTGTCGGTGGTGGCGGAGGCCGTGGATCCGATCCGCGGCGTCGCGGTGCAGGGCCGCGCCGAGTTTCTCGACGACGGCCCCGAGCGCCGCGCGCTCGTCGAGCGCTTCCACGCGAAGTACCCGAGCCTCGCCGGCCTGTGGAAGGGCCGCGCGATGCCGGCCAACCGCGTGATGTTCCGGATCGTGCCGGCGAGCGTGCGGGCCTGGGGCCTCGCGTAGAGCGCGTCTAGCGGCCGAATCGCTTGACGAGGTCGTCGGCGGCCGCCACGTACGCGCGATCCTTCAGCGTCCAGACCTGCGTCTGGTCGGCGCCTTTGCGCCCGATGTACCCGCTGAACGAGGCATCTTCGAACGCCTCCGGCGAGAACATCTCCCAGTTCCCCGAGCGGACGTCCACGACGGCCATCTTGAGCCGGATCCGCATGCGCTGGCGCTCGTCGGGCAGCGCCCAGCCGACGATGGGCACCCACGACACGCTCTTGGTCACCAGATTCTCCTGGGCGGTTTCGAGCAGGCCCCAGTAGACGACAACCTTCTCGTAGCCGCCTTGCGCCGCCGACAGGCGGAGCGACCGGGCGTACGTCTCGGCCGGCTTCTCGCCGGCGGCCGGCGTCGGCACGACGGGCGGGACGCCGCTGAAGACGCCGACCGTGTAGTACCTCTCCAGGGCCTTGACCATCTTGTCGTCGGGAATGAGCGCGCCGGACTGGATCAGCATGATCGACGCGCCGCGCTTGACCGAGAGGATCACGCGGGTGTCGATGGCCCGGCGGATCTCCTCGTCGGAGACGAGCTTGCCGCGGTCGATGCCGAGGACGTCGAACTCGCTGAGCTCGCCGGCGTAGAACGGGTTCGATTTCGAGGCGGCGTAGCGGCCGCCCTCGGCGTCGTAGCCCGAGTTGGAGATGGATCGCACGCCACAGCCGGCCAGGACCAGGATCGCGAGCAGGGGGAGCACGAGGCGTCGAGCCTGCATGGGGCACCTCCGGGGCGACGAAATCTGCCTCAGAGTATACGCAGACGAGTCAGACCGGCCACACCCCCGGGACCTTCGTCGCCAGCCACTTCGCGAGCGCGGCGTTGACCTCGACCGGCTTCTCCTGCGCCATCCAGTGTCCGGACTGGACCACGACCTCGGTGAGGTTGGGGCAGTCCTGTCGCATCGGCTCGGCCAGGCGCGATTCCACCGTCTCGCACGTGTAGTCGTACTCGCCATGCAGGAACAGCACGGGGAGCTCGAGGCGGCCGCCGTTCTTCGCCCGGCGCGCGTAGTCGGCGTTCAGGTCCGGGTTCATGTAGTAGGAATCGGGACCGAAGAAGCCGTTGCGCGCGAGCGAGGCCGCGTATGTGCTCAGGTCGTTCTCGCTGAGCACGTCGGTGTCGAGCGGGACGTCCGGCGCCTCGGCGGCGCCGCCGAACCAGCCGCCGGCCTTGCGAACGGCAGCGGTGCGCGACGGCGTGCCCTTGGCCTTCGGGCTGCCCTTGCGGAAGAGCGCCTTCACCGTGTTGCGCGGATTGGCGTCGAATGTCTGGCAGGCCTTGTCGAAGGACTCGAGATAGAAGAGCTGGTAGTCCCACTGGCCGACCGGGTACTCGGCCTCCGGGTACACGCGCCGGTCCACGAGCGCCAGCAGGCTTGCCGGTGTGAAGCCGGGCCCGAAGTAGGGTACGCAGAGGCTGGCGACCGCATGGCAGCGTTCGGGATGGTGGCTGGCCACGCTCCAGACGACCGGGCTGCCCCAGTCGTGGCCGACCCAGACGGCCTTCCGCTGCCCGAGGCTGTCGAGCAGCTCGAGCATGTCGGCGACCACCTGCTCGAGCGCGTAGCTCTCGTGATCGCGATAGACGGACGAGCGGCCGTAGCCGCGGAGATCGGGCGCGATCGCGCGAAAGCCGAGCGCGGCGAAGCACGGGAGCTGATGCCGCCAGCTGTGCGAGAGCTCCGGCCAGCCGTGGACGAAGATGATCGGCGGGCCGCTCTCGCGGCCGCAGGCCAGGTAGCCCGTGGTGTGACGGGCAGTCGCGACCGTGTGCTCGGTGATCGGGAATCCGGCGGCGCTCACGTCGGCAGTCCGAAGAGCGAGGTCATGCGCGTCTGACCGAGCATGGCCCCCATTTCCTCGTCGCTCGGGCGGCGCTGGAAGCGGCTGGCCGCCTCGAGGAAGCGCGGGAGCAGGTTCAGGTCGCCGGCCGTGTTGAGGAACACGCCGGGCAGGCCCATGGCCCAGTGGACGGCGCGGTCGATGTCGGGCTGCGCTTCCAGCGGCTGGTACCACGTGCTGTGCGTGCGCTCGGTGGTGGCCCAGGGGCCGCGGGCGATGGACTTGATGACCTGCACGGCGACGTTGCGCTCGCGGCAGATCGTGAGAACCTCGTCGAAGGCTTGGCGGTAGCGCTCGTTCTGGTGGAAGAAGATGTTGTAGGGCAGCAGGACGGAGTCGAAGTCGAAGCGCGCCAGGCTGCGGCGGTGCATAGCCGCGATCGTCCAGCCGTGGCCGGTGACGCCGATGAAGCGCACGAGCTTCTGCTGCCGCGCCTCGATCAGCGCCTCGAGGGCGCCGTCGGGGCCCATGGCGGTGTCCCAGTCGTCGGGATGCGAGAGGGAGTGCATCTGGATGAGGTCGACGTGATCGACGCGCAGCCGCTCCAGCGAGCGATGGACGTCCTCGCGCGCCTCGCGCGCGGTGCGCGAGCCCGTCTTGGTCGCGAGGAAGAAGTCCTTGCGATGGCGCGCCATCCACGGGCCGATGCGCAGCTCGGAGTCGCCGTAGCGCGCCGCGGTGTCGATGTGGTTCACGCCATGGCGCAGGAGCGTCTCCATGGCCCGGTCGGCCGCGTCCTGCGTGGCCTGGGCGAGGGCGGCGGCGCCGAACAGGGTGACCGTGCTCATGTGGCCGGTGCGTCCAAACGGGCGCTTCTCGATCATCGGACCCTCCGCATGGCGCGCAGCATAACGCGATCCGCGCTCGTCGTCCTGCTTGGACTGGCGGCGATCGTGCCCGGGCCGGTGGGCGCGGACCCGGGTCAGGAAGGCCATCGGCTCCAGCGCTTCCCGCTGCGGGTGTGGGTGCAGGCGCCGCTCGACGCCGAGGTCGAGAAGGTCCTGGACCGTGCGCTCGGTGACTGGAACGCCGTCTTCCGCGAGGCACTCGCGAAGCCACTGGACGCCTTCGTGCGGGCCGACACGAAGTCCGCGGCCGACGTGTTCATCGGCGAGGCGCCGAAGGAGATCCCGCTCAACGCCCAGATCCTGGCCGGCGGCGAGGCGCTCGGCTGGACAGCCCTGAGCGCCGACGACCGCGGCATGATCGACCTGCCGGTGAAGATCTATCTCCGCCCGTCGACCGGGTTCACGCCTGTGAGCCGCGAGACATCGCTCTACGTGGTGATCGCCCACGAGCTCGGCCACGCCCTGGGCCTCGGCCACGTGGCCGACCCGCGATCCATCATGTGCTGCATCGGAATCGCGACGGCGACTCCGGACGGCCATGCCGCGTACGTGGACGCCCTTCGTCATCCCGACGTGCGCTCTGTCCGCGAGCAGCTCGCCGAGCACTACACGCGGTTCTGGGGGACGCCGAAATGAGTCGTGCCATCGTCGCCATCCTGCTGGTGGCTCTGATTACGTCGGGTTGCGCGGGGCACGTCGGCCAGTCGGCCCTGGAGGGCCACTGGATCGAGCGCTTCCCGCTGGCGGTCTCGATCGATCGGCTCGACGACGACGTCGAGCGCGCGGTCCATCGGGCGGTCGACGATTGGAACGCGGTCTCTCTTGAGGCGCTCGGCGTGATCGCATTCGTGATCGGCCCTGCGCTGCCCGGGGCCCACGTGGTCATCAAGCCGGTCAATGCCTTCTATGCTCCGGCGACGGCTCGCGTTGCCGCCAGCAGGCCCCCGTTCGCCGGACCCGCAGTCGAGAGCGTCTTTTATACCTGGGCTATGGGGCTGGTTCGTCTGCCAGTTCAGATCAAGGTCCGGCAAATCGCGGCGCTCGATGAGGTCAGCCGCGAGACGTTCTTCTACCGGGCGCTCACGCGCGAGCTGGGACGGACACTGGGCGTCGGGGATGTGGACAGCCCGTACTCGGCGCGCCACCGCCTTGCCGAACACTATCGGCAGTTCCGGGGCAGGCAACCCTTCTGAGTCGTATCTCGCTCGCCCTCATGCTGCTCGGCGTGATCGTCGCCGTCGCGCACGCCTCCGACACCGAGCTCACCGGCGCCGAGGGGCATCCGCGCGAGCGCTTTCCGCTGAGCGTGTGGACGGAGCCGTTCAACGACGCCGCGCTCGACGGCGCCGTCCGCCGTGCGGTGGACGACTGGAACGCGCTGGCGCGCGACGTGCTCGGCGTGGCGGTGTTCACCCCAGCGGCCGCGCGCGACGCGGCGGCGATCGCCATCGCCGTGCAGCGGCCGGACGCCTCGAAGCTGATGGGCTTCACGGAGCTCTCCACCGCCGGCGCCGAGGTGATCGCGCTGCCGGTTCGGATCACCGTGGTGG
>JBKPRI010000266.1:0-11386 GCA_046734515.1 Candidatus Methylomirabilota bacterium | reverse complement strand
TCGGTCAAGCAGGACATCATCCGCCGTGATCGCGCCACGGCGAGCGAGATCATCACCCAGATCGAGGAGTCACTGCTGACCTTGAAGTCGGCGCGCCGCTAGGGTAGACGTGGGGCTCGTGCCCCGCGCCCTCGACGGCCTCTCCGTGCTCGATCTGGCCACCTTCGTGGCCGCTCCGTTCTGCGCCACGCTGCTCGGCGAGTTCGGCGCCGAGGTGATCAAGGTGGAGCAGCCTGGGCGCGGCGACGACCTGCGCCGGCTGGGCACGCCCGTGCGCGAGGGTCTCTCCTACTGGTGGCTCGTCGAGTCGCGCAACAAGAAGTCGATCACGTGCAACCTGCGCGTGCCCGAAGGCCAGGCGCTGATCAAGCGGCTCGCCGCGGCCACCGACGTGCTGGCGGAGAACTTCCGGCCCGGCACGCTCGAGCGCTGGCAGCTCGGGTGGGACGAGCTCCGTGCGGTGAATCCCGGCCTCGTCATGGTGCGCATCTCGGCCTTCGGCCAGACGGGGCCGTACCGCGAGCGACCCGGATTCGGCCGCATCGCGGCGGCGATGAGCGGCATTTCCTATCTCTCCGGCTACCCGGACCGTCCGCCGGTGTCGCCGGGCACGCCGACGATTCCCGACTATCTCGCCGGCGCGCTGGGCGCCTTCGGCGCGCTCGTCGCACTCGAGCACCGGCGGCGCACCGGGCAGGGGCAGGTGGTGGACCTCGCCCTCTACGAGCCGATGCTGCGCATGCTCGACGAGCTGGTGCCCGTGCATGAGGCGACCGGGTACGTGCGCGAGCGCATCGGCTCGGGCACCGAGTACGTGGTCCCGCACAATCACTACCGTGCGCGCGACGGCCGCTGGCTGGCCATCGCGTGCACGAACGATCGCATGTTCGAGCGGCTGGCCGCCGCCATGGGACGCCCCGCGCTCGCGGCCGAGTTCCCCACGATGGCCGCGCGCGTGCGGGCGCGCGCGGACCTGGACGCGCTGGTGCAAACGTGGGTCGGCGCGGCCGACGCCGCCGACGTGCTGGCGCGTCTCGACGCCGCCGAGGTGCCCTGCGGCCCGGTGGCCAGCGTGCGCGATCTCTTCGACGATCCCCACGTGCGCGCGCGCGAGAACATCGTGCGCACGCCGAGCCCGCTCGGCGGCCTGCTGGCCATGGTCGGCATCGTGCCGCGGCTGACCGCGAGCCCGGGCGAGATCACGCACGCGGGCCCGGTGGAAGTGGGCGCCGACAACGAGGCGATCTACTGCGGGCGCCTGGGCCTCTCCCGCGACGACCTCCGCGCCCTGGCCGGCAAGGGCGTGGTGTAGGGGCTACCTGCGCACGAGCTTGCCGCGGGAAGCGGCGACGGCCAGCGCGCGGCCGAAGGCGGTGGCGACGCTGTCCTCCAGCGCGCCCCATTGCTCGTCGTCGAGTCCCTGCGGACCATCCATGAGCGTCAGGAGTGCGGCGAACGGCGACGCCGCGGCCTGATCGACCTTACCCGAGGACGCCAGCGCGGCGCGCACGTCGGCGGCGCGCGACTGACAGGCGGCGAGCGCGGCGAAGGCCGGATCGTCGCGATGATGGAGCGCCGCGATGCGGTCGAGCACGGCGACGGTCCTGGAGAGGGCGGCCGCGGCCTGGGCCTGCTTCTCGGCATCCTCGAGGCCCTCGACGAGGAGCTTCAGCATCGCGTCCAGGCGGCGGGTCGAGTTGATCGTCTCCACGGCGGGCGGCTGCAGGCCGAGGGCCGCGGCGGCGGCGAAGACCTCGTCGCGCAGGGTCGTGAATTCACGCCGCGCGTCGGCGAGGGCCTGGACGAGCTCGTCGGATGGCGGGGCGCCGGGGCGCGACAGCGCGGCGGCGGCCGCCGTGCCCCGCGCACCCAGTGCGGCCAGCCGCTTGGTGAGCGCCGCGTTCTTCTTGAGAAGCTCGCGGGCGGCCTCGGCGGACGGTGATGTCGTGGGGGGCATCGAGTTGCGCGTCAGAATCACGATGATGCCATATTCTGGCGCCGAGCATGAGTCGCGCTGAGCGCACGCTGTCTCACACGGTCCACGGCACCGCGGGCCCCCCGGTCGTGCTCCTGCACGGGCTCGGCTCGTGCGCGGCCGACTGGACGCCCCAGCTCGATGCCCTGGCGCCGCGCTACCGCGTCGTGGCCATGGACCTGCCCGGGCACGGCGCCTCGCCGCTGCCCGTTGGACCGCTGACGATCGAGGGCATGGCGAGCGCGGTGGCGACGCTGAGCAGCGCGCTCGACGCCTCGCCGGCGCACGTGGTGGGCCTCTCGCTGGGCGCCTGCGTGGCTCTGCGCCTGGCCCTGCAGGCGCCGGCGCGCGTGCGCTCGCTGACGCTGGTGAATCCGTTCGCGTGCGTGCGGCCCGGCGGGCTCGCCGACGTGGCGCGCCTGGCCCAGCGAGTGTGGCTGCTCGCCACCGCGCCGATGCCGAGGCTGGCCGCCCACGTGGCCCGCCGCCTGTTCCCGTGGCCCGAGCAGCGCGCCCTGTACGACACGGCGGTCGGAAGCCTGAGCGCCACGTCGCGCCGCGGGTACGCCGCCGCCATGCGCGCGCTGGCGCGCTTCGACGCGCGCGGGCAGCTCGCCGCCATCCGGCGGCCGACGCTGGTGGTAGTCGGCGATCGCGATTCGGTGGTGGCGCTCGGACCCAAGCTGCGTCTGGGCGCCGCGATTCCCGGTGCCCGCGTGGTCGTAGTCCCTGGCTCCGGGCACGCGACACCGTACGATCGGCCGGCGGTGTTCAATCGCCTGCTCCTGGACTTCCTGGACTCGAGCTAGCGCGCCCTCGCCGCTGACGGCATCCCGTTTGCGGCATCTGCGTCCATCGCCCCTCGGCGGCGATGAACGGAGATGAGCATGAACGTGATTGTGATCCTTACAGCGCTGATCGTGGCCCTCGTCGGCGCCGCGCCGGCCGGCGCCCAGGACAAGGATTCGAAGGACTCGAAGGATCGGGGCGGTATCGGCGGCGTGCTCGACACGCTGGGCGGGCTCCTCGGCAGTGGCGCCAGCAACAAGCTGCACGGCGCCGTCGTTACCGCCCACGACACCACCGTGGTGCTGCGTACCGACGACAAGCGCTCGGTGCGCGTGGACACGGCCTCGATCGACCCACAGGTGCGCCAGCAGCTGGTGCCCGGCCAGAAGGTGACGGTCACGGCCCGCGGCGGCGGCGACGTGCTCACCGCCAGCGACATTCAGGTCGAACAGGGCCAGGCGGCCCCGCAGGCGTTCTCGCGCGTCACCGGCACGGTGCAGGAGCGCACGAACGGCCGCATCCTGTTCAAGACGAAGGAAGGCCTCACGCTGCCGGTCGATACCTCGCAGATCCGCGGCCTGCCGTATCTGGCCGCCAACACGCCGGCCACGCTGATCTACGAGCAGGGCCCCAAGCAGGAGATCAACGCGGTCTGGATCGAGGCGGGCGACAGTGCCGTCTCCGCGTCGCCGGCGGCCGAACCGGCCTCGCCGCCGACGGGCTCGCAGCCGGCCGCATCGCTGCCTTCCGGCGCCCCGGGCGCGGGTGAGAAGCTCGAGGGCTTGGTGGAGTCGGTCGGCATGTCCGAGCTGACCGTCCAGACCGCCGACGGCCGCCACATCCGCGTCGACATCGCCGGTGTCGACCGCAGCATGGTGGCCAGCGTCCGTCCCGGCGACATTGTGACCGTCACCGGGAACGCGACGACGGATCCCGACAAGTTCAGCGCGAACAGCATCACCAAGTCGAAGTGAAGTAACCGTCTTCGGGGGTCGCGCGAACGGGGCGGTGTAGGAGGGGGCCACCGGGCCCCCGTCTACGTTTCACACGTCAGTCGTTCAGCCCGGCCTCGGCGTGACGCACGCGATGGGAGAGCGTCACTAACAGATTTTGCGTCAGCTCGGTGGCCTCGCGCAGGAGCGTGGAGAAGTCACGGCGCTTGATCACGAGCAGGCGCAGCGGCGTCTCGGCGACGACGGAGGCCGAGCGGGGGCCGCCGTCGAGCAGGCTCATCTCGCCGAAGTACTGGCCCGGGCCCAGGCGCGAGCGCTTGCGGGCGGAGACATCGACGCGGGCCGTGCCGTCGAGGATCAGGAAGAACTCCTCGCCGGGATGACCGAGACGCGCAAGCACGGTGCCCGCCGGGACCTCGATGACCTCGCTGATCTTCGCGATGGCGCGGAGCTGCCGCCGCGAGCAGCCCTCCAGGAGGTTGACTTCCTCCAGCCGATCGATGCGGTCGTCCTGGCTGACGCGGCCGCCGAAGTAGCTCCGGCCGAGCGGCTCGCCCCGCGTGTTGTAGGTGATCGAGCCGTCGAGGATCCTGCTGACGAACTCCATCAGCCCTCCAGCGTGGGACGCTTGCCGTAGGCCGCGCGGATCTCGGTCTTGATGCCGCCGCGCACGTTGAAATCGCCCACGACCTCCGCCCACCGCGGCCGCGCCGCGGCCACGAAGTCGTTCAGGATCCGGTTCGTCACGTCCTCGTGGAAAGCGCCCTCGTTGCGGTACGACCAGAGGTAGAGCTTGAGCGACTTCAGCTCGACGAGATGCTGGTCGGGAACGTAGCGGATGCGGATGGTAGCGAAGTCCGGCTGGCCCGTCATGGGGCAGAGGCAGGTGAACTCCGGCACCGTCATCGCGACTTCGTAGTCGCGGTCGGGATGCGCGTTGGTCACCACCTCGAGGGTCTTCGACGGCCGGCTCGGCATGACGACGATTATACGGGCTATCGCACTGTCAACGCGATGCCCGCCGCCACGCCCGCACACGCCACGAGCAGACCGGTCGTGAGAGGATCGCCGGCCACGAGCGTGGCCGCCACCACACCGAAGATCGGCTGGGTGAGCGAGAAGGTGGCGAGCGCGCTCGGACGATAGCGCTTGAGCAGCCAGAGGTTCACGACGAAGCAGAAGCCGGCCACCAGCGCGCCCTGGTAGAGGAGGGCGCCGGCCAGCCGCCACGTCCAGTGGGTCGGCGCCGGCTCGAACATCTGCGAGAGCGTCACGAAGACCGCGATGCCGGTCACCGCCTGCGACAGGAGCAGCTTCACCGGGTCGAAGCGCTGGACGGCGCCGGCCAGGTACACGGTGCGCTCGGCCAGGATGGCCGCACTGACGAACATGATCGCGTCGCCGAGCAGTGACGCCGCCCGATCGGAGGCGCCGCCGGCGAAGAGCACCAGGATGCCGGCGTACGCGAGCAGGATGCCGGCGAAGCGCCGCACGCTCAGGCGATCGCCGGGGATCAGGAAGTGGGCGAGCACGACGGTGTGGACGGCGTGCAGGTTCAGGACGATGGAGCCGTGCGCGGCGTTGGTGAGCGACGTCGCGACGTTCATGGTGCCGATCTGCGCGGTGAAGAGCGCGCCGAGCACGAGGAGCGGCCGCCACTCGTGGCGCTCGATGCGGAAGCCCGCCAGCCGGCCGGTGGCCCACGCCCACAGCGCGATGACGCCGCCGCCGACGAGAAAGCGCAGCCAGGCCAGCCGCAGCGGCGGCGCGTCGAGCAGGCCGATCTTGATGGCGACGATGTTGCCGCCCCAGAAGAGACCGACGAGCAGGGCCAGCGCCGCGCCGGGCGCGTCGAGGTCGCGAGGGCGCGGGGTCAGGGCAGCGAGAGCGTCAGCGCGCGCACGGCGCCCGTCGAGAGATCCACGGCCTTGACCGCGTGATGGTTGGTGTCGGCCACCCACAGCCAGCCCAGGCCGACGCCGACGCCGCCCGGCTCGAAGAAGACGTCGTCGCGGCCGGTGCCGGCCAGCGTGGTCACCCGGCGGGTGACGGGGTCGAGCACCTTCACCTTGTGGTTGTACGTGTCCGCCACGTAGACGAGCCCTTTCCAGGCGGTGACGCCGAGCGGATGCTGCAGGCGCACCTCGTCGCCCACGCCGTCCACGTCGCCGAACTCGAACAGGTCGCGGCCGACGACCGTCTCCACGGCGCCGGTGCGGCGATCGATGGCGCGGATGGACGACGTTTCGCTGTCGGCCACATAGAGACGTCCTTCGTCCGCCGTGATGCCGCTCGGCTGCGCGAAGGCGGACTCCCAGCGCGAGCCGTCCTGGCGTCCCTCGCGTCCGGTTCCAGCCCATGGCGCGATCCGCCGCGCCTCCGCCTCGTACGCCCACACCTGGTGCGGGCCGGCCATGGCCACGAAGAGCACGCCGTCGGCGACGACGAGGTCCCACGGCGAGCTGAGCGCGCTGTCGAGTGCGATGCCGCCCCGGGCGCCGAGGCCGCGCGCCTGCTCGCCGGTGCCCGCCAGCGTGGCCACGACGCCCGCCGCCAGGTCCACCGTGCGGATCAGATGATTGTCGGTGTCGGCGACGTAGACGAGGTCCTCGACGACCGCCATGCCCTGGGGATGCCGGAACGAGGCCTCGCCGGCGGGACCATCGGCGGCGCCGGGCCGGCCGCAGCCGATGACGTCCGTCACGCGCCCGTCCATCGTGGCGACGAGCAGACGGTGATGGTTGGTGTCGGTGATCAGCAGCCGCGCGGAGGGCTCGTCGACCACGAGCTTGCCGGGGTACGCGAGCGCGCTGCCGGCCGGCGGGCCTCCGGCGTGCGCCGGCGTCAGCGGCCGGGTATCGAGGCGGCCGCGCGCCCGCGCGTCCTCGATCAGCTCGGTGATGACCTCGTCGAGCACGTCGTAGTGGCCCTCGCCCGACACGCCGCCGATGACGTACCCCTCGGTGTCGATCACCAGCAGCGTGGGCCACGCGCGCACCGCGTAGGCGTGCCAGATGGCAAAGCCGCGATCGTTGACGACCGGATGCTCGATCTCGTAGCGGGCGAGCGCCTCGCGGATGTGCGCGGTGTCGCCCTCGTTGGTGAATTTCGCCGAGTGCACGCCGATCACCACCAGCGCGTCGCCGTGCTTGCGCTCCAGCCGCTTGAGATCGGGTAAGACGTGCAGGCAGTTGATGCAGCAGTAGGTCCAGAAGTCGAGAAGGACGACCTTGCCGCGCAGCGCGCGAATCGACAGCGGCCCGTCGGTGTTCAGCCAGCCTTCGGCGCCGTCGAGCTCGGGCGCGCGCACGCGCGGCTGCGGAAGCTCGGTCGCCATGCGGCGTCCACTATAATCGATTCCATGAAGATCGGCCTGGTAGGCCTCCCCAAGAGCGGCAAGACGACGCTGTTCAATCTGCTCACCGGCTCCAGCGTGGCCACGTCGAAGTACGACGGCGGCCGCGCCGAGCTGCACACCGGCGTCGCCCGGGTGCCCGACCCGCGGGTCGATCGCCTGACCGGGCTGTTCAAGCCGAAGAAGACGACGTACGCCACGTTCGAGGTGGTGGACCTGGCGGGGATCGAGAAGGGCGAGCGCAGCGCGCTCGACGCCAAGGAGTTCCGCAACGCCGACGCGCTGCTGCACGTCGTGCGCGCGTTCACCGACGAGGCGCGCGGCGCCGCCGATCCGCGCCGCGACATCCTCGACCTCGAGATGGAGCTGATCCTCGCCGACCTCGACGTGGTCGAGCGACGGCTGGAGCGGCTGGAGGTCTCCATCAAGAAGCAGCGCAAGGAGGCCGAGGTCAAGGAGCAGGAGGTCCTGGCCCGCCTCAAGACGGCGCTGGAGGGCGAGACCGCGCTCCGGGCGGTGGCGCTGACGCCCGACGATGCGCGGCTGCTGCGCGGCTTCACCTTCCTGTCGCAGAAGCCGATCCTGCATCTGGTCAACGTCGAGGAGAAGGCCATCGCGGAGGGCGAGCGGGTGACCGAGCGCTACGGCCTGGGCGAGATCGCCGGGCGCCCGCACACGCGCGTGGGCTGGGTCTCGGCGGTCATCGAGGCGGAGATCGCCGCCCTCGAGGGCGCCGAGCAGCAGGCCTTCCTGACCGACCTGGGGCTGGCCGAGCCCGCCATCAACCGGGTGCTGCGCGAGTGCTTCGCGCTCCTCGGGCTGGTGTCGTTCTTCACGGTGGGCGAGGACGAGGTGCGCGCGTGGCCCATTCCGTCCGGCACCCGCGCGCAGGACGCCGCCGGCGCCGTCCACTCCGACATCGCCCGCGGCTTCATCCGCGCCGAGGTCAACGGCTACGACGAGCTGATCGCCGCCGAGGGATCGTTCGAGACCCTCAAGAAGGCCGGCCGTCTGCGGCTGGAGGGCAAGGACTACGTCGTCGAGGACGGGGAGATCTGTCACTTTCGGTTCAACGTCGCGAAGTAAATTCTCCTGGCACGCCGCGTGCTGTAGTACTGGGCATGGTTGACTGGATGGCCATTGCAACGGCGTGCGCACTCACCGCGGTCGTCGGTCTGGGCTTCGTCCTGTGGGAGAACTTCGAGACCCGTCGCGCGAGCCGTGAGCGCATGCGCCGCCGCATGACCGATCCCGTTCTCGTGCGCGTGCCGGTAAACCGCCGGCACCGCCTGGACGTTCGGCGCCGAGGCGACCGGGCGGCTTAACCGGGGTTTCGCTCGAAGCGAATTCCCGGGACGGGCTTGAGCGGTCCGCCGAGGGCTCGAACCACGGCGGCGACGTTCTCGTCGGGCGTGTTCATGGTGAGCACGCAGCCGGGCCCCACGATGACGCCCGTGCCGCCCGTCTGGGCGACGGCGTCGCGGGCTTCGGCCACGGCGGCGTCGGGTGTGCCGTCCCGCAGCGTCGTCCACTGATCGAGTCCCCCGATCACTGCGCCCGGCACCTTCGCCCGACCCTCGCCGAGCGTGGGTGCGGTGCGCCGATCGTCCCAGTTCCAGGCGTCGCCGGGCAGGCGCGCCAGCCGGTCGAACATCAGGGCATCGCCGTGGCAATGCACGATCGTGAGGATCGAGCGCCCGGCCACCGATTCGAGAATCCGCCGGTCGTGGGGCTCGCCGAACTCCGCGTAGATCTCCTCGGCATGCGCGCTGCGACTGGCCGCTTGGATCGAGTAAAAGATGCCCGACATGCCCTCGGTGAGGGCGACGTCGCAGAACTTCACGATCGTCTCGGTGATGGCCTCGAGCGCGTCGCGGACGAGCCCCGGATGCTCCTTGAGGTCGGCGCCCAGCCGGGTGCCGGACAGCTTTCTGGCGATCGACATCGGCGAGAAGATCGTCGGCAGCACCGGCGCGTCGCCGATGCGGCGGTCGAAGCCCATGCGCACGATCGTCTCGATCTGCTGGGTGTAGCCCTCGGCGCTGGTGGGATCGAGCGGCCGGATGCGCTTCCAGTCGTCGGCCGTCTTCACCGCGCACGACGCGCAGGCGCGATGGCCGTCGGGCAGGACCTCCTCGGCCTCCACGCAGCCCCAGGCCTCGACGGCGTAGCCGCCGTGCGGCGTGATCTTGAGGAAGTCCGAGCCGTAGTGATCGTGGAAGCGCAGCGTGGCCTGGGCCAGGCCGGCCGGCGAGCGGTCGACCGCGGGGAAGTGCCGCCAGACCGCGTAGGGCACGCGGTCGACCGGTTGGCGGTTGATCGCGGCCTGAATGCGCTCGCGCCGGCTCATCTGCTTCATGTCGTCAGGGCTCCTTGGCTCAAGATGGGCGCGCCGTCGATCCCGACGGCGTCGAACGCGATGCGGGAGGCGGCGCGGCCGCGCCCGCGGACAATGAACGTCGACGGCATGGGCACCATGCCGGTGAATCGCGCGCGGATCTCCTTCACCCGGCCCGCGGCGCCGGCCAGATCGCGGGCCAGCACGCGTGAGACGGCCAGGGCGAGGGTTGCGGTGCCGTGCAGAATTGGCGCCCGCAGTCCTGCGCGCCGCGCGACGGCGACGTCCGTGTGAATCGGGTTCCATATCCGTGCGCACTCCGTGTACACCCACGCCGCGCTCGCCGGGACGTCGAGTGACTCCTGCCATTCGACGGCGCCGGAGCCGGCAGGGACGGGGGCTTCTTCGCTCGGTACCCCACTCGCTCTGGAAGCCCCCGCCCCTGCCGGCTCCGTCGCCTCGGGTTGGCGCTGTCCCCTCGGCGTCCCTGCCAGACCGACGTCTCTGTACACGGAGCCGTAGTCGGTTGTGGAGACCGGTTCGCCGTGGGCGTCGACGGTCTCGAAGCGCGAGACGACGAGGGTGCCGGAGCGGCGGGGGGCGAGCTCCAGCACGCGGGCGGTGGTGTGGAGCGTGTCGCCGGCGCGGGGTGGGCGGTGGATCGTGAGGTGGTGGGTGGCGTGGACGCTCTGGGGCTGCAGGTCCGCGGCGATGGTCTTGTCCCGGAGCGCGACCGCGGCGGGCCACTCGTAGCACACGGGGAAGACGGGGTGAGCGAGGGGGCCCTCGCTGCTCAGCGTGTCGAAGTAGCGAGAGTCGGTCTCACCCAGCGCGGCGGCGTAGGCCATCAGCCAGCGCGCGTCGATCTCGTGGGCGATCGGGCCGACGGCGGCGCCGACCATCGCGGCGTGGAGGACTCCGCGCAGGGGAGGCGTCATCGCCGCGGGAAGTTCATGCAGTCCACGAAGATCTGCTCGAAGTCGGGATGGGCCGCGAGCGAGACGTGCTCGATGCCGCGGGCGATGTCGTTCGCGCGTGTCCGCTCGGGCTCGGACAGGAGCGAGAGCTGGGCGCCGAGCGAGGCGGCGTTGCCGACGTAGCGGATGCGCTCGCGCGGCAGGTCCGGGATGAGCCCGATGCGCACCGCGCTGGCGATCGAGAGATAGTTGCCGAAGCCGCCGGCCAGCATGAGCTCGCCGACGCGCGCGTCGGGCACGCCGGCCACGTGCTGGAGCATCGCGATGCCGGAGGCGATGGCGCCCTTGGCCAGCTGCACCTGACGGATGTCGTCCTGCGTGAGGACCAGCTCGCGCGGCGCGCCGCTCTCGCCCGCGCGGCGCACGATGACCATCCGCTCCTCGCCGCGCATCACGACGCGCTCGCGCAGCGCCGGGGGCAGCGTGTCACGGGTGTCTACCTGGATGAGCCCCGTCCAGTCGATCACGCCGGCATCGAGGAGACCGGCCACCAGGTCGAGCAGTCCGGAGCCGCAGATGCCGAGCGCGTCCGCGTCGCCGAGCGTGTGGACACGGACGTCGTCGTCCACGCTGGCACGGTCGATCGCGCCGGCGGCGCCGCGCATACCATGGCGGATCTGGCCGCCCTCGAAGGCCGGACCGGCCGGCGCCGAGCAGGCCCACAGGCGCGCGGACGAGCCGAGCAGCACCTCGCCGTTGGTCCCGATGTCGACC
Source organism: Candidatus Methylomirabilota bacterium (assembly GCA_046734515.1). Taxonomy (GTDB): domain Bacteria; phylum Methylomirabilota; class Methylomirabilia; order Rokubacteriales; family CSP1-6; genus AR5. The sequence goes on along the minus strand of JBKPRI010000266.1, from coordinate 285 downwards.
GCGATGCGCTGCACGTCGCCCTCGTAGATGCGCGTGGCCAGCGCGACGCCGACGGCGTCGGCGCCGACGAAGCCGGCGACGATCGGCAGCAGGCACACGCGCGCCTCCGGGGCGACCTTCAGGAAGAGCTCGCGGGCCGGCACCGTCAGGGCGTGCCGCATCACCGGCGCATAGGGCGCCAGCCCGACGTGGGAGGGATCGATGCCGAGCAGCACGTGGTGCATGCACGTGTTGCCGACCACCACGACCTGTCTCTTATACACATCTGACGCTGCCGACGAGGTG
>JBKPRI010000265.1:0-8068 GCA_046734515.1 Candidatus Methylomirabilota bacterium | reverse complement strand
GTCGAGTTCCCCAAGCCGGTCTTCCACGGCGACACGATCTACGCCGAGACGGAGGTCGTGGACAAGCGGGAATCGAAGTCGCGGCCGCAGTGGGGCATCGTGACCTTCGAGCACCGCGCTCGCAACCAGCACGGCGACCTCGTCATGCGCGCCCGCCGCAACGCCATGATGCGCAAGAAGTCGGTGTGAGCGCGCCGCCCGCCCGACGGCGCCGCTCGCTGCACTTCGTGCCCGGCGGCAACGAGAAGATGATCGCCAAGGCGCTCACGCTGCCCGCCGACGGGCTGATCCTCGACCTCGAGGACGCCGTGGCGCCCGACCTCAAGGAGGCCACGCGTCCCATCGTCACGCGCTGGCTCACCGAGCTGGACTTCGGCGGCCGCGAGCGCTGGGTGCGCATGAACCCGATCGCCACCGGCCTGGGCGTGGCCGACCTCGAGACCACGATCGCCGGCCGGCCCGACGGCTACGTGGTGCCCAAGCCCCGTCACGCCGGCGACGTGCGCCAGATCGTCGAGGTGCTCGATCGGCTCGAGCACAAGCACGCGATCGCGCAGGGCGCCACCAAGCTCGTGCTGATCGCGACCGAGACGCCCGAGGGGCTGCTGAACATCCGCGAGGTGGCGGCGGCCAGCCCGCGCATCGTGTCGGTATCGTGGGGGATCGAGGATCTGTCGGCCGCGATGGGGCTGCCGCGCGTCCGCGACGCCGAGGGCCGCTACCTGGACATCCCGCGTTACGCGCGCGTGATGTGCTCGGTCGTCGCCTCCGCCGTCGGCGTGGAGGCGCTCGATACGGTCTACACCGACATCGCCGACCTCGAGGGCCTGCGCCGCGAGTGCGAGGACGGCGTGGCCATGGGCTTCAGCGGCAAGATCTCCATCCATCCCTCGCAGATCGAGGTGATCAACGCCGCCTTCACGCCCGCGCCCGCCGTGGTGGCGGAGGCCCGCGAGCTGGTGGCCGCCTTCGAGGAGCACCGGCGGCGCGGCGTGTACGCGTTCCGCTTCAAGGGCCAGATGGTGGACGCCCCGCACCTGACGCGCGCGCAGAAGATCATCGCCCGGGCGTGACCCGATGCGCGCGATGCTGATGCGCCAGCCGGGCTCGGTGGCCGACCGGCCGCTGCGCCTGGAAGAGCTGGCCGTTCCCACGCCGCGCGCGGGCGAGATCCTGGTCGAGATCCGCGCGTGCGCGATCTGCCGCACGGATCTCCACGTCGTCGAGGGCGAGCTGCCCGCCCTGCGCACGCCGCTGGTGCCCGGCCACCAGGCGGTCGGCCGCGTGGCCGGGCGCGGCGAGGGCGCCACGCGTTTCCGCGAGGGCGACCGCGTGGGCATCGCATGGCTGCGGCGCACGTGCGGCGCGTGCCTCTACTGCGCGACCGACCGCGAGAACCTGTGCGAGCGGGCCGAGTTCACCGGGTGGCACGCCGACGGCGGCTACGCCGAGTACGCGGTGGTGGACGAGGACTACGCGTACGCGATCCCCTCGGCGTTCAGCGACGTGGAGGCCGCGCCGCTGCTGTGCGCGGGCATCATCGGCTATCGCGCGCTGACGCTCGCCGCGGTGCGGCCGGGCGGGCGACTCGGCATGTTTGGCTTCGGCTCGTCCGCCCACGTCACCATCCAGATCGCGCGCGCCCGCAACCTGGAGGTCTACGTCTGCACGCGTGAGCCCGCGCATCGTCAGCTCGCCCGCGCGCTGGGCGCGGCGTGGGTCGGCGACCTGCGCGACCCGATGCCGCATCGCACCGAGGGCACGATCCTCTTCGCCCCGGCCGGCGACCTGGTGCCGGTGGCGCTGCGCAACCTGGCCCGCGGCGGCACGCTGGCCCTGGCCGGCATCTACATGACGCCGATCCCCCGGCTGGACTACGAGGCCGACCTGTTCTACGAGCGCGGCATCCGTTCGGTCACCGCCAACACGCGCGCGGACGGCGTCGCGCTGCTGGCCGAGGCCGCGCGCGCCCAGGTGAAGCTGTCGACCACGGAGTTCCCGCTGGAGGTGGCCAACCAGGCGCTGGAGCTGCTCAAGGTCGGCGCGCTGTCCGGAACGGGAGTTCTCTTGACCGACGAAGGTTTCCGGGTATGATCGGCGGCACTTTCCCCGCGACAGGTGGACCAACGCCATGAGTCAAAAGGATCTTCTCGATCGCGCCACCCGTGTTCTTCCCGGCGGTGTGCTCGGCGGCCATCGTAGCGCGCCCGGGCTCGAGTTCGTGGTGAAGGACGCGCGCGGCCCCTACCTCTGGGACGCCGACGGCAAGCGCTATCTCGACTACCTGCTGGGCTCCGGGCCGATGCTGCTCGGCCACGCGCACCCGGCCGTCGTCGAGGCCGTGCAGAAGCAGGCGGGCCATGGCACGACCTTCATGCTCCTGAACGAGCCGATCATCGAGCTGGCCGAGGAGATCGTGAAGGCCGTCCCGTGCGCCGACCAGGTGCGCTTCATGTCGAGCGGCTCGGAGGCGACGTTCTTCGCGCTGCGCGTGGCGCGCGCCTTCCGCCACCGCGACAAGATCATGAAGTTCGAGGGCGGCTTCCACGGCACCCACGACTACGCGCTGATGAGCACGACGCCGCGCTCGCCCAAGGCCTTCCCGGCCGCCATGGCCGACTCGGCCGGCATCCCGCACGCGATCACCGAGGAAGTGCTCATCGCGCCGTACAACGATCTGGCCACGACCGAGGCCCTGATCGCCCAGCACCACAACGACCTCGCCGCCGTCATCGTCGAGCCGTATCAGCGCGTGATCCCGCCCGCGCCCGGGTTCCTCAAAGGTCTGCGCGAGGTGACGCGCCGCTACGAGGTGCCGCTGGTCTTCGACGAGATCGTCACCGGGTTCCGGTTCGCCTACGGCGGCGCCCAGCAGTACTACGACGTGGTGCCCGACGTCGCGGCGTTCGGCAAGGTGGTGGCCGGCGGCTTCCCGCTGTCCGCGGTGGGCGGGCGCGCCGACATCATGAAGCACTTCGACGCGGCGCTCGAGGGCAGCCCCGACTACGTCTGGCAGGCGGGCACGCTGAACGGCAACCCGGTCGCCGCGGTGGCGGGGCTCGCCACGCTCGGCGAACTGCGCAAGCCCGGCGCCTACGAGCGCATCTTCGCCACCGGCAAGCGGCTGAAGGACGGCCTCGCGGCCGCGGCGAAGAAGCACGGCATGCCCGCGCAGGTCAGCGGCGAGCCGCCGGTGTTCGACATCCTGTTCACTGATAGTCCCGTGGTCGACTACCGCGCCACGCTCACGGCCGACCGGCGGCGCATCGCGCTGTTCAACGAGGAGTGCCTGCGGCGCGGCGTGGTGAAGGCCGCGAACAAGATCTACGTGTCGCTCGCCCACTCCGAGGCGGACGTGGACGAGACGCTGGCCGTGTTCGACGCCGCGCTGGCCGCGGTGGCCGCGCGCACCGCCTAGGCTTCACGCGCCGGCGGGTTCGCCGCCGGCCTCACGACCCGAGGAGGATCGCATGCGACTTAGTCGCCGTCGTCTCCTGGCGCTCGGAGGTCTGACCCTGGCCGGTGCCGTCGCGCCCCGTCGCGTGCGGGCCGCCACGCCCAAGCCGGGCGGTGCCTTCCGCTTCCGCGGCTACACACCCCCGCACTTCGATCCGCACCTGACCGCGTCGTACACGACGATGATCAACCTGAGCTTCACGCACAGCCGGCTCATCAAGCACAAGGCCGGCCCCAGCGTGAAGCCGGGCACGTTCGAGTACGAGGGGGACCTGGCCGAGCTGTGGAGCCAGCAGGACGACACCACGTACGTCTTCAAGCTGCGCAAGGGCGTCAAGTGGCACGCCAAGCCGCCAGTCAATGGCCGCGAGCTCACCGCCGAGGACGTGAAGTACACGTTCGATCGCTTCCAGACCATCAAGGGCAACGCGAATCAGCACATGATGTCGTCGCTGGCCAAGGTGGACGCGGTCGACAAGTACACCGTGAAGTTCACGCTGTCCTCGCCGAACGCCTGGTTCCTCGACTTCCTGTCGAATCCCGTGGCCCTCTGCATCGTCCCGCGCGAGGCCGTCGAGAAGTTCACCGACCTCAAGAGCGCCGAGGCGGTCATCGGCACGGGCCCGTGGATCCTCGACAAGCACGAGCCGAAGGTCAAGACGACCTTCGTCCGCAATCCGGAGTACTTCGTCAAGGGGGCGCCCTACATCGAGCGCGTGGAGGCCATCGACTTCCCGGATCCGGCCTCGCGCTTCGCCGCGTTCATCACCGGGCAGCTCGATGCCGGCCCTGAGTTTCCGGGGATGATGCTGCGCCACCAGGACGTCAAGACCGCGCGCGAGAAGCGGCCGAACCTCCGCATCGTGACCTTCCCATCCAACGTGATGACCCACGTGGGCATGCGCGTGGACACCGCGCCGTTCAAGGACATCCGCGTTCGGCAGGCGCTCTCGCTGGCGCTCGATCTCAAGGGCATCGCCGAGGCGACGCTGCCGCTGGGCTCGGTGCGCAATCCACCGGTGGCCGCCGGGCTGGCGGCGTGGGCGCTGCCCGTCGAGCAGCTCGGCGAAGGTGCGAAGTTCTACGAGTACAACCCCAAGGAGGCCAAGCGCCTGCTCAAGGAGGCCGGGCACGGCAACGGCTTCGCCACCACGCTGACGTACAACAACTACCAGTCGCAGGAGCTGATCGACGCGGTGCAGATGGCCGTGAAGTTCTGGAAGGACGTCGGCGTCGAGGTGACCGTGGTCGAGAAGCCGTACGCGGCCTACTTCGCCTCGGCCTACCAGGGCAAGTACGAGGGCATGATGATGGGCCCGCAGTTCCCGGCCCTCGATCCGTACAACTTCCTGGCCCAGTACCTGCCGGAGGAACCCAAGAACCAGAGCCACGTCAACGATCCGGTCCTCACCGACCTGATCCTGAACTCCACCCGTACGCCCGACGAGAAGAAGCGTCGCGCGCTCGTGCACGATGCGCAACGGCATGCCGCCAAGCAGGTCTACTACCTGCGCATCAACTCGCAGATCTACTACGCGGCGCTCGATCCGGCCCTGAAGAACTTCGGCCCCAATCTCGGCTACGACTACGGCGGCCGGCTGATGGCCGCCTGGTGGGACCGGTAAGGTGAGCCGGGGGCCGGGCGCACGCCAGGCCCCCGATCGACCGTGCTGCGCAAGTACACGCTCAAGCGGTTGCTGATCGCCCTGCCGTCGCTGCTGCTCGCGACGGTCATCGTCTTTTCCCTCTCGCGGCTCATCCCGGGCGACGTCGTGACCTTGATGATGGAGGAGAACCAGTACGCCAAGGACCTCGCCGAGATGCGCGCGAAGCTCGGCCTCGATCGTCCGATCTACCGGCAGTACCTCGAGTGGATCGGCCGCGCGGCCACCGGCGATCTCGGCCGCTCGCTCTACTCGAATCGCCCGATCACCAGCGAGCTCACCTACCGGCTACCGGTGAGCCTGGAGCTCGGCGCCGTCGCCCTGGTGGTGGCCGTACTGCTCGGCGTGCCCATCGGCATCATCTCGGCGGTGCGCCGCGACACCATTCGCGATTATGTCGCGCGCAGCGCGGCCATCCTGGGGCTGGCCGTGCCCGGCTTCTGGCTCGGCACGCTGGTGGTGGTGCTGCCCGCGATCTATCTCGGCTGGAGCCCGTCCATCCAGTACACGGCGTTCGGCGCCGATCCCTGGCGCCACGTCACGCAGTTCTTGCTCCCGGGCTTCCTGCTCGGCGTGGCCTCCGCGGCCTCGATCATGCGCCTGACGCGCACCCAGCTGCTCGAGGTGCTGCGGCAGGATTACGTGCGCACGGCCTGGGCCAAGGGCTTGCGGGAGCGCTGGGTCGTGCTCAAGCACGGCCTCAAGAACGCGCTGATCCCGGTGGTCACGATCCTCGGCATCCAGGTCGCGCAGATCCTGAGCGGCACCGTCATCTTCGAGTCCATCTTCGGCCTGCCCGGCATGGGCCGGTATCTCTTCGACTCGATCACCGAGCGCGACTATCCCGCCATCCAGGGCATCAACCTCGTCGTGGTCACCACGGTCGTCACCATCAACCTGCTGGTCGACCTCGTCTACGCGTGGCTCGACCCGCGCATCCGCTACTGACGATGGCGCGCCCCCTGGACCTGACGCTGCAGCGCAAGTGGCGCGACCGGGCCGCAGCCGAGCGGCCGCTCCGGCGTGCGCTCTCCGCCCTCGGCCGCTTCTGCCGTCGCAAGCCGCTCGGCGCGCTGGGCGGCGTCATCGTGCTGGCCCTGCTGGTGATGGCAGGCTTCGCCGAGTGGATCGCGCCCTACGCCTACGATCAGCAGCTCCCCGGCGCCCGGCTCAAGCCGCCCGGGCGCGAGTACCTGCTCGGCACCGACAACGTGGGCCGCGACATCCTGAGCCGCATCGTCTACGGCGCGCGGGTGTCGGTGACCGTCGGGTTCCTCACCGTGTTGCTCGGCAACGCCGTGGCCGCCTTCATCGGCATCACGAGCGGATACTTCCGCGGACGCTACGACATCCTCGTGCAGCGGGTCGTCGACGCGTGGCAGTCGTTTCCGTACCTGATCATCATCCTGTCGCTGCTCGCCGTGCTGGGTCCCGGGATGCTCAACGTCATCCTCGCGCTGTCCATCCTGGTTGCGGCCGCGACCTCGCGCGTGATCCGGAGCGCGACGCTGTCGGTGGTGGAGCATCCCTACATCGAGGCGGCTCGCGCGATGGGCGCCGGCCACGGGCGTGTGATCCTGCGTCACGTGCTGCCCAACGTGGCGGCCACCATCGTGATCGTCGCCACCATCGGCCTGGGCGGCGTCATCCTCGCCGAGTCGGCGCTCTCGTTTCTCGGCTACGGCGTGCCGCCACCGCATCCGTCGTGGGGCTCGATGCTGTCCGGCTCGGGACGCACGTACATGTACAGCGCGCCGTGGATCGCGATCTGGCCCGGCGTGGCCATCTCGCTCGTGGTCTTCGGGTTCAACATGCTCGGCGACGCGCTGCGTGACGTGCTCGACCCGCGCCTGCGCGGCTCGTGAATTCGGGCACGCAAGGCGAAAACGCGCGCTTGACCGGGATTCGTCGCAGGCGTAGAGAGGGAGTGACGGGACGTGGATCCCGTCCCGCGGAACCGCACACCAGAAGCGAAGGGGGTGCGAATGGAGCTCACGCCACCGGGTCCCAGAGCCGCGTCGGACGAGGCGCGCTAGCCGCCACGCTCGGCGCCACCAATCGTAAATGAAAGCTCCGGCGCACGCCGGAGCGCGCGACCGTAGCGTCGCGCAAGAAACAAGGGGAGTACCGCGGGCGGACCACGTGTCCGCTCGCGGCCCCCGATCAGTTCTGGCCGTCCAGCCTCACGCGCGCGAGCGCCGCCTGCAGGAGTCCGAGATACCAGTCACGCGTCTCGATCACCATCGCGACCGCCATGCCACGCAGGATCGTGAACTGGTACATCACGGCAGGCGGCGATGTCTCGGGCTCGGCGGGATCTTCGGGAGGGGTGGACTCGGCCGCCATGTCACTCTCCGGCTGCAACGCCGGTGCCACGGCAAGACGCACGGGTCGCATGCCGCACACGCTCGCGAGCGCTCAGGCAGCGCGCACGACGGAACAGCGCCGGCAATATTGCGTCTGGAGCTCGTGGCGGTTCGTGAGCTGCGCCTGGCACTTCTGGCAGCGCGCATCACGGATGAGTGTGTGGTGTGGCCGGCACGCGCCGGTCGCCTCTTTCTCTGCATGGCGGGTGCAACCGTCCCATACGCACTTTCCGAAGGTGGGCATGAACGCTCCTTGTCTAGGGTGAGCTGCTCGCGCGCTCGAGAAACTTGGCGCCGGACGGGGTGCAAGCGATGTGCCGCTGGGGCCGGTGAGACACGACGCAGACTTCGCAATGCGCCGGCCTTGCCACAGGGAATTCTTTTTCCGTCTTCGGCTGAAACGATCGCGCGGGTGCGCAGGTGAGCACCGGACTGTGGGCGGCGGCCTCCGGCCTGCCGGTCGCCGCGATCACCGCCGCGGTGCCGCCCGCCTGCCGGCGAGCGACCGACGCCGCGACCGCGTGGACGGACGGCGATGAGGCCGTCGTGGAAGCGCCGCCGTGGGCGACGGCGGGCGCCACC
>JBKPRI010000264.1:0-3929 GCA_046734515.1 Candidatus Methylomirabilota bacterium | reverse complement strand
ACCGTGACCGCCTCGGCAGCGTCCGCGGCGGCATACGGCGTGGCGGCGACCACCGCCGCCAGCGCCTGGCCGGTGAAGCGGACCTCGCCGTCGGCGAGCGCTGGCCAGGCGCTCAGCGTGAAGCCGTCGCCGCCAGCACGGCCGCCACCGCCTGGCCCGCGAAGCGCACCTCGCCGGCGGCCAGGGCCGGCCACGCACTCGGCGTGAATCCCTCGCCGCCCAGCCGCGGCGCCAGCGGCGCGACATCCGGGAGCTCGGCGGCGGTGATCACCGCGGCCACGTCGGCGAGCGCACGCGCCGCCCGCCCATCGATCGCACCCACCCCGGCGTGGGCGTACGGGCTGCGCACGAAGGCCAGCGCGAGCATGCGGGGGAGCACGAGGTCGTCGAGATACCGCCCCTGCCCGCGGAGCAGCCGCGGGTCCTCGAGTCGCTTGAGCCGCTCGCCCGTGTAGCGGATCAACCAGTGACCTTCGGCAACACCTCGCCCGCGATGAGCTCGAGCTGCTCGGGGCTCCAGTCCAGCGGGTTGAGGACGATCTGGTCCACGCCGCCGTCGAGCGCGGCGATGCGCGCGCTGATGCGGTCGGCCACCTCCTGCGCGGTGCCGAGGAGGTAGTAGGTCTTCCAGTAGTCGAGATCCATGCCGGAGTACACCTTGAACTTCGATGCCGCCGACTCCGGCTTCTCGCCGGGCTTGAGCACCCAGACGAAGTTGGAGTACACGCGCCCGATGCGGCCCGGATCGCGCCCGAACTCCCGCGCATACTGCTGCACGCGCACCCAGTCGCCCTTCACCTGCTCGGGCGTGGACGAGGAATGCGGCACCCACGTGTCGGCGTACTTCGCGATGCGCTTGAGCACCGGCGTGATGTCGGGCACCGTCTGGCCGTATACCTTCTCGCTCGGCTGCGTCCCGCCGCCGATCCAGATGGGCGGATGCGGCATCTGCACGGGCTTGGGATCGATCGTGAGGTCGCGGAAGCGGTAGTACTTGCCCTCGAACGTGACGTGGTCTCCCGCCCACAGCGCCTTGACGGCCTCGATGGCCTCGCTCGTGCGCGGGCCCCGCTCGCGGTACGGCACGCCCATGAGGGCGAACTCCTCCTCGTGCCAGCCCACGCCGAGCCCGAGGATGGTGCGCCCGCCGGAGAGGACGTCGAGCGTCGCCCACTCCTTGGCGAAGTAGACGGGATTGCGCAGCGGCAGCACCAGCACCATCGTCCCGAGCTTGATCGTGCGCGTGACGCCGGCCAGCGCCGCCAGCATCGTCATCGCCTCCAGCCACGTGCACGCGTACGCCGGCGGCGTGAGCAGCAGGTGGTCGATCGTCACGGCCGACTCGAAGCCGAGATCCTCGGCGCGCCGGAGATAGGCGCCCATCGCGTCGAGCTTCGCCGTCTTCGGTCCGAGGGCGAAGCTCGGGATCCTGAGTCCGTATTGCATCCTCACGCTCCCGGAAAGTCGATGGCGGCCGACTGCAGGCGCTGCACGCCGGCCCCGGTCATGTCCTGCCACGCCTTGGCCAGCGAGCCGCCGGCGTCGATGCCCCGCGTGGCGTCCTCGATCACGGCCGCCTCGAAGCCGGCCTTGCGGGCGTCCAGCGCCGACCACGCCACGCAGAAATCGGTGGCGAGCCCGACGAGGTAGACCTTCTTCAGCCCGCGGTCCTTGAGATAGCCGGTGAGCCCCGTCGGCGTCTTGCCGTCGGCCTCGTAGAACGCCGAGTACGAGTCCATCTGCTGGCGATAGCCCTTGCGGATGATCAGCTCGGCGTGCGGGATGGCGAGCGCCGGGTGGAGGTTGGCGTCCGCGGTGCCCTGCACGCAGTGATCGGGCCACAGCACCTGAGTGCCGTACGGCAGCGACACTGTCTCGAACGGCTTCTTGCCGGCGTGGCTGGAGGCGAACGAGATGTGGCCCGGTGTGTGCCAGTCCTGCGTGAGCACGACGTGCTCGAAGGCCTTGGCCAGCCGGTTGATGAGCGGCACGATCTGATCGCCTTCCTTCACGGGCAGGTTGCCGCCGGGCACGAAGCAGTTCTGCACGTCCACGACGAGCAGCACGTCCTGCGGGCCGGGCTTGACCTTGCCCTGGGCGAGCGCGGGCGAGGCCATGGCCATCATCCCCGCGGCGGCCGCGGTCTTGAGGAACTCACGCCGAGCCATCATGCCGTCCTCCCTCTGGGCCTCTACCGCAGCCCGTCCTCTTTCTTCGCCTCGTCCTTGGTGAGCCCGCCGATGCGCGGATGCGGCCGGCCGCCGTCGGTGACGACGATGGCCAGCACGATCTCGTTGGCGCGGGGGGCGTCGGGCAGCCGCACTTCCATCGCGTCGTAGTGCGTGCGCACGAAGGCGGCGTCCTTGAAGTGCAGCGGCACGTCGATGCCGGTGCCGGGACCGCCCAGCTTCTTGGCCGACGGGATGATGGCCTTGCCCCCGCCGACGGCCGCGCGCAGCGGGGCGCCGAGCTTGGGATGCAGCAGCGCGGCGGCGTGCTCGTACTCGCCTCCCTCGCCGACGATGGCCGCCTTGCCGAACGACTCGGCCGGGGCGCCGAGCGCCTCGGTGGCCTTCTTCGCCAGCAGCGCGCCGAGCTCCTCGCCGGCATCGACCAGCGGCGTGAGGTCGTCGACGAAGCGGCCGGCAAACGGGTTCTCGAGCACCGCCACCGCCGCGACCTTGCGCAGCGGCCGCTTGGCTTCACGCCCGCCGTCGCTCAGGATTTCCTCGACCACCGTCACGACCTTGCGCAGCTTCAGCATTGTTCCCTTTCTCAGGGGAACCCTGGGAGGGTTCCCCCTTCCCCTCCGAGCCTGTGAAATACCAGCCCGTCGAGCAGCTTGGGATAGAAGTGGGTGGACTTCTGGGGCAGCACCTCGCCGCCGCGCACGACGGCCTGCAGCTCGTCCGGGGTCGTGGGGGCGATGAGGAACGCGGCCTGATAGCGTCCCTCGCGTGCCCAGTGCACGGCCTCGTCCGCGTCCGCCGTGTAATCGACGTGCGTGCGGGCGTCCAGCTTGGCGTCGTCGATGTCGAGCAGCGGGCGCAGCAGCCCTTCGTGGAGCACGGACACGGCGAGCGCGCGCCAGGCCGGCGACGTGCCGGCCGGCCACGCGATCGAGGCCGCCGCGTCCGGGCGCAGCGTCAGCGCGAAGGCCGCGGGGCCGGCCACCACCGCCAGCCGCGAGGGTGTGGGCTGGAACACCGCCGGATCGGCCAGTGGCTCCGCGTCGAACCAGCGGCGCGCGTCTTCCAGGAACCGGGCGAGGGAAAAGTTCTCGACGTGGTGCACCAGCCGGTGATTCGGGAAGATCGTCAGCCCGGGCGCCTCGAGCGTGAAGAACGCCATCAGCTTGTCCTCGGCCGCCGGATGGCGCCGCCGGTACTCGACCGCCGTCTCGTAGCGGTGGTGGCCGTCGGCGATGATCACCGGCTTCGGCGCCATCAGCCCCTCGATGCTACGGATCTGCTCGGCGTCGGTGATCCGCCACAGGCGGTGAAGCTCACCGCGCAGGTCGCGCGCCTCGGCGATCGGCGCGCCGCTGCCGGCGGTTGCCTCCCGCAGGGCGCCGCCGGGGTCGGCGGTGAGCATGAAGATCAACCCGATGTCGGCACCCGTGGTCTCGAGATGCTGCATGCGGTCCCGCTTGGGCCCGGCGTGTGTGCGCTCGTGCGGCAGCACGACGCCCCGCGCGTAGTCAGTCACCTCGCCGAGCGCCACGAACCCGGCGCGCGTCACCTCGCGGCCGCCCACCTGGTACGTCTGCGTGTAGGGATAGATGGCCGGCCACTCCTCGCGCGCCCACACACCGTCGGCCAGCCAGGCGTCCAGCGTCTCGTGCGCGCGCACGTACTTGTCGGCGCTGTCGCCGGCCGCCGGCGCATCGCGCGGATAGGAGACCCGGACGATGTTGTCGGGGCTCATGG
>JBKPRI010000263.1:0-11939 GCA_046734515.1 Candidatus Methylomirabilota bacterium | reverse complement strand
GCCCACACCGGCGCGCGCGTCTCGAGGAAGCGCCCGCGGGCGTCGGTCAAGTGGCGCGTGAGCGCGGGCCGGTCGTCGCGCGCCTGCGCCAGCTGTGCCAGCGCCAGGTGCACGCGGCCCGAGGTGTAGCGCGCGTGGCGTTCGTCGGCCAGCGCCAGGGCTTCCTGCAGCAGCGTCTCGGCGCGCGCGAAGTCCTGGCGAGCCTGGGCCAGCGCGGCCTCGATCATGCGCGCCAGCACGATGACCGGGGCGAAGCGCAGCCCGCGCACGATGTCGAGCCCGCGCGCCACCAGTGCCGCCGCCCGCTCCCGGTCCTCGCGCATCAGGTGACCCAGCGCCTGATAGATGACCAGCAGGCCCTCGAGCTGCGGGAAGCGCAGGCGCGCGTACTTCTCGGCCGCGCGCTCGAGGTACGGCAATCCCCGCTCGGTGTCGCCCTGCTCGACGTAGCCGATGCCGAGGAAGCTCTCGGCCAGCGCCAGCGCCAGCTCGTCGGGCGCCAGCTCCACCGCGCGCTGGCCGGCGGCAATGCCCGCCGCGAACTCGCCGCGCGACGTCTGGGCCCAGCCCCGCACCCACGCCGCGTAGCTGGCCAGGCGCGCGTCGCCGAGACGGTCGGCGAGCGCCGCCACGAAGGCGGCCGACTCCAGCGCCTCGTCGAAGTTCCCGAGCTGCAGGTAGTTGAGCGCGCGCATCCAGTTCGTCATGGCCAGCCACCACCGCTCGCCGCTCCGCTCCAGCAGCGCGAGCGCCTGGCGCCCGTGCTCGATGCCACGCTGGAAGTCGCCGCTCCAGAACGACTCGCGGGTGAGCGTGTAGTGCGCCTTGCCGGCGGTGGCGACGTCGCCGCCCGCCTCCGCCTCCGCCAGCGCGCGCTCGCCGTGCTCGATGGCGCGCGCCGTCTGACCCAGCATCCCGCGGACGGTCGCGAGGCGGAAGTGGTACTGCGCGGTCAGCGAGTGGTCGGCCAGCCGCTGGACCACGGGGGCGAACGCTTCCAGGTCCGCGACGGCCTCGGCGAGCTGCCCGAGCAGGAACTGCACCTGCGCACGCTCGAGAGCCAGCTCCAGCATCAGCCGTTCGTCGTCGAGTGTGGCGGCGTGGCGCTCGGCGTCGCGCAGGGCGGCGAGCGCCTCGGCGTTCGCGTAGGTCGCGGTCGCGCGCGCGGCCACGCGCCGCAGCGCCTCGACGGCCTTGTCGGCGCGCGCGGTGCGCGTCCAGTGATAGGCCAGGCGCTCCCACCCGCGCTCCACGCGCTCGGCGCAGTCGGACTCGATGGCACGCGCGGCGGCCTCGTGCAGCGCCTGGCGCGGCGCACTGAGCAGGCTCTCGTAGGCGACCTCCTGCGTGAGCGCGTGGTTGAAGGCGTGGATCGGCTCGGGATCGGCCGCCTGCTCGTGCACGAAATCCAGGCGCGTCAGCTCGGCGAGATGGGCGACCACCGAGCCGGGCCCGTCCCAGATCGCCTCCAGCAGCGCTCGCGGGAACTCGCGGCCGAGCACGGCGGCCATCTGCAGCACGCGCTTGGGCGCATCGGCCAGGCGGTCGATGCGCGCCGTCAGCACCGCTCGCAGGCTGTCGGGCACGCTCCCGGCGGGCGTGGGACCGTCGTGATCGGACACCGCGCGCGTCAGCTCCTCGAGGAAGAACGGGTTGCCGTCGGCCCGGGCCAGGATCGCGCGCACCAGGCTCTCGGACAGCTGCGTGCGCGTCACCACCTCGGCCACCAGCGAGAGACTCTCGTCGTCGGTCAGGCGGGGCAGCACGAGCTCGGTGAAGCACTCCGGGTCCGAGCTGGCCCACCGGGGCGTCCAGTCGGGCCGGTGCGTGCCCACGAGGAGCACCGCGGCCTCATCGAGCTCGCCCACCAGCGAGCTCAGGTAATCCTCGGAGGCGGCGTCGATCCAGTGCAGGTCCTCGAGGACGACGAGCAGCGGCCGCCGGCGGCCGGCCTCCACCAGCATGCGCGAGAGCGTCTCCACCGTGCGCGCCCGCACGACGTCCTGCGGGATGTCCTCGACGGCGGCCGCCCCCTCCTTGACCCCGAGCAGGTTGAGGACGAACGCGGCGCGCTCGTCGGCATCGATCCCGAGGTCGGTGAGCGCCACGCGCACCCGCGTGGTGACGGTGCTCGGCGGGTCCCGCTCGTCGATGCCGCACTGGGCGCGGACGAGATCGAGCAGCGGCAGGTAGGGAATCGTGCTGCCGTACGAGCGGCAGCGCGCCTCGAGCGTGGTGACGTCGGTGGCGCCGAGCGAGCGGCGGAACTCATAGAGCAGCCGCGACTTGCCGCTGCCCGCCTCGCCGACGATGCTCACCAGCCCGCCCTCGCCCTTCTGCGCCCGGGCCAGCAGCTCGGCCAGCCGCTGCAGCTCGCGCTCGCGGCCGACGAAGCGCCCGTACGCGCGCTCGGCGGCGTGCTCGAAGGCGGATTGGCGCGGCGCCTTGCCGAGCACCTTGTAGGCGGTCACCGGATCCGCCTTGCCCTTGACGGTGAGCGCGCCGGCGGGCATCAGGCGCACCTCCCCGCGCACGAGCCGCGCGGTGGCGTCGGAGATCAGGATGTCGCCGGGATCGGCGGCATGCTCGAGCCGCGCGGCGACGTTGGTGGTGTCGCCGACGGCGGTGTAGTCCATGCGGAGGTTGTCGCCGATGGAGCCGACGACGACGAGCCCCGTGTTGAGTCCCATGCGCAGCGTCAGCTCGGCGCCGCCGCCGAGCCCGGCGTAGGAGGCGCGGTCCTTGAGCGCGCGGCGGATCTGCACGGCGGCCAGCACCGCCCGGCGGGCGTCGTCCTCGTGGGCGAGCGGCGCGCCGAAGAGCGCCATGAAGCCGTCCCCGAGAAACTGGTTGATGGTGCCCTCGAGCTTGTGGACCTCGGCCAGCGCCAGCTCGAAGAACCCGTTGAGCAGCGCGTGCATGCGCTCGGGGCCCACGCGCTCGGCCAGCGGCGTGGAGTTGGCAATGTCGCAGAAGAGCACCGTCACCTGCTTGTGCTCGCCCTCCAGGGCGCTGCGCGAGGTGAGGATGCGCTCGGCGAGATGCTTGGGCGTGTAGGCGGCCGGCGAGGCGAACTCGCTGCGGCCGCGCAGGTCACGCCCGCACTCCAGGCAGAACTTGGCCGACTCAGGAAGCTCCGTTGAGCAATTGGGACAACGCATCGACGGAGGCGCCGCGATGCGCGCTACTCCAGGAACGACCGCAGCATCCACGCGGACTTTTCATGCTGCTCCAGCAGCCCGGTGAGGAAGTCCGCGGTGCCGGTGTCCTTGTGCTTGTCGGTCACGGTGTCCACGTCGGCGCGCAGCGAGCGGGTCAGCGCCTCGTGGTCGGCCAGCAGGCTGGCCAGCATGTCACGCGCGGCCGGCACCTTGCCGACGACGTCCTCGCCGAGGCGGGCCAGCTTCTTGAACTCCTCCAGGCTGCCGGCGGCGCGGCCGCCCAGCGCGCGGGCCCGCTCGGCCACCTCGTCCACGGTGTCGTCCAGCGCCTCGTACTGCGCCTCGAAGAACTTGTGCAGGTCGTTGAACTGCGGGCCGGTCACGTTCCAGTGGTAGTTGCGCGTCTTGGTGTACAGCAGGTACTCGTCGGCCAGCAGCGTATTGAGGATGGCGATGACACTCTGGCGATCGGTGTCGCGAATGCCGATGTTCGGCGTGGTCATGGAATGAGCCTCCATGCGTTGAGATGCCTCGGCTGCGATAACGGTTCCGGCGCCCGTGCTAGAGTGAGCCCGCCAGGGGGGATTATCATGCGGTTGCCGGAGCGTGTCACGCTGTGTGAAGTCGGCACCCGGGACGGCTTCCAGATCGAGTCCGAGTTCATCCCGACCGAGCAGAAGATCGAGGTCGTCGACCTGCTCACCGAGGCCGGGCTGCCGCGCATCGAGGTGACCTCCTTCGTCAGCCCCAAGGCGGTGCCGCAGCTGCGCGACGCCGAGGCGGTGATGGCCGGTATCCGCCGGCGGCCCGGCACCCGCTACGCGGCCCTCGTCCCCAACGACAAGGGGGCCTCGCGCGCCGTCGACGCGGGCGTGACCGTGATCCACACCGTGCTGTCGGCCAGCGAGAGCCACAACCTCGCCAACGTCAACATGCGCATTGCCGAGTCGATCGCCAAGCTGCGCGCGGTGGGGCAGATTGCCGCGCGCGCCGGCGTGGCGATGCACTGCGGCATCTCGACCTCGTTCGGCTGCCCGTTCGAGGGCGACGTGCCGGTCGACCACCTCGAGCGCGTGGTCGCGCAGCTCGTGGACCTGGGCGCGGCCGGCATCGGGTTGGCCGACACCACGGGCATGGCGAATCCGCGCCAGGTGACCGAGGTGCTCGAGCGGCTGATGCCGCGCTTCCCCGGCATCGAGTGGACGCTGCACACGCACGACACCCGCGCGATGGCCATCCCCAACATCCTGGCCGCGATGGCGTGCGGCGTGACGAACTTCGACGCGTCCATCGGCGGGCTCGGCGGCTGCCCGTTCGCGCCGGGCGCCTCCGGCAACGTGTGCACGGAGGATCTCGTGCACTGCCTGCACGCGATGCGCGTGGACACCGGCATCGACCTCGCGAAGCTCATCGCCGTTTCCAAGCGCGTCGAGCAGATCGTCGGCCGCGCGCTGCCCGGCCAGATCATCAAGGCGGGCCCGTCCACGCGACGCTATCCGCTGCCGGACGCGGTGGTCGCTCGCACGACGCCCGCGTGACCAAGAAGGCGCAGCGGATGCTCTCGGTGATGGATCGCGCGGCCAACCTCTGGCTGATCCCGCACGTCGGCCGCGCCAAGGGCCGCGTCATCCGGCGGCTGATCGACCGCCATCGCCCGACGCGCGCGCTCGAGATCGGCTCGCTGCTCGGCTACTCGGCCATCCTCATCGCCGGCTCGCTGCCACCCGGCGGGAAGCTCGTGGCCATCGAGGCCAACGAGTTCCTGGCCATGCTCGTGAAGGCCAACGTCGCCGAGGCCGGGCTGGCCGGTCGCGTGAAGGTCGTCACCGGCGATGCGCTGCGCGCGCTCCCGCTGCTGTCCGGACGCTTCGACCTCGTCTTCATCGACGCGCGCAAGGAGGATTACCTGGACTACCTGCGCCAGGTCGAGCCCAAGCTGACGGCCGACGCGGTGGTCATCGCCGACAACACCGGCATGTTCCGCAAGGATCTCGCGTCGTACCTGGCATACGTGCGCGATCCCGCCGGCCGGTGGGCCTCGCGCGAGTACGACTTCGGCGACGACTGCATGGAGGTCAGCGTCCGCACGCCATGAGACTGGCCACCTTCATCTCTCCCGGCGGCGATTTCGCGGCGGCGGTCGACGTGGTGCGGCGCGCCGAAAGCCTGGGCTACGAGAGCGCGTGGGTCACGCACGGCCTCGGCCGCGACTCCTTCCTGGTGCTGGCCGCCTACGGGCAGGCGACCTCGCGCATCGGGCTCGGCAACGGGGTGGTGCCGATCTACCCGCGCCACCCGGTCGTCATGGCGCAGGCCGCCCTGACGCTCAACGAGCAGGTGCGCGGGCGCTTCACGCTCGGCCTCGGCGTGAGCCACCGCGCCTCGATGGACGCCATGCTCGGGGTGCCGATCAAGGAGCCGCTCGCGGTGATGCGTGAGTACGTCGCCGTGCTGCGCGGCGCGCTCGGCAACGGCGCCGACTTCGAGGGCAAGCACTACCGCGCGCACTGGAGCCTGGCGCTGCCCACGCGGCCGCCGGCGCCCCCGATCTATCTGGCCGCGCTCGGCCCGAAGATGTGCGAGCTGGCCGGCGAGATCGCCGACGGCGTCATCCTGTGGCTGACCTCGCCCGACTACGTGCGCGACGTGGCGCGGCCCGCGATCGAGCGCGGGCGCCGCCGGGCGGGCAAGACGCTGGACGGCTTCGAGATCGTCGCGGCGGTGCCGCTGGCGGTGACGGACGATCGTGCGGCTGCGCTCACCGCCTTCCGCGGCGAGCTGGCGCGCTACGTGGCGCTGCCGTTCTACCGCGCGATGATGGAGGGCAGCGGTCTCGGCGAGGCGCTGCGCGCCTCCGACCGCGACGGCGCGGTGAGCCCGGCGCTGGCCGACGCCCTCGGGGGCATCGGTGACGCGGCCGCCGCGCGCGGCTTCATCGAGGCCTATCGCCGCGCCGGCGTCACGCTGCCCGCCGTGCGGCCCATCACCTTCCCCGACGCACCGTGGTACCGCCGCACGCTGGAGGCGGTCGCCGGGTGAATAGACGGCGCCACGCCGGCGTCGAACGTCCGTCCTCAGACAGGAGGCCGTGGATGCGTGTCGCGCTCGTGCTCGCGCTGCTGGCCGCCGCGCTCGCCGTGCCGTTCGCCGCGGCGGACGCCGGGGACCGGCGCATCCAGCACGTCGTGCCGGACCGGGCCTTCTCGGGTCCGGGCTGGCGCTTCCGCGACGTCGACAACTTCCGCGAGCAGTACCGGCAGGAACAGCGGCGCGCGCGCCACGACGGCAACGGGTCCGTGGTGGTCGTGCCCCAGGTCGTCGTGGTGTCTCCGGGCCGCTGCTGGCAGGACGGCTACTGGGATTACCAGTGGGTGCCGGAGTCCTACGCGTACAACGCGTTCGTGCCCGGCCAGTGGTCGACGGAAGGCGTGTGGATCGAGGGTCACTACCAGCAGGCCTGGTACGAGGGCGGGTACTACCAGCCCCTCTGGGTCCCGGGGTACTGGACGCGCTGCTAGTCTGATCCGTGGGCGCTCTTCTCACCTCCGATGGCCTCGTCGCGCTCGCGACGCTCACCGCGCTCGAGATCGTGCTCGGCGTGGACAACCTGGTCTTCATCGCGATCGTCAGCGCCCGGCTGCCGCCCGCGCAGCAGCCGCTCGCCCGGCGCATCGGCCTCGGGCTGGCGCTCGTCACCCGCGTGCTGCTGCTCCTCACGCTGTCGTGGATCATGGGCCTCACCCGGCCGATGTTCCACGTCGCCGGTCACGGGTTCGCCGGCCGTGACCTGATCCTCCTGGGCGGCGGTCTCTTCCTGATGGCCAAGGCGACGTGGGAGATCTACGCCAAGGTCGAGGGCGTCCACGAGGACGCGCACGCGCGCGGAGGTCACCGCGGCATGCTCGGCGTCATCGTGCAGATCATGCTCCTCGACATCGTGTTCTCGCTGGACTCCGTGATCACCGCGGTCGGCATGGTCGACGACATTCCCATCATGGTCCTGGCGATCGTGCTCGCCATGGCGGTGATGCTGGTGGCCATGAACGCGGTGAGCAACTTCGTGGAGCGGCACCCCAGCGTGAAGATCCTGGCGCTGTCGTTCCTGATCCTCATCGGCGTGGTGCTGGTCGCCGACGGCTTCGGCCATCACCTGCCCAAGGGCTACGTGTACTTCCCCATGGCGTTCGCGCTGGGCGTGGAGCTCCTGAACCTGCGCTATCGCACGCGCCCCGGCCGCCGCTAGGCGATGCGCCGCTACGTCGCCTCCCGCCTGGCCCAGGCGGTGCTGGTGGTCGTGCTCTCGCTCACCGCCGTGTTCGGCATGGTGCGGCTGGGCGGCGACCCCGTGCTGCTCTTCCTGCCGATGGACATCCAGGCCAAGGACGTGAACGCGATTCGCCAGCAGCTGGGCTTCAACGATCCCGTCCTCGTGCAGTACGCGCGCTTCATGCGCGGCGCGCTCCAGGGCGACTTCGGCCAGTCGCTGCGGTACCGCCGCGACGCGCTCGGGCTCGTGCTCGAACGGCTGCCCGCCACGTTGACGCTGGCCGCCACGTCGATCGCGCTGACGCTGCTGATGGCGGTGCCGCTCGGCCTGCTGACCGCCGTCCGGCGCGACACGATGGTGGATCACGTCGGGACCGTCGCCATGGTGCTCGGGCAGGCCATCCCGGGATTCTGGCTGGGGCTGATGCTCATCTACCTCTTCGCCGTCCATCTGCGGTGGCTGCCGACCGGCGGCACCGGGTCGCTCGCGCATCTGGTGATGCCCTCGGTGGTGCTGGCGGCGTTCTTCTCCGCGCGCGTGGCCCGGCTGACCCGCTCCGCCGTGCTCGACGTGCTGGGCGAGGAGTACGTGAAGACCGCCCGCGCGAAGGGCCTCGCCGAAGGGCGCGTGATCGGCAAGCACACGCTCCGCAACGCGGCGATTCCGATCGTGACGCTGGCCGGGCTGGAGGCGGGCCAGCTGCTCGGCGGCGCCGTGGTGACGGAGACGATCTTCGCGTGGCCCGGCCTGGGCCGCCTCACCGTGCAGGCGCTGCTCAATCGCGACTTCCCCGTGGTGATGGCCGCGGTGTCCTTCACCTCGATCGTCTACACGCTGATGAACCTCGCCGTCGACCTCGCCTACGGCTGGCTCGACCCCCGCGTGCGAGTCCGCGCGTGATAGGCAGACGGAGCCGGCCCCCTTCTCGAACAGGCCACCCACGTCGTGAGCCGGCCTCACGGCACCCGCTCCCATGAAGAAGTGGCTGGGGCTCGGGCTCACAGTGATGGCCATCGTGGCCGCGCTCGCCGCACCGTGGCTCACTACGCACGATCCGCTGCTGGCCGACTTCGTGGCGAGCCTCAAGCCGCCGGGCACGCCGGGCCATCCGCTCGGCACCGATCAGCTCGGGCGCGATCTTCTCGCCCGCGTGCTCCACGGCGCCCGCCTGGCGCTCTTCATCGGCGTGTGCACGGTGCTGGCGACAGCGGTGGTGGGCGGCCTGCTCGGGCTGCTGGCCGGCTTCGTCGAGCGCTGGCCCTCCGCGGTGCTGATGCGCATCGCCGACGTGCAGCTGTCCTTTCCGTTCATCCTGCTGGCCCTCACCATCAACGCCATCGTGGGCCTCGGGCTGCGCAACATCATCCTGAGCCTGTCGGCGGCCGGCTGGGTCGTCTACGCGCGCGTCGTGCGGGGCGAGGTGCTCTCGGTGAAGCAGCGCGACTTCGTGCAGGCGGCGGCCGCGCTCGGCGTGGGACGCGCGCGTCTGCTGTTCCGCCACGTGCTGCCCAACGTGGCGCCCTCCATCATCGTGGTGGCGAGCCTGCAGTTCTCGCAGTTCATCGTGGCCGAGGCGGCCATCAGCTTCCTGGGCTTCGGCGTGCAGCCACCCACGCCGGCGTGGGGCAGCATGCTGAGCGAGAGCCGCGATTATCTCTACGTGGCGTGGTGGCTGGCCGCGTTTCCGGGCGGCGCGCTCGCGCTGACCGCGCTGGGCGTGAACCTGCTCGGCGACTGGCTGCGCGACACGCTGGATCCGAAGCTGCGCGTCTAGATGGGGGGCCATTGCTGGCCCCCCATCGAATCGTGGACTACCGCTGGCTGGGCGCGGCGGCGGTCGGCGTCGGAGCCGCCATGCCGGAACCGACGACCACGGGGTACTTGGCGCACGCGGTGAGTCCGAGCAGCACCGCCAGCAGCGACAGCGCGAGCAGCGTCGATTTCATCGGTGTCCCCTCCTCCAAGGTGGTTGCGTCCGGGCGGCATGAGGTGCACGGGGGGTGCCAGCCCTAAGTACGCGGAGAATCACGTTGTCCCGGCGAGTCGTGACAGTCCGGCGCGACGAGTTGACCGGATCTGTCAGTCGTTGGACTGTCGCGAGCGCCGCGTTACACTGCAGCCTCCGATGAAACGCCGCGCCCAGGAGGCCGTCATGCGCCGTCGCCCGCTCGCCGTTGTCGCCCTCGCGCTCGCCGTCGTCGCGGCCGTCGCCGCCGCGCCGGCCGCCCACGCCCAGGACCGCGTGAAGACCAAGGAAGTCGTGGTCGGCCTCGGCGCCGAGCCGCGCACGATGCTGGCGGTGACGATCGTCGACTGGACGACCAACAACATGCTCGAGCACATCTACGATCGCCTGCTCGACCGTGACGCCAAGACGCTCAAGCCGAAGCCCATGCTGGCCACCTCGTGGAAGGTCGTCAACGACACCACCTGGGAGTTCGCGCTGCGCAAGGGTGTCAAGTTCCACAATGGCGAGCCGTTCACGGCCGAATCCGTCAAGGCGACGTTCGACTACATGCTGGATCCGGCCACGAAGAGCCATTACGCGACGGCCGCCTACTGGAAGCCGCTCAAGGAAGTGCAGATCGTCAACGACTACACGGTGCGGCTGGTCACCGACAAGCCGTACCCGAGCACGCTGGACCACGCCGCGCTCACCGACCTGCTGATCATGCCGGCCAAGGCGCTCAAGGAGCTCGGTCCTCAGAAGCTGGCCGAACGGCCGATCGGCACCGGGCCGTTCAAGTTCGTCGAGTGGAAGCGCGACGAGCGGCTCGTGCTCGAGCGCAACCCCGATTACTGGCAGGGCCCGGCCGACGTGAGCCGCGTGACGTTCCGCTTCATCCCGGAGTTCAGCGCGCGCATGGCCGCCCTGCTCTCGGGCGAGATCGACATCATGAAGGACGTGCCGCCGCAGGCCGTGGAGGCCGTCGAGCGCAGCGGGCGCGCCAAGGTGCGTGCGACCGTGTCGTCCCGGATCAACTATCTCGCGCTGGTGAACCTCAAGCCAGGCCCGATGCAGGACGTGCGGGTGCGGCGGGCCATGAACCATGCCGTCAACGTGGACGAGCTGATCGCCCAGGTGCTCAAGGGCCGCGCGACGAAGATGTGCGGCCCGCTGGCGCCGGCCAACGTGGACTACGCGCCGGTGGACTGCTACAAGCACGACCCCGCGCGGGCGCAGGCCCTCTTCAAGGAAGCCGGGGTGGACCCAGCCAAGCTCTCGTTGACGCTGGACACCCCGTCCGGCCGGTATCCGCTGGACAAGGACGTCTCCCTCGCGATCGGCGCGCAGCTGCAGAAGCTCGGCATCAACACCAACGTGGTGGTCAACGAGTGGGGAACGCACCTGGACAAGATCAAGAACCGTAACACCGGCGATATGTTCTTCCTCGGCTGGGGTCCCGCGCTGCACGGGCAGGGCACGATCGAGCCGCTGTTCAAAGCCGAGGCGACGTACTCCTCGTACGGCAACAACAAGGTGATCGACGACAAGATCGCCCGCGCCGTCACCGTGGTGGACGCCAAGGCCCGCGCGGCCGCCTATGCCGACCTCCAGAAGACGGTCCACGACGAGGCGCCCTGGGTGTTCCTGTGGCAGCAGCACGACCTCTACGGCGTGGCCCAGTCGATCGAGTGGACACCGCGCGCCGACGAGAAGGTCTGGATGTACGACGCCAAGGTCGTGGCGCGGTAGAGGAGGAGCGACCTCCATGGCCATCACCGTCTTCACCAACGCGCGCCTGATCGATTGCACCGGGGCCGAGCCCGTCGAGGGCGCGGCGGTCGTCGTCGAGGACGAGCGCATCAAGGACGTGCTGCGCAACGGCAAGGTGGGGGCGCAGCCGGGCCGCGTCACCACGCTCGACTGCAAGGGCATGACGCTGATGCCCGGCCTTACGGACGCCCACGTGCACATCTGCGCGGTGACCGAGAACATCACCGACCAGCACCGCTACTACCCGCCGTCCTACATCGCCGCCCGCGCGATGAAGCGCGCGGAAGAGTGCCTGATGCAGGGCTTCACGACGGTGCGTGATGCCGGCGGCGCCGACTATGGCTTTCGCATGGTACTGGAGGAGGGCCATTTCGTCGGCCCTCGCCTGCTGGTCTCCGGCCGCTACATCTCGCAGACCGGCGGCCACGGCGACAAGCGGCGTCGCTCGGAGTGGAGCGATCCGATCGACTGCTGCGTGGGCATGATCGGCTTCATCGCCGACGGGCCCGACGAGGTGCGCCGCGCCGCGCGCGAGAACATTCGCCGCGACGTGGACCAGATCAAGATCATGGCCTCGGGCGGCGCCATGTCGCCCTCGGACGAGCTCGACACCACGCAGTACACGGTGGCCGAGATGCGGGCCGCCGTCGAGGAGGCGCAGGCGGTCGGCAAGTACGTGCTCAGCCACGCCTACTCGGACACCGCCGTGCGCCGGGCCATCGAGGCCGGCGTGCGCTCGATCGAGCACGGCAACCTCATCCGCGAGGGCGCGGCCAAGGCCATCAAGGACGCC
>JBKPRI010000262.1:0-3953 GCA_046734515.1 Candidatus Methylomirabilota bacterium | reverse complement strand
GGACACGCCCACCATGTCCTTGATGACCTCGGCCACCGTCTTCTCGCTGATCTCCTTGGCGCGCTTGGTGTAGCCGACCAGCAGCGCCACGTCGCAGAGGTTGTTGATCTCGCGCGGCGTGCCGCGCGTGAAGTCGAAGATCAGCTTGATCGCTTCCTCGGTGAAGATCGGCGCCGGCCGCCCGGCCATGGCCAGCCGGTGCGCGATGTAGGCGGCGGTGTGCGCGGCGTCGAGCGTGTTCAGGTGATAGCGGATGCTGATGCGCTGGTCGAGGTGCTTGAGCCGCCGCACCTTGGCCGACAGCTCCGGGGAGCCGATCAGGAGCATCGTCACCAGGAAGCGGTCGTCCGTCTGGAAGTTCATCAGCAGGCGCAGCTCCTCGAAGACCGCGTCGTCGTCGATCAGCTGCGCCTCGTCCACGATGACGACGGTGTCGCGCCCCTCGCGGAAGTTGCGGAAGAACACGTCGTAGAGCTGGTGCAGCAGCTCGGGCTTGCTGCGCTCGCTGGACTCCTGCCCGAGCTGGTACAGCGTCTCGCGCAGGAAGTCGACGCTGTTCCAGCTCGGATTGGTCAGCAGGCCGATCTCGTAGCGCTCGGCCTCCAGCCGCTGGATGAGGGCGCGCGACAGCGTGGTCTTGCCGCAGCCGTACTCGCCGGTGAGCATGCCGCAGCCCTTGCGGTGGCGCACGGTGTAGACCAGCCGCACCAGCGCTTCCTCGTGCTCGGGCGACAGGTAGAAGAATTTCGGGTTCGGCGAGTTGTCGAACGGCGGTTCACTGAGCTGCCAGTACGCCTCGTACATGGTCAGTTGTTGTTCAGCGGCCCGTTGAAGAGCACGAAGATGCCCGTGTACGCCGTGAGGATGCTGGCCAGCGTCTGGGCGATCAGCAGGTAGTCCTGGTACCACTTGACCGCGACCTCGGGCACCGTGACCACCGCGCCGGCTTCGAGCGGCGGCGCCTCCGCCATCGCGTAGGTGCGTCCGTTGCGGAACGTCACCGTCGTGTTCGTGAGCTTCGCGCGGTTGCTGGGACCGCCGGCGAGCGCCAGGTACTCGCGCGGCGTGAGGTCCGGACGGAAGTCCTGGGCGCCCGGCGCCTTCACCTCTCCGACCACGTACACCTTGTCCTCGATGACCGGCAGCGTGAAGATGTCGCCGTTCTGCAGCGCGACGTTCTGCATCTCGTCCTTCTCGACGAGGAGACGATGCAGATCGATCGGCACGCGCTGGCGCGGTCCGCTCTGTGCCGAGCGGTCGATGAAGGCCATGCGGAGGTCGGCGTAGGCGGCGGCGCCGCCGGCCTTGACCACGATGTCGCGCACCCGCTCGCCCTGGGCCAGCTCGAAGCGCTGCACGACGGTCGCCTTGCCCGCCGTCTGCGTCTTGCTGGTGTCGGCCACGCCGAGGAACGCGCCGCGGACCTCGACCACGTCCTGCAGCACGCTCAGCGGCGGCACGAAGATCTGATCGCCGGACTGCAGCGGCACGTCGGCGGGCGGCGCCAGCGCCTTGCGCAGGTCGACCGACACGGTCTCCTTGCGGCCATCCGGACCGACGCGCGTCAGCCGCGCGTCCGAGCCCGCCCCGCCCGGGGCCAGGCCGCCGGTGAGCGCGAGGAGCTCGCGGAGCGAGGCGTCGGGGCCCAGCTCGTAGTCGCCCGGACGCCGCACCGCGCCGGCCAGCGTGATCGCCGGCCCGCGCGCCGGGACGTGCACGCGCATGTTGTCCACCACGTAGGGATTCTGGCTGACGTCGCCACCGAGCTCGAAGCGCAGGAGATCGACCTGGCGCGTGCTCCCGCCCGCGGTCACGTCAACGTGGCGCGCGCTTCCGCGCGGCGTGATGCCGCCGGCGTTGAGCACCAGCTCGTGCAGCCGCTGCGTCGCCTGCGCCTGGAGCGTGCCGGGCCGCTCCACCTCGCCCGAAACGGTCACGTCGAACACGCGCGGCGAGGACACGGTGATGCTCACGTCGGCGAAGCGCAGGAGGCCGCGGGCCCGGTCGCTGACCTTGCGGTTGGCCTCGAGCAGCGTCATTCCCCCGACCTCGATGGAGCCGAGTGGCGGGATGTTGACGTTACCCTCGGGGTCTACGATGACCTGGACACGGGAGACGTCGAGGCGACCCGCGATCTGGACGTCGAGCACGTCGCCGTTACCCAGGCGATAGTCCGGACCGGCGACGCTCCGCAGCGGAACGAGGCCGAGCTGGAGCGACGGTCTGGCACCCGGCGCGGTTGGAAAGGGCGTCGGCGGTGCCTGCGGCAGTTGCTGTTGCTGAGGCGGCGGCGGCAGGGGACCCGTCCCCGGCTGCTGAGCGAGCGTGACGCTGGGCGCGAGCAGGCAGACGACGAGCATCAGGCTTAAGGTCCGACAAATCAGGCTTTTATCTCTTGTCACTGGACGGATCCGGCGCAATGGCGTATTGTCCCTTTTTCACGTTCAGAGCGTCAAGGAAAAAGGCCAACTTTTTGCGTAGTTTTGCAATAGTTTCGCGCCCGGAGATCGGCAAATGACCCCCCAGGCTGCCCGCCTCGTTCTCGCTGCGGGCCTACTTTTCGCGCTCGCCGGGCTAGGGTTTGGGGCGTACGGCTGGAGCCAGGGGCCCCGGGGGCGCGGGCCGGCAGCGGCCGGCGGAGGCCCCATCGCCGCCGCGGACGCTCTGCAGGCGGCGTTCGTCACCGTGGCCGAGCGGGTGCGCCCCGCAGTCGTCAACATCGGCACGGTGCAGGTCTCCCGAACGCGCCGGGCCCCTGTCGTGCCGGGACCGGGCACCGACGATCCGTTCTTCAAGGACTTCTTCGACCAGTTCTTCGGCCACGGGGGACCAGGCCGGCGCGAGGAGTTCCGGCAGCCGGGCCTCGGCTCGGGCGTCATCATCGACAAGCGCGGCTATGTGCTGACGAACTTCCACGTGATCCGGGGCGCCGACAGCGTGACGGTCAAGCTGTCCTCCAAGCAGGAGATCCAGGGGCGCATCGTCGGCACCGACGCCAAGACGGACCTCGCCATCGTGAAGTTCCAGCCGGGCAACGACGTGCGCGTGGCGGCGCTGGCCGACTCCGACACCCTGCGCGTCGGCGAGTGGGCCATCGCCATTGGTAACCCGTTCGGCCTCGACCAGACGGTGACCGTGGGCGTGGTGAGTGCCACCGGCCGCTCCGACGTCGGCATCGCGACCTACGAGAACTTCATCCAGACCGACGCCTCGATCAACCCGGGCAATTCCGGCGGGCCGCTGGTGAACCTCAAGGGCGAGGTGATCGGGATCAACACGGCGATCGTGGCGACCGGGCAGGGCATCGGCTTCGCCATCCCGGCGAACATGGCCAAGCGGGTGACGTCGCAGCTCATCGATCGCGGCAAGGTCATGCGGGGCTGGATCGGCGTGTCGCTCCAGCCGATCACCACGGAGCTGGCCCAGTCACTCGGCCTGCCCGACACCCGCGGCGCCATCGTGGCCCGCGTCCACCCCGGCAGCCCGGCCGAGGTCGCGGGCCTCCAGGCGAACGACGTCATCGTGAAGTTCGGCGGCACGGCCGTCGACGACTACCACCACCTCCAGCGCCTGTCCTCCGACGCCGAGCCCAACACCACCGTCCCCCTGGAATTCATCCGCAAGCGCGACCGCAAGACCGTCCAGCTCAAAATCACCGAATCCCCCGACTCCACCCCCACCCCACCCCCCACACCCCCCCGCCCCCGCTAGCTAGCCCCTCGACCGTGAGGCGCCCGCCGCCACGCGTGTGTCTTCACCGTGGTCGGGACTGAGCGCGACAAGAATTCGGGTGTTCGAACAGGGGAATCCGCGGCTGCCGCCGATCCGCCGTTCGTGACGCGAACGGTAGGGCGTCGGGGCGGGCGGCGACGGGGTGGGGCCGCCGACCCATTTCCCGCAACGCCAAACAAGCGCCACGAGGAGAAGGCCCGCGTCAGCGCATAGGTGGAGTC
>JBKPRI010000261.1:0-5423 GCA_046734515.1 Candidatus Methylomirabilota bacterium | reverse complement strand
CGAGCGAGCCCAGCGCGCGCAGCAGCGTGCGCCACTGCGTGTAGTAGAGCGCCACGTCCGCGCGCGGCTCGGCGGCGCCGAGGGCCGGCAGCTTGGCGCGCAGCACCAGTGCCGTGCGATAGGTGCGCTCCAGCGACTCGCCGAGCTTCAGGAAGAGCCAGCTCTCGTCCCGGGTGAACGTGTGCTCGATGGCCCCGATGGTGGCGAAGAGGCCCTTGTGCGTGGCGCCGAGCGCATCGCGCAGCGCCGGCGGATCGGTGAGGCCGCGGCGCGCGTAGCCGTCCAGCGCGCGAAACGTCTCGTTGATGGCCAGGAAGGCCTCGACCGTGAGCGCCTCCCGCACCGAGCGCGCGTTCTCGCGCGCCTTGCGCAGCGAGTAGTGGACGGAATAGGGATTCGACGGATCGAGGAAGAAGCCGACGAGATAGCCCTGCGACATCGGCGCGAAGGCCGAGACCGGCGGCGCCACCTGGGCCGCCGGGAAGATCGCCAGCAGGTCCTTCCACGCCGAGTGCGCCACCTGCTCGGCCAGCCCCTGGGTCTCGGTGGAGAAGTCCTCGGTGACCAGCAGCAGGCGCGTGATGTTCTCGGAGCGCTCGAGATAGCGCCCCATCCAGTACACCGCGTCGGCGACGCGCGACAGCATCAGCTGCCGCGGGGAGCCAGCACCCAGGTGTCCTTGCTGCCGCCGCCCTGGGAGGAGTTGACGACGTACGAGCCCTCGCGAAGCGCCACGCGCGTGAGGCCGCCCGGCAGCACGCGGATGTTCTCGCCATAGAGGATGAACGGGCGCAGGTCGATGCGGCGCGGCTCGAAGCGGCCGCTCACGTACGTCGGGTGCGACGAGAGCTCGATCAGCGGCTGGGCGACGTACCCGCCCGGCGCCTTCTTCATCTGGGCCAGGTACGCCTCGATCTCCTTCTTCGCGGCGAACGGGCCCATCAGCATGTTGTAGCCGCCGGAATCGCCGGTGGTCTTGACCACCAGCTCGCCGAGGTGCTCGCGCATATAGGCGAAGTCGTCCTTGCGCAGTCCGACGTAGGTGGGCACCTGGCCGAGCAGCGCATCCTCGCCGAGGTAGTACTTGATGAGCGCCGGCATGTAGGCGTAGACCGCCTTGTCGTCGGCCACACCGGCGCCGGGCGCGTTGGCGATGGCCACGTTGCCCTCGCGGTAGACGTTCACCAGGCCGGGCACGCCCAGCATGCTGTCGCGCCGGAAGGTGAGCGGGTCCAGGAAATCCTCGTCCACGCGGCGGTAGATGACGTCCACGCGCTGGCGGCCGACGGTCGTGCGCATGTAGACGTAGCTGTCCTCGACGATGAGATCACGGCCCTCCACGAGGTAGGCGCCCATCTCGCGGGCCAGGAACGAGTGCTCGAAGTACGCCGAGTTGTGGATGCCCGGCGTGAGCACGACGGCCACCGGGTTCTCGCTGGCGCGCGGCGCCGCCCACAGCAGGGTGTCGAGCAGCAGGCGGGGATACTCGCGCACCGGACGCACGGGGTAGCGCGTGAAGAACTCGGGGAAGACCCGGTGCAGGAGGTTGCGGTTCTCCAGCACGTACGACACGCCGCTCGGGCAGCGGCAGTTGTCCTCGAGGATCAGGTATTCGCCGCGGTCGTTGCGAATGATGTCGGTGCCGACCACGTGCGTGTAGATCTGCCGCGGCGGCGTCACCCGCAGCAGCTCGCGCTTGTACTCGCGCCGCGAGAGGACCAGCTCCGGCGGGATCACCCCGTCTTTCAGGCAGCGCTGGTCCTGGTAGACGTCGCTGATGAACAGGTTCAGGGCGCGCACACGCTGCACGAGGCCGGCCTCGATCCGCTCCCACTCCCGGGCCGGGATGATACGGGGCACGAAGTCGAACGGGAAGATGCGCTCGATGCCGTCCTTCTCGCCATAGACGGTGAAGGTGATGCCCTGGTCCACCAGCGAGATCTTCTGCAGCCGCTCGCGCCGGTCGATCTCGGCCTGCGTGAAGGACTCCAGGGTGGCCACCAGCGGCCGATAGTGCGGGCGGGGGGCGGCCGCGCGATCGAAGGTCTCGTCGTAGGCGGTGGTGTCGGGCACCCACTTCATGGGCGCCTCAGCATAGCACCGGCATGCGCGATAATCGGGGGTGAGAGGGGGAGGGCGTGGCATGACACGGAAGCGCCGGGCGACCGAAAAACCCGTGAAACGGGCTCCATTCGACGACAAGGTGCTGCGGGCGGCGCTGCCCGCCGGACGAACGCTCCGCGAGCATCGAAAAGGCGCGGTGATCTTCACCCAGGGCGACCCGGCGGACGCCGTGCTCTTCGTCCAGCGCGGGAAGGTCAAGCTCACGGTGCTGTCCCGACAGGGCAAGCAGGCGGTCATCGCGCTCCTCTCGCCCGGCGAGTTCTTCGGCGAGGGGTGTCTGGCGGGTCAGCCGCTGCGCATGGCGACGGCCACGGCCCTCACGGACTGTACGGTCGTCCGGCTGGAGAAGGGGGCGATGGTGCGGGCGCTCCACCGGGAGCCCGTGTTCGCGGAGATGTTCACCACGCATCTGCTGTCGCGCAACATTCGCATGGAGGAAGACCTGGTCGATCAGCTCTTCAACTCCAGCGAGAAGCGGCTGGCGCGGATTCTCCTGCTCCTGGCGAACTTTGCGAAGGAAGGACGCCCCGAGCCCGTCGTACCCAAGATCAGCCAGGAGATGCTCGCCGAGATGGTCGGGACCACGCGGTCGCGGATCAGCTTCTTCATGAACAAGTTCCGCAAGCTGGGCTTCGTCGACTACAACGGCGGGCTCGAGGTCCATAGCTCGCTGCTCCACATCGTCCTGCACGACTGAGCCCTCTCCGCCGGAGTGTGCAGTATTGCTCAGACTCGCCCCCCGGCCGGGCAGTAGCCTGAGACATACCGAGTCCTGTCTGGCCGGCGTCCGTGCACTACCACGTGGGAAGCCGTTCGGGGTCGTTGATCTGGTCAGGATCGTCGCGATCCTGGCCCGGAAGGATGAAGTGTGATGGAGCTGTTCGGGGCCGTGATCGTGATGCTCTTCCTCGCGCTGTCCCTCGCCGGCGGCGCCACCGCGGCGCCGAGGCTGGTCGCGGCGCCGTCCGCGGTCGGCGACCTCGATTCCGACGACCTCGCCCAGCGAGTCCTCGCGCAGCACTGGAAGGAATTCGCCCCGCGGGAGCAGGAGGAGTTCACCCGGCTCTTCGGGAACATGGTGACCCGCTCGGTCGCGCGCATCCGGGCCCGCGTGAACCAGGACATCGTGATCGACAGCGCGAGCCTCGTGTCGAGCTTTCGAAGCCAGTTCCACGCCATTCTCGGCGCCACGTCGGTCGCGGGACTCCTGGAGCGCATGCGAGCGGACGCCTCACAAGACGATGCGACGGCCACGGAGCCCGAGACGACGCGAGGACGCCTGCTGGCCAGCCTCCTCATGGGCGTCGCCGTGAGCGCGCGGGGGGCGCGATGAGCGCGTTCTGGCTTGGGCTGCTGATCGCGATCGGGCTGACGCAGATCGCCGCCATCGCGACGTCCTTGTATCTGCACCGCGCCCTGGCGCACCGGTCGCTGGCCGTTCACCCGGCGATCGACGTGCTGTTCCGGGCCGTGCTCTGGTTGACGACCGGCCAGGATCGACGGGAGTGGGTGGCCGTCCATCGCAAGCATCACGCGTTCACCGATCGGGAGGGCGATCCCCACAGTCCGACGCTGCGCGGTCTGTGGCACGTCCAGTTCCTGAACGCCTACTACTACGCCCGGGAGGCCCGCGATCCCGAGACGATCCGCAAGTTCGCCAGCGACATCCGCCCGGATGGGCTGGATCGCGCGGTCTTCTCCCGCGGCTGGATCGGCCTGGGACTGGGCACGGCGCTCCTGTGCCTGCTCGTGGGGCTCGTGCCGGGGCTCATCGCGGCCGGCGCGCACGCCGTGCTCTACGTCTTCGTCCTGGCGCCGGCCATCAACGGCCTCGGTCACTGGCGTGGGGCGAAGAACTTCAACAACACCGCGTTCAACTCTCGCGTGCTCGCGTGGCTGACGGGCGGCGAGAGCCTGCACAACAATCACCACGCCCACCCGCGCTCCCCACGCTTCAGCGCGGGACGGCTCGAGTTCGATCCCTCGTGGATCGTGATTCGCGCGCTGGCCGCGGTGAGACTCGTCTCGATCACCGGCACGCCGATCCCCCGGGAGGCACTGCCTTGATGCCCGTCTCGATCTCGATTCAGCGGGTCGGCGGGCCGCAGCCGACCGGAGAGCGCAACGGCGAGTTCAGCTGGACGATCCCGCTGAGCGCGAGCCCCTCGCGCGAGTGGCTCAAGTTTTTCAACACGCCGAGCGAGCTGGCCGGAACTTGCATGCCGAGTCTCGTCAGCTTCCACCAGCGCGACATGGTGCTCGCCGCCCGCGAAGACCAGATCAAGGCGTGGGTACAGTCGATCGATCAGTGGATCGCGATGGCGAACGAGCGCGCGGCGGCCGCGGAAGCCGGGCGCGGTGAGACCCTCCAGCGCGAGCAGCGCAGCATGCAGGAGACGAAGACCCGGCTGATGGAGGCTGACAAGTACCGCGACCTGTGAGCTCGGTCGTCCCGCCGTGTGAAATCCTTCCGGTCGGCTTCGTGCGTAGTCAGGGCAACGGGCGTATGCGCCCACTCTGTGATACTCAGGGACGGTCATGACCACGGCGGGGGAGGATCTCATCCGGCGGATGGCCGCCGGTGATCGCGACGCGTTCGGCCGCTTCTACGACCGGTATGCCCCGCTGGTGTTCCCGCTCATCCTCAAGATCGTGCGTGATCGGACCGATGCCGCCGACGTGCTGCAGGACGTCTTCTGGGAAGCGTGGCGGGGCGCCGGCGCCTACGATGCCCGGCGCGGTACCCCGGAGGCGTGGATGATCACGCGCGCGCGCACGCGGTCCATCGATCGCATCCGTGCGCTGCGCCGGCGCGGCGAGACGTTCGTGGCGCCGGTGGACGAGGCCCTCACGCCCGCGCCGCCGGAGCCCGGCGGCGATGCTGCCGAGCGCGCCGAGGACCGCGGGGTGGTCCGCACGGCGCTGGAGACGCTGCCGCACGCGCAACGCGAGGCGATCGAGCTCGCATATTATGCGGGGCTGACGCAGACCGAGATCGCCGAGCGATTGAAGCAGCCGCTCGGGACGGTCAAGACGCGGATCCGGCTCGGACTCGAGCGGCTCCGCGAGGTGGTGACGCGAGCGACATGAACGACCACGAGACCTGGGAGACGCTCGCGGCCGTGCACTCCGTCGGCGCGCTCGACGGGGACGACCTCGCGCGGTTCGAGGCGCATCTGGCCGAGGGGTGTGAGCGCTGCGAGGCCGTCGTGCGCGAGTCGCGCGAGACGCTGGCCCGCACGGTGCTCGCCGCCTCGCGCGCCGTGCCGCCGCCCGAGGCCAAGGCCGCGCTCCAGGCG
>JBKPRI010000260.1:0-14688 GCA_046734515.1 Candidatus Methylomirabilota bacterium | reverse complement strand
GGCCAGGCCGGTCGGCAGCGCAGCCAGCAGCGCGCCGTCGCGGGCGCGCAGGAGCGCGTGAATGTCGAGCGACGGCAGTCCGCCGTTCGCGGCCGTCCAGTGCTTGCCGCCGTCCTCGCTGCGAAAGACGCCGCCGACCTCGACGCCGCACCAGAGAGCACCGTCCTCGATGAGCATCGTGGTGACGCGCGGCGTGTGCGGGCGCGGCGCATCGGCCGGAAGCGTCAGCGGCAGCGTCTCCCACGTGTCGCCGTGGTCCTGCGAGCGCCACAGGGCCAGCGGCCGGCAGCCGGCATAGATCGTTCCGGGCGCGCGCGGATCGAGCGCCAGCGACCACACCTGGGCGTCGGGATCCGGCAGCGCGCGACGGTGCCACCGTTCGCGTCCCTGGCGCCAGATCGCGCCGTCGCCGCCGGCGACGCCGGGTGCGAGCGCATAGAGGCGGGCGTCGGGGGGCACACCGGGGACCTGGCGCCAGCGATCGAAGTCATCGCTCTGCCACAGCCCCTGGCCGACCGTGGCCACCCAGGCGTCGGCCACGCAGTTACTCTCGCGTCGCGGCGAGGCGCGACGTCAGCGCGCGGATGTCCGGCACGTCCTCGAGGTGGGCCAGCTGCTCGGCCACGCCCTCGGCCTCACCGGCGCCGAGCACCGGCGCCGCGCAGCCGAGGAACTTCGCCCGCAGCTGCGCGTCGGTCAGCGGCTGATCGGGGTGGCCGGAGGCGCCGCGCGGCGGCGAGGCCAGCGTACGGCCGTCGCGCAGGCGCACGGTGACCCGGCTCCACGCGTGCTGCTCGAGTCCGTCGGGCAGGGTCGGGTCCACGACCATGCGCACGCGGTCCATCAGACGGCGCGTGCCGGCGGCGGTCGCGCCCTCCTCGAACGAGGCGATCTCGACGCGGCCGGTGGCCAGCGCCTCGGCCGCGCAGAACTGCATCGAGAACTTCTTCTCCAGGCCCGTGGCCGGCTGGTTGTGACGCAGCACCTCGGGCACCACGTGATTGACGCCGACCTCGATGTCCTCCACCTGGTCGGCGCCCAGCCCGTGCTCGGCGCGCAGCGCCAGCAGCGCGTCGATGGCCGAGTGCGTGAGCGCACACGAGGGATACGGCTTCACCGCGATGCCGGAGGCGACGATCTGCCACTCGTGGCCGAGCGCCTCGAACGCGCCGGCGCCGAGCTTGGTCTGGCTGAAGGCGGCGGCATAGCCCTGCGTCCCGTCGAGCGCGGCGTCGGAGGAGGTGAAGCCCTCGCGCGCCAGCATCGCGGCGAAGACGCCGTTGCGCGCGGCGTGCCCGGCGTGGAACGGCTTGGTCATCGAGCCGAAGTTCTCCTTGAGGCCCGAGGCCAGCGAGGCCGCCACGCCGAGCGCATGGCGCGTCTGGTCAACGTCGAGGCCCAGGAGCTTTGCCGCGGCGGCCGCGCAGCCGAGCGTGCCGATGGACGAGGTCGCGTGCCAGCCGCGCGTGTAATGGTCCGGGTTGAGCGCGATGCCGACCGCCGCGGAGATCTCGAAGCCCACGAGGTACGCCACCACGACATCGCGCCCGCTCGCCGTCTCTGCCTCGGCCGCTGCGAGCGCGGCCGAGAGGAGCGGCGCGCTCGGGTGGCCCATCAGCGCGAAGTTCGTGTCGTCGAAATCGTGCGCGTG
The DNA here is from genome assembly GCA_046734515.1 of Candidatus Methylomirabilota bacterium. GTDB lineage: Bacteria > Methylomirabilota > Methylomirabilia > Rokubacteriales > CSP1-6 > AR5. Next base: position 13,037 of record JBKPRI010000260.1, on the reverse strand, counting down.
GCCGGCGGTGCCGTTGGCCAGCGCCGCCCACGTGGGCGCCGCGCGCAGCGACGTGCCGATGACCGTGCACAGCGGGGTGCTGCCCTCGGCGCGCACGACCCCGCGCACCGCGACGGCGGACGGCTCCGCGGCGCCCGCCAGCGTGACGCCCAGCGTGTCGAGGGCGGCGCGGCGTACCTGCGTCACGGCGGCGTCGGGGCAGTCGCGCGCGGTGGTCTTGATGATGAACTCGGCGAGGCGGGCGGTGACGCTCATGGCCCGCACGATAGCGGAGGGGCCCCACGGTTGCAAGGCGACCGGCCGTGGCCGACAATCCCGCCCGGAGGTTCACACCGTGCCAGAGACGAACCGTCGCGTGCTGCTGAAGAGCCGTCCTCCGGGCGAGCCCCGGCCCAGCGATTTCGAGACCGCCGAGGCGCCCATTCCCTCGCCGAACGACGGAGAGATCCTCTGCCGGACGATCTGGCTCTCGCTCGATCCCTACATGCGCGGGCGGATGAAGGACGTGAGGTCCTACGCCGCGCCGGTCGAGATCGGCGGTGTCATGGTGGGCGGCACGGTGAGCGAGGTGATCGACTCGCGCCATCCGGACTTCAGGGCCGGCGACTTCGTGCTGGGTTACGGCGGCTGGCAGACGCATCACGTCGCCCGCGCCGGCGGGCAGCCCGGACCGTTCGGGCCGCTGAAGCTCGATCCGAAGGCCGCGCCGATCTCGACGGCGCTCGGCATTCTCGGGATGCCGGGGATGACCGCGTACGTCGGCCTGCTCGACATCGGCCAGCCGAAGGCAGGGGAGACGGTGGTCGTCTCCGCGGCCGCCGGCGCGGTAGGCTCGGCGGTCGGCCAGATGGCCAAGCTCAAGGGTGCGCGCGCCGTGGGCGTGGCGGGCTCACCGGAGAAATGCGCCTACGTGGTGAAGGAGCTCGGCTTCGATGCCTGCGTGAGCTATCGCTCGTCCGACCTCTTCGGCGCGCTCAAGGCCGAGTGCCCCAAGGGCATCGACGTGTACTTCGACAACGTCGGCGGCGATGTGCTGAAGGCCGTGCTGCCCCAGGTCAATCCGTTCGCGCGCATTCCCCTCTGCGGGCACATTGCGCAGTACAGCGCGACCGAGCTGCCCCCGGGCCCGAACCTCGGGATCGTCGTCGGCATGCGCGTGAAGATCCAGGGCTTCATCGTCAGCGACCACACCGATCGCCTCGCGCACTTCCTGCGCGACACCAGCGCCTGGGTGCGCGAGGGGCGGATCAAGTATCACGAGGACATCGCCGAGGGTCTGGAGAGCGCGCCGCAGGCTTTCATCGGCCTGCTGGCGGGCAAGAACCTTGGCAAGCAGCTCGTGCGCGTGGCCCCGGACCCCACGCGCCGGTGAAGTTGCGTCAGGCTCAACGGATGTATAGTATAAGTCCATGCCCGTGGAGTACCGCGAGGAGCCCTGCCGCGCGGCCCTGAATCGCGTGCAGGGGATGGGATTCAAGTGGTCGCTGAATCCCTACATGGGCTGCGTTCACCGCTGCACGTTCTGCTACGTGCGCGCCTTCGAGCGGCGCGCCGACCGCCCGTCGGACGATCGCTACGGCACCTCCATCCGCGTGAAGGTCAACGTTCCGCGGGTGCTCGCGGCCGAGCTGGCGCGGCCGGGCTGGAAGCGTGAGCTGGTGGCGGTCGGCGCCGCCACCGATCCCTACCAGCCCGCCGAGGGCAAGTACCGGCTCACGCGCGGCTGCATCCAGGCGTTCGCGGCCGCGCGCAACCCGTTCAGCATCATCACGCGCGGGCCGATGATCGTGCGCGACATCGACGTCCTGCAGCACGCGGCGCCGCGCGCGGAGGTCGACGTGACGTTCTCGATCCCGACGCTCGATCCCGACATCTGGCGCAAGACCGAGCCCGGCACGGCGCCGCCGCGGCAGCGCCTGCGCGCGCTGCGGATGCTCGTGGACGCGGGGATCGATGTGGGCGTCGGCATGGCACCCGTCCTGCCGGGTCTGTCGGACGATCCGGCCCTGCTGGCCGACGTCGTGCGCGCGGCGCGCGACGCCGGGGCCACCGGTGTGTGGTGCAACATCCTTCACCTGCGTCCCGGCACGCGCGAGCACTTCCTGGAGCACCTCGCGCGCGACTGGCCCGCGCTCCTGCCCCGCTACGAGGAGATCTACCGGCGCGGCGCCTACCCGGCCAGGGAAGAGTCCGAGCCCCTCAAGGCGCGCGTGGCCGCGCTGCGCCGCGAGCTCGACGTGGCCGACCGCCGCGTGCGGCCGCTGGAGCCGCCGCCGGCGCCCGAGCAGCTCGCGCTCGTGATCTGAGCGTGTATCGACCTTTTCACTCTAGGCGCGCTCCGCGCGCTCGGATATCATCGCGCCATCATCCAGACTGAGTTTCCGCACGAGACGGTCCGTCGCATCTGGGGCTACGATCGCTTTCTCCCGCTGCAAGAAGCCGCCATCGCGTGCGTGCTCGAAGGCCGCGACTCCCTCGTGGTGCTCCCGACCGGCGGCGGCAAATCGCTCTGTTACCAGGCGCCCGCCGCACACCTGCGCCGCCTGGCCGTCGTCGTCTCGCCGCTGATCGCGCTGATGAAGGACCAGGTCGACGGCCTGCGCGAGGCGGGCGTGCCGGCGGCGGTGCTCAACAGCAGCCAGACCCCCGCGGAGCGCAGCGCCGTCATGCGCGCGGTCGCCGGCGGCGGCATCCAGCTCCTCTACCTGGCGCCCGAGCGTCTGGTCATGGACGGCTTCCTCGAGCGTCTGCAGCGCGCCGCCCCCGCGTTCTTCGCGGTGGACGAGGCCCACTGCATCAGCCAGTGGGGCCACGACTTCCGCCCGGAGTACCGGCAGCTTCGCGCGCTGCGCGATACGTTCCCCGCGGTCAACGTGCACGCGTATACGGCGACCGCGACGCCGCAGGTCCGCGGCGACATCGTCAGCGAGCTGCGCCTGAAGGAGCCGAAGGTCCTCGTCGGCTCGTTCGATCGCCCGAACCTGATCTACCGCGTCCGCCCGCGCACGGATCGCCTGGCCCAGGTGGTCGCCGCCATCCAGCGTCACCGCGATCAGGCGGGCATCGTCTACTGCATCCGCCGAAGCGAGGTCGAGGATCTGGCCGCCGCGCTGGTGCGCCGCGGCTTTCGCGCCGTGCGCTATCACGCCGGCCTCGACGACGGGGAGCGCCGGGCCAACCAGGAGGCTTTCGTCAACGAGCGTGCCGACATCGTGGTGGCCACGGTCGCCTTTGGCATGGGCATCGACCGCTCCAACGTGCGCTACGTCATTCACACCGGCATGCCGAAGTCGCTGGAGCACTACCAGCAGGAAGCGGGACGCGCCGGACGTGACGGGCTCGAGTCCGAGTGCCTGCTACTCCACTCGGGCGCGGACTACGGCCTGTGGAAGTCGATCATGTCGCCCGAGGGCGCCGAGGCCGCGCCCGGCGCGCTGCGAAAGCTCGGCGAGATGTACGCGTTCTGCCAGGACGCCGTCTGCCGCCACCGCGCGCTGGTGACGTACTTCGGTCAGCCGTACGAGCGCGAGCGCTGTGAAGCGTGCGACGTCTGTCTCGGCGAGACCGTGCAAGGCGGCGATACCGCCGGCGTGGCGGCCAAGATCCTCGGCGCCGTCGGCGAGCTTCGCGGCCGCTTCGGCGCCACGCACGTGGCCGACGTGCTCGCCGGAGCCGCCACGGCCCGCATCGGGCAGTTCGGCCACGACCGGCTCGGCGCCTACGCCGCCCTGCGCGGCGAGAAGAAGGCCCAGGTCCGCGCGTGGATCGACCAGCTCCTCGGCCACGGGCTCCTGGCGCGCACCGACGACGAGTACCCGACCGTCACGCTGACCGAGCGCGGACGCGCTGTCCTGCGCGGGGAAGGCGAGGCGCCGGCGCTCACGAGCGCGGGCGCCGTGCGGGTCACCGCGGCGGACGCCGCGCCGGCGGGCGATCGCGCCGAGGCCGACCGCACGCGGCCGGCGGGCGATCCCGGCGGGTACGATCGCGTGCTCTTCGAGGCGCTGCGGGTGTTGCGGCGGAGCATCGCGGAGGAGCGCGGCGTGCCGCCGTACCTCGTCTTCAGCGACGCCTCGCTGCGCGACATGGCGCGCCTCAAGCCCCGCACGCGCGAGGCGCTGCTGGAGGTCAAGGGCGTGGGCGAGTGGAAGAGCGAGACCTTCGGCGAGCGCTTCCTGGCGGTGATCCGCCAGCAGGGCTAGTCAGTCGCCCGCGGTCTGGGGCAGCGCGATCTTCGGCATCCACGTGAGCCACTCCTTCTCGGCGTCCTCGTGGAGCGCGAAGGTCGTGCCCGGGGGCGCGGGCGGGGCATTGCCCTCCGGGGTCGCGAACGTGATCCCGCCGAGCACGAGCGAGCGCAGCGACTCCAGGCTGATGTCGAGGCCCTTGAAGAGCCCGACGTGCACGTCGACGCCGCTCACCGACCAGAAGCGCGAGCCGATGCGCACCAGCCGCGTGTACGGCTGATCGATGAAGATGTCGACGTGCGCGGCCGTCGCGTCGCGGTTCAGCTTCGAATCCAGCACGTTGCCGACCTCGATGCCGCGGTAGTAGATCTGCGTGCCGTTGCGCACCGATTTCAGGTGCGTCGTCGCGAGCACGTACCTCACGCCGTGGCGGTTCAGCGTGGGCGAGGGATGATCCACGCCCATGAACGACGTCCGGGCCTTGCCCTCGCCCGGGATCACCTCGATGTACGGCCCCGTCAGCACCGTGCTGAGCCCGGTGACGGAGGACGGCCCGAGCTGAGGACGCACGATCCAGAAGACCGCCCCCTCGCGCGCGATCGAAGCGGCAGAGCGGCGCAGCCGGACGCGAACGAGGACGCGGCTGTGGTCTGGGCTGAGATCGATGTCCTGGACGTCACCGATGGGCACGCCGCGATAGCGCAGCTCCGTCTGCCCCGCCTTGACACCGCCGCCCTCCTTGAACGCGATCGTGATCGTCGGCCCGACCTGCTGCATGCGGTCGTACACGAGGTAGCCGGCCACGATGGCGGCGACCAGCGGCACCACCCAGATGACCGACAGTCCCCAGTGCCGCCGGCGAATCCGCGCTTCCGGCACCGGGGGCGGCGTGGCCGGGCTGTCCTCGATCTCGGACGGCTCGCTCACGCAGATTCCCCGGGCCGTTCCCAGATCTGGACCGGGTCGAAGCTCGCCGTGGCGAGGATCGTGAAGACGACGACGGCGGTGAAGGCCACGAGGCCACGACCGGGCAGGACAGTGGCCAGCTTGCCCAGCTTGACGAGCGAGACCAGGATCGCCAGCAGGAAGACGTCCAGCATCGCCCAGGGCCCGATGACGTCGATGCTCCGGTGGATCCACGTCCGCGCAAGCGGCCGCCGGCCCGATCCCCATCGCGTGCTGACAACCAGGTAGAGCAGCCCCAGCAGCTTCAGCAGCGGAATCAGCACGCTCGCCAGGAACACGATGACGCCGACCAGGCGCTCGTCGTGCTCCATGAGCGACAGCGCGCCCTGCAGGGCGGTGTTCTCGGAGTACACACCGTAGAGATCCATCCTCAGGATTGGATAAACGTTGGCGGGCCAGTAGAAGACGAGTGCGGCCAGGGTGAACGCCGCTGTACGGCCGAGGGAGTTCGGCTTGTTCGTCCGGATGACGAAGCCGCACCGCGTGCATTCGGCCCGCGCTCCGACCGGTACCGACGGAAGGCGCTGGACGAGGCCGCAGGTCTTGCAGGCAACGAGCATCACGACATACCTACGCAAGCGCGATGCCAGGAACTATGGCGCGTGGTCGTCTTACTGGGGGCGGGCGAGGTACCTGCCGCGCGCCGGGCCCACCGCGCGGCCGTTCTCCCACGCGAGCGCGCCGCGCAGGAATGTCGCCGTCACCTGGCCGGTCAGCTCCTGGCCCTCGAACGGCGTGTAGCCCTGGGCGGATGGCGATTCGGCGGCGCGCACGGTGAAGCGGCGGTCCGGATCGAGGATCGCGAGATCGGCGTCGAAGCCGACCTCGATGTCGCCCTTGTGCAGCAGGCCGTAGCGCTGCGCCGGGTTGAAGGCGAGGAGCTCGGCCATACGGTGGAGCGCCAAGCCGCGCTTGCGGCCCTCGCTGAACACGCCGGACAGCAGGTACTCGGTGCCGCCGAAGCCGGACTTCGCGAGCCAGATGTCGCCGCGGCCCGCCGGCCCCGCCTGCTTCACTTCCTCCGCGCAGCAGGCGTGGTCGCTCACGATCCAGTCCACCTGGCCCTCGTGCACCATGCGCCAGAGGAACTCCACGTCCTCGCGCGGGCGGATCGGGGGATTCACCTTGGCGAAGGCGCCGGAGGGCGCGTCGACGTCGAGCAGCAGGTGGCCCACGGTGATCTCGCGCTTGAAGCTCACGTGCGAGAACACGCGCGCCATGGTCAGCGCGGCCTCCAGCGCCTTGCGCGAGGACAGATGCAGCAGGTTCACGTTCTGGCTTTCGGCCTCGGCGGCGAGATAGGCCGCGATCCACACGGCGAGCCCCTCGCTGTGCGGCGGGCGGGCGGCGCTGTAGGCGCGCAGGCCGGTGAGCGCGGGGTCCGCCGCCACCAGCCGTGTGTAGGCGTTGAGGATGTCGGCCAGCTCGCAGTGCAGGCTCACGCTCACGTACGGCGCCAGCGCGGGATGCGCGCGCTGGATGCGGCCGGCCTCGCGCAGGATGAACTCGAAGTGGGCGAGATCGTAGCTGTCCTCGGAGCCGATCATGAGGAAGCGGCGCTGCTCGTCCTGACCGGCCTGACCGTGCAGGCCGTAGCCGCCGTAGAACATGAAGATCTTGAACGAGGGCACGCCGTGGCGCAGGGCCAGCGCCTCCATCTCGCCGATGTGCGAAGCGGCGATGGGCGCCAGGTGATAGGCGTAATCGCAGTGATACCGGCCGTGGGACTGGCGCAGCACCTCGGGAAAGAAGTCGGCCCAGGCGCCGCCGCGGTTCAGATAGTACTGGCCGGTGCGGAAGTAGGTGAGCATCGTGGTCACGCCGCCGCTCACCGCGGCCCGGCTCTCCGTGACCGCGTCCTCGGCGAGCGGCCCATAGATGCCCACGTGCGTGTGCGCGTCCACCACGCCCGGGAAGCCGAGCTGCCCGCGCGCGTCGTACACCTCGGCGGCGTCGGCCGCCGGGATATCAGGCGCGATGCGGGCGAAGCGGCCGTCCTTCACGCCGAGGTCGACCGTGTCGATCGCTGCCCGGCGCGGGCGCACCGCGCGCACGCGCTTGATGATCAGGTCGAGTGGGTGCGCGGCGCTCATGGCCGCCGGCGTGGCGCATCGAAGCGGTGGACGCGGCCGTGCCACGGCCAGCCGTCGTGGTCGTGCCACTCCTCGGTCTCGCTGAACTTGCCGTCCGTGTAGCGGTCGATCACCCGGCGCCAGAACTCCTGCGCGCCGACGTTGCTGGCGAGCTGCGAGAGCTCCCACGGGCCCGGCGCCAGGTCGAACAGCATGCGCGCCGCCTGCTCACCGACGCCCAGGCGGCGGAACTTGCGCAGGACGAAGAACTCGCTGACCTCGTGCGTGCCGGCGCCCGCGTAGGTCGCCTCGTCGCGAATGAGCGCGAAGCCCGCCAGCGCCCCGTCCGCCCGGATGAAGAACGAGCGGCGCCCGCGCTCCGTCCAGAATCGCTCGATCTTCTGGGGGTCGCCGCCATACAGCCCCTCGGCGCTGATGTTCCAGCCGTCGATCGTGCCCAGGTCGTACAGGTAGAGCTGCATCATGCGCCGGAGAACGGGCACGGCCGTGGGGCCGGCTTCTTCCAGCGTGACCTTCACGCGCGCACCGGCGGAGGGCTCGAGCGTGTCTGACATGGCGGCGGAGCCGCCGCGTAGTATATGCGCGCGGACCAGGGGAGGCGAGCGATGGCGAAGGCGGCGGAGCCGAGCTGGACGGAAGCGGATTCGCTGCGGTTCATCGACGACGGCGCGGTCTTCGTGCCGGCGCGCGACGAGCAGATCGCCACGCTCTGCGCCCTGATCCCCGCTCGCGCCGACGAGGCCTTCACGGTGGCCGAGCTGGGTGCCGGCGCCGGCGTGCTGGCCCGCGCCGTGCTGGAGGCCTTTCCGCGCTGCCGCTACGTGGCGCTCGATGGCTCGGCCGCCATGCGCACTCGGCTGGAGACGACGCTGCAGCGGTACCGCAAGCGCGTGGACGTGCGCGCATTCGACCTCGCCGACCGCGGCTGGCGCGGCGCGCTGCCCTCGCCGCTGCGCGTGGTGCTGGCCTCGCTCGTCGTCCATCACCTGCCGACCGCCGGCAAGCGCCAGCTCTTCGCCGACCTCGCACGGCGGCTGGAGCCCGGCGGCGCGCTGCTGCTGGCCGACATCGTCGAGCCGCCGAGTCCGGCGGCGCGCGAGGCGTTTGCGCGGCAGTGGGAGGATGCGGCGCGAGCGCAGAGCCTGGCGCTTACCGGCGGTCTCGAGGCGTTCGCGCGCTTCGAGCGCGATGGGTGGAATTTCTACCGCGGCACGCCGGAACCCTACGACCAGCCCTCGCGCCTGGACGAACAGCTCCGCTGGCTGCGCCAGGCCGGCTTCGCGACCGTCGATTGCTTCTGGATGCGCGCCGGGCATGCGGTCTTTGGAGCTTGGGGGCCCCGAAATGGCCCCCAAACCCCCAATGTTCGTCGCGCCCCGGCGAAGCCGGGGCGCTCCTCCGCTACTTCGCGTCGTGGAAGATGATGCCGAGGGTGTAGCGCTCGCCGCGCAGGAGTCGGCTCACGCCGTGGCGCATCGAGGCGCGATACCAGCCGCGCGTGCTCTGCAGCGGGCGGTGGCGGGTGGGGAAGATCACGATCTCGCCCTGCTCGGTGGCGATCGACTCGCCCCTGGACTGCGCGCGCGGCCGCTGCTCCACCAGCAGGAAGTCGCCGCCGTCGTAGTCCACGCCGCGCCGGCTCAGGAAGCACGTGAGCTGCAGCGGAAAGACCACGTCGCCGTAGAGATCCTGGTGCAGGCAGTTGTAGCCGCCGGTCTCGTAGTGCAGCAGCAGCGGCGTCGGTTTCGTCTGGCCGCGCTTGTGGCAGACGGCCTGGAGCCCGGCAAGCGTCGTGGGATGCAGCGTGGCGGTGTCGAGGGCCGCCTCGAACTGGTTGGCGATCGCCGCCAGCGGTGGGTAGGCGTGCTCGCGTAGGGCCTGCACCAGCGGCGGCAGCGGTGCGGCGAAGTACTTGTACTCGCCCTCGCCGAAGCGATAGCGCCCCATGTCCACCGTGCTGCGGAAGCGCGTCTCGTCGCCGTACATGGCCACGATCTCGGCGCACTCGTCGGGCGTCAGCACAGCGGGCGTCCTGGCGTAGCCGTGCTCCCACAGCGAGCGCTCCATCGCGGTCCAGTCCAGATCGGCCAGGCGGGCGGCAATGTCAGCCATCACCTAGTTATACGGCTGACCTGCCTTCGAGGGTGCGAAGGCTCAGCGGTAGGCGTTGGGGGCCTGGATGACCGTCTTCCAGAACTCCGGATCGTGGCCGGGGAAGAGGCGGGCACCCACCAGCCGCGCCACCGTCTTGATCTTCTTCAGGGCGTGCAGCGCCAGCGTGGGATTCCAGACCACGCCGGGCACGCGCTCCTTCTCGGCGTGCTCCATCCAGTAGCACGCATCGCCCGTCAGCAGCACGGGGCCGGTCTGAGGCAGGTCCACCAGCAGCGACTGGTGGCCCGGGGTGTGGCCGTCCGTGCGCAACACGGTGAGCCCGGGCGCCAGCTCGGTGTCGCCATCGAGCAGCCGCCAGCGGTAGCCGGGCAGCTCGAAGTTCTTCTTGTAATAGAACGGCTCGAAGAACGAGGCGGGGTAGTGCGCGTACGAGTACTCGTCGCGCTGCACGATCAGCTCGGACTTCGGGAAGAGCTGGGCGCCCCCGGCGTGGTCATAGTGCAGATGCGACATCACCACGAGATCGACGTTGCCGGTCTCGAGGCCCAGCGCGTCGAGCCGGTGGATCAGCAGGTCCTCGTCGGTGAAGCGCGCGTAGGGATCGTTGCGCATCAGCCCGGGTACCGCGCGGGGGGACACGCCGGTGTCGAAGAGCACGTAGCCGTCGGTCGTCTTGATCAGCCAGCACGCGATGGGGATCTGCGTGACCTTCTCGGCGTACTCGCCGTAGAAGAGGAGCGAGCGCGGGGCCCCCATGAAACCGTTCTGCAGCGCGTAGAGCGCCTCGACCGCCATGACGCCGGAATTCTAGCACGCGCGCGCTGCGCGGCTCCGGCCGGTGGCGTAGAATGCCGGCCATGGACTTCGCGCTGACCGAACAACAGGAGCTGATCCGCAAGGAAGTCTCGGCCCTCGCCCGTTCCTTTCCGCCGGAGTACTGGCTGGAGAAGGACAACAAGGCCCAGTACCCGTTCGAGTTCGTGAAGGCCTTTGCCCAGGCGGGCTGGCTCGGCGTCATCGTCCCCGAGGCCTACGGCGGCTCGGGGCTGGGCGTCACCGAGGCCGCGCTGATGCTGCACGACATCGCCGCCTCCGGCGCCGGCACCAGCGGCTGCTCGCCGATCCACTTCTACACGTTCCCGCCGATGCCGGTGATCAAGCACGGCTCGGAGGCCCTCAAGCGCAAGTACCTGCCGCGCATCGCCACCGGGGAGATCGTGATGTCGTTCGGCGTCACCGAGCCCAATGCGGGCACCGATACCTCGCGCATCCAGACGCGCGCGGAGCTCAAGGGTGACCGCTTCGTGGTCAACGGGCGCAAGGTGTGGAACACCAACGCGCAGAACGCCACGCACATCCTGCTGCTGGCGCGGACGGCGCCGCGCGATGCCGCCAAGCCCTTCAAGGGGCTGACGCTCTTCTTCACGGAGTTCGATCGCAGCAAGATCACCGTGCAGGTCATCGAGAAGCTCGGCCGCGCCGCCGTGGACAGCAACGAGATCTACATCGACGGCCTCGAGATCCCGCTGGAGAACGTGGTGGGCGAGGTCGGCTCCGGCTTCTACCACCTGCTGGACTCCCTCAATCCCGAGCGGATCATGACCGGCATCGAGGCGGTCGGTATCGGGCGCGCCGCGCTCAACCGCGCGGTCGACTACGCCAAGGAGCGCGTCGTCTTCGATCGTCCCATCGGCCAGAACCAGGCGATCGCGCATCCGCTGGCCATGGCATGGGCGAAGCTGGAGACCGCCGAGCTCATGTGCCTGAAGGCCGCCTGGCTCTTCGACAACGGCCAGCCGTGTGGCGCCGAGTCGAACACCGCCAAGCTCATGTCGGCCGAGGCCGGCTTCGAGGCCTGCGACGTGGCCCTGCAGACCCACGGCGGCTACGGCTACGCCAAGGAGTTCCACGTCGAGCGGCTGTGGCGCGAGGTCCGCCTCTACAAGATCGCGCCCGTCTCGCAGCAGATGACCCTCAACTACATCAGCGAGCACGTCCTGCGTCTGCCCAAGAGCTATTAACGGGTTCCCCTGGAAACAGGAGGGCATGGCCATGGTGCACAAGACCAGCATCGCGTGGAAAGTCGCGCTGGCGTTCCTGCTGGGAGCGGCGGTCGTGTTCGCGGCGCCGGTCATGGGCGCGCAGGCCTGGGCCGCGGACGAGAGTCCGATCGCGGGGATGAAGGAGGCGAAGGTGGCCTTCGACATCACGGCCGGTGAGCCGGGCCGCATGCTCAACATCCTCAACACGATCGACGAGACGCGCGAGGGCCTGGTCAAGCACGGGGTCAGCCCGCGCTTCGTGCTCGCCTTCCGGGGCCCCGCCTCGCTGCTGACGCAGACGGATCTGTCGCGGCTGAAGCCGGAAGACCGCGAGACCGCCGCCAAGGTGGCCGCCAAGCTCAAGCAGCTGCGCGGCACCGCCGGCATCGAGCGGATGGATCAGTGCAGCATCGCCATGCGCGGCCAGAAGGTGGACAAGGCCCAGGTGAGCCCCGACGTGAGCGTGGTGGAGAACGGCTGGATCACGCTGGTCGGCTACCAGGCCAAGGGCTATGCCTACATCGCGCCGTAACCCGCCTCACGGCACCCGCACGGCGTGGTAGTCGCCGATTGGATTCGCCGGCACCGGAGTGAGGCGGGCCGGTAGCGGCGTCGCCCGGAGCGGCGGGTCCGCGCGGTAGAAGCGGAAGTCGCGCACGCTGTAGAGCTGATCGGTCCCCACCATCGCGAAGTCGAAGAGCATCTCCTCGTTGGCGAAGAAGCGCGCGACGCCTCCCTCGTCGAGCGGGACCAGGAACGTGCCGCGTGTTCCCACGCGTGGCCGGTAGGACAGCAGCACGGCGTTCGTCGACGCCTGCCCGCCGAGATCATGGAAGCTGTCGGGGACCGCAAGGGCTTCACGCGCGACGCGCTGAGTGACGTCCCAGACCACGACACTGCCGATCGGTCGGGAGGTCGCCCGGAACGCATCGCCCAGGAGGACCAGCCGATCGCCGGCCGGCGCCGGCCGCGCCCGCCGGGCATCGATGAGCTCGGCGGGTGGATTCAGCAAGCCGCCGCGGCTGGCCCGGACCTCGAACGCGACGTAGTCGTCGTCAGACGACGTGCAGATCGCCGCCACGCACGCGTAATTCCATCGCACGAGGCTGCTGACGACCTCGCCCGCGTCGAACGAGCCCAGGCCGGAGCGCGCGAGCGCGCTCTTGATCTCGGGTCGGAACCAGCCGGTCACCGTCAACGCCTGTGCGCCCGTCGGGGCGTCGAGATGTCCGAGGATCCCGGTGGCGCTCAGTCGCGGCCCGAGGCCGGCGGCGTCCACGCGCCGGTCGGCCTGGCCGTCGCGTGGGCCGCCGGCGTAAGTCGTCGTGACGTCTCGATACACGCCCGGGAACGCATTGAACGAGGCGCCGCCGCTGTCCCACGGCGGGCCCTCGCTGGCGTGATGTGCGTTCACCCTCACCGTCGGCTCGGCGGTGGCGGCGACGATCTCTCCGGCTCCAAGATCCACCAGGGCCCAGATCGTGGTCATGCTTTCCGGGAACCGCGCGCCAAGCGTGATGGTGCTCGCCACGAACGCCTGGCCATCGGTGTCGAGCCGGAACCACGGTACCGTGGCCGGGGCGACCGGCGGCTCGGTGAGCGCGATGACGGCGAGGCCCAGGATCCGCCCGTCC
>JBKPRI010000259.1:0-12777 GCA_046734515.1 Candidatus Methylomirabilota bacterium | reverse complement strand
CCGCGCCGGTCGTGGTGTTGAGGAAGGCGCCCGTGAGCAGGCCGGTCGTGTAGGCGCCGAATGCGAAGAAGGCGACGTACCCGAGGTCGAGCAGCCCCGCGTAGCCGACGACGATGTTCAGCCCGAGCGCCAGCAGCACGTAGATCATCCCGTCCGACACCGCATGCACGGTCTGGAACCCGAGCGCGCGGGCGAGGAACGGGTAGATCAGCAGCCCGACGACGAGCGCGGTGATGCCGGCCGCCTGGCGCGCGCCGGTCACGTCTTGTCGGCCGCCCGCTCGCCGAGCAGGCCGTGGGGCCGGAACACCAGCACGAGGATGAGGATCGAGAACACGATGGCGTTGGTCCAGCGCGCGGAGATGTACTGGTCGCTCCACGCGGACAGGAAGCCGATCACGAGCCCGCCGAGCGCGGCGCCGCCCATGCTGCCGATGCCGCCCAGCACCGCGGCGGTGAACGCGCGCAGGCCGGCCTGGTAGCCCATCCACCACATGCCGATGTTGTAGTACATGCCCTGGATCAGCCCGGCCGCGCCGGCCAGCGCGCCGCCGACCAGGAACGTCACGAGGATCGTGCGCTCGACGTCGATGCCCATGGCCTGCGCCGTCTCGCGGTCCTGCGCCGTCGCGCGCATGGCCTTGCCCCAGCGCGTGCGTGTGACGAAGTAGTGCAGACCGATCATGAGCGGGATGGTGGCCGCGACGACGAGCACGTCCTTGGTGGTGAGGAAGATCGTCGAATCCAGCCCGAACCACTGCCCGAGGATCTCGACCGAGGGAAACACGTCGGGGTAGGCGATGGGCGCCGGCCCCTTCCACAGCAGGGCCAGGTTCTCCAGCATGAACGACACGCCGATGGCGGTGATGAGCGGCGCCAGCCGCGGCGAGCGCCGGAGCGGGCGATAGGCCACGCGGTCGATGGCCACGTTCAGCGCCGCGGTGCTCACCATGGTGAGCACGAACACCAGCGGCAGCAGCGTCACGAGCTGCCAGCCCGTCATGGTCTTGGTGACGCCGAGCAGGGTGAACCAGGCGAGCGAGACGAACAGCCCCAGCATGAACACGTCGCCGTGGGCGAAGTTGATGAGCTCGATGATGCCGTACACCATCGTGTAGCCCATCGCGATCAGCGCGAAGACTGACCCCCGGGTGATCCCGTTGATGGTCTGCTGGACCAGCACCTCCCACCAGCTCATATGGGGGGCCTCGACCGGGCCCCCCAAGCCCCCCGGGGTGGCTCGGGGCGCCCCGGCGGAGCCGGGGCACCCCTCGATTTAGTCGGCACCCGTGCTACTCGAGGATCTGCTCGAACGCGAACTTGCACCCCACCGGCGTGTCGGCCTTGGCGACCTTGAAGCCCGACATCGTGTCGTAGTCGACATCGCCGTTCTCGTCGAAGCTCCACTTGCCGTTGATGCCCTCGAAGTTCTTCGTCGACGCGATGGCCTTGCGCAGCGCCTCGCGCTTCTCCTGCACGTCCTTGGCCTTCTCGATGGCCGAGGCCGAGCGCTTGAGCGCGTCGAGGATCACGCGCGTGCCCTCGGCGGCGTAGAGCGCGTAGGAGGTCGGCTCCTTGCCGTACTTCGTCTTGTAGGTCTCGTAGGTCTTGGCGCCGACGCCGCGCATCTTCTCGAACGGCAGGCCGGCGAAGGTCACGCGCGCGTCCACGGCCATGGCGGACTCGCAGGTGGCGCCCTTGAGCAGCTCTTCCTCGAGCAGGCCGTCCGGTCCCATGAAGCGGGTGCGCGGGGCGGTGAGGCCGACTTCCTTCATCTGGCGGATCACCACCTGGGCGCCCGTCTCGATGACGCCGCCGAGGTAGACGAGGTCGGCGCCGGAGGCGCGGATCTTGGTCAGCACGGGCTTCTGGTCGGGCTGCTTCCAGTCGATGCCCTCGTTGGCGACGACGGGCAGGCCGATCTTCTTGGCCGTGGCCTCGAAGACGTCCGCGATGCCTTTGCCGTACAGCTCCTGGTCGTTGAGGATGTAGACCTTCTTGACGCCGAGGCGCTTGGCCCACTTGGCGGCGACGGCGCCCTGGATGTCGTCGGCCGGGATCGGGCGGAAGTAGTTGGCGAAGCCGCCGGGCCGATAGATCTCGGGCTCGCCCGGCGCGGCGCCGCGCTTCTTGGTGAGGCCGGGGTAGGTGTTGGCCGGCGTCACCTGCGCCATGTGGGCGCGGTTGGTGATCGGGATGGAGACCTTGGCCGCGCCCGAGTTGTAGGTGCCGATGTAGACGATGGCCAGCGGGTCGCCCACGGCCTTGTTGGCGTTCTCGGCCTCGACGGCGCCATCCCACTTGCCGGTCTGCGGCGAGGCATCGTCCAGGTTCACGACCTCGATGCAGAAGCCGGCCACGGTGCCGTTGACCTCGCCCACGGCCATGTCGACGCCGTTCTTCATGCCGGTGCCTTCCGGCAGCATCGCGCCCTGCATCGGCCACGAGGTGTAGAAGCGCAGCTTGCCCTTGGGGCACGACTGCGCGGCGGAGTCGCCGGCGGCGGCGGCGAGTCCGGCTAGGACGATGACGATCGCGGCGATTCGCGCGAATTTCATGGCTGATCCTCCGTGCTCGACGCCGAGCAGCCGTGCGATTGAGATGGCGGGTATGAGACTATGGCGCCTCGCCGATTGTCAACGTGCTGAATGAGCAGGCAGGGGAGAGTGGCCATGGCGAAGCCGCACGTCATCTACCAGGCGAAGCCCGGCTCGGCGCTCGAGGTGAACCGCGCGTTCTACGCGCGCCTGGCGCCGGACGCCGGCAAACGCACGCTCGTCGAGCGCTTCGTGATCCCGCGGCGCTCGGGCCGGGCGTGGCCGGTGCGCGCGGGACAGATCTTTCGCATCGTGGCGGTGGAAGGCCCGCAGGTGGCGGACCTGAACGTGTGGAGCCTGGCCAATCCACGGGAGCGCTTCTGGGCCTCGCGCTCGCGCCAGCTCCACCAGGCGCACGTGTCCACGTTCGATCGCCTGTGGTCGTGCCTGCCCTACCTGCGCCCGATGCTGACGATCGTTGCCGACACCGTGCAGTACGGGCGCGACGAGGACGGCGCCGGCTGCCACGACCTGCTCGGCACGCGCTGCGATCCCTACGTGCACAAGCTGCTCAACGGCGAGGAGTGGGACGTCTGCTGCCACAGCAACCTCGTGCGCGCGGTGCGCCCCTACCGGCTCACCGAGCTCGACGTGCACGACGTCCTCAACGTCTTCCAGGTGACCGGCCTCACCCCCGAGGGGCGCTACTTCACCAAGCCGAGCCCGGCGCGGGCGGGCGACTTCATCGAGTTCTTCGCGGAATTCGATGTGCTGGCGGCGCTCTCCGTGTGCCCGCACGGCGACATGTCCAAGCCGGTGTGGGGGGACGGGGCCGGCGACGGGCTCGACATCTGCCGGCCGCTGGCCATCGAGGTCTGGCAGCCGGCGCCCGAGCTGCTGGCCGGCTGGACCTCGCCGGCGCCGTCGGATTACGCGGGCGGCCACGGGCTGCGCGAGCCATGAGCCTGCTGACCATTCCCGCCCGCCGCGGCAAGGCCGCCCGCGTGCGCGCCGGCCAGCACGTGCGCGTCGTCAACACGCACGGCGCCCAGGTGGTCGACACCTGGGCGTTCAGCGCGGCCGACCCCACCGAGTGGATGGCCATGGAGGCCAGCCGCGCCTGGTTCATGAAGCTGGCGGCGGCCGTGGGCGACTCGTTCCTGACCAACCGCCGCCGCAAGATCCTCACGCTGGTCGAGGACACCTCCGGCGGCCGGCATGACACGCTGATGGCGGCCTGCGACCTCGAGCGCTACGGCCTGCTCGGCGTGAAGGGCCATCACGACAACTGCCGCGACAACCTCCACGCCGCGCTCGCCGAGCTAGGTCTGACCGTTCCAGCCACGCCGTCCCCGCTCAACCTCTTCATGAACATCCCGTGGACCCCGGCGGGCGCGCTGGCGTGGGCCGAGCCGGTGTCCACGCCGGGCAGCTACGTGCGTTTCCGCGCGGAGATGGACCTCGTGATCGCCTTCTCGGCGTGTCCGCAGGACATCCTGCCGATCAACGGCGTGACCGGGAAGACGACGGAGGCGCACTTCGAGATCGCGTAGGTCAGGCGGCGGGGAGCGCCTGGATCACGGACAGCCGGCGCCGGCACTGGGAGCAGGCGCCGGTCTCGAAGCTGAACCCGCCGGTCTCCTGCAGCCGATGCGCCGCCATGCTGACCTGACCGGCGGGGATGTCCAGCTTGCGGGAGAGGCAGTCGATGCAGTAACTCTCGGGGTGATTCCTCAGGAAGGTCTCGATCACGACGCTGGGAAGCTTCACCGTTGGTCTGACATCAGCAAGCGGAGTGCCCAGTATGATCCCCGGCGTTTTCGCGTCGCGCGCCCGCGCGCGCTGTCGTGTGCCGAACGCCGATGACGTTCGACCGTCACCGTGCGAGCGTCGCCGTCAGCCACCGAGGTAGTGCTGCCGGACGTCCGGATTGTCCAGCAGCTCCTGCCCGGTGCCCTCGAAGCGGTTGCGGCCGAGCTCCAGCACGAACCCGCGGTGCGACACCGAGAGCGCCTTCCTGGCGTTCTGCTCCACCATCAGGATCGTCGTCCCCTCGCGGTTGATCGCCAGGATCGTCTCGAAGACCACCTCCACCATGCGCGGGTCGAGGCCCAGCGAGGGCTCGTCCACCATGAGCAGGCGCGGGTGGAGGAGCAGCGCGATCGCCATCTCGAGGATCTGCTGCTGGCCGCCCGAGAGCGTGCCGGCCGGATCGCGCCGCTTGCCGGCGAGCATCGGAAAGCGCGCCAGCAGCGCGTCGATGTCATCGCGAACCCGGGCGTCACGGCGCAGGTACGCGCCCATCTCGAGATTCTCCTCGACGCTCATGGCGGGGAAGTTGCACCGGCCCTGCGGCACGTAGCCGAGGCCGCGCTTGAGCACCTCGGTGGGCGGCCGTCGCGCGATCTCCTCGCCGGCGAAGCGGATCGACCCGTCGCGCGGCACGACCATGCCGAACACGGTGCGGAGCAGCGTGGACTTGCCGGCGCCGTTCGCGCCGATGATGCACACGATCTCGCCCGCGCGCACCGTCAGCGACACGCCGCGCAGCACCTCGACCTCCTCGTAGCCCGCGACGACCTCGCGCAGCTCCAGGAGCGCGCCGTCAGCGGCCAAAGTACGCCTCGATCACGCGCGGGTCGCGGCGGATCGCCTCCGGCGAGCCCTCGGCGATCTTCTGGCCGTGGTCGAGCA
Organism: Candidatus Methylomirabilota bacterium; assembly: GCA_046734515.1. Taxonomy (GTDB): domain Bacteria; phylum Methylomirabilota; class Methylomirabilia; order Rokubacteriales; family CSP1-6; genus AR5. Next base: position 7,547 of record JBKPRI010000259.1, on the reverse strand, counting down.
CGACCACGCGCTGGGAGATGTCCATCACCACGTCCATGTTGTGCTCGACGAGCACGACGGTCTTGCCCTGTCGATGAAGGCCGAGGATGTGCTCCTTCATCTGGTTGATCATCGTGGGATTCACGGCCGCGGCCGGCTCATCGAGCAGCAGCAGCTCGGGATCGGGCATCAGCGCGCCGGCGAAGGCCAGCAGCTTGCGCTGCCCGTAGGAGAGGCTGCCGGCCTCGACGCCGGCCTTGGCGCCGAGGCCCACCAGGTCGAGGAGCCGGCGCGCGCGCTCGATGGCCTCGGCCTCCAGCCGCCGCACGCCGGGTGTGCGCACCAGGCGCGCCAGCACGGACTCCTCCTGGTGCTGCTGCAGGAACACCAGCAGATTTTCGAGCGCGGTGAGCCGCGGGAACACGCTGACCTGCTGGAAGGTGCGCGCCACGCCCAGGCGCGCCACGCGGTGCGGCGGGGCGTTGGTGAGATCGCGCCCGCGCATCAGCACGCGGCCGGCGTCGGCGCCGAGGTAGCCGGTGACGCAGTTGAACAGCGTGGTCTTGCCCGAGCCGTTGGGACCGATGAGACTCACCAGCTCGCCGGGCTCGACGGTGAGATCCACGCGATCCACGGCCGTCACACCGAGGAAGTGCTTGGTGAGCCCGCGGACTTCCAGCAGCGCCATCAGCGGCCGCCGGCGCGCCGCAGCAGGCTCTCGAGGCCGCCGGGCGAGCGGATGACGACCAGCAGCAGCAGCGCGCCGTAGATCACCAGACGCCAGGTCGGGGCCAGCCGCAGCACCTCGGGCAGCGCGGTGAAGAGCACCGCGCCCACCAGCACGCCGCGCAGGCTCCCCACGCCGCCGAGGAAGACGATCACGAGCAGGTTGACGGTGAGCGCCACGGTCATCTCCTCCGGGCACATCACCGAGAGGTAGTGGACGTAGAGCGCGCCGATGCCGCCGGCCAGCCCGGCGGCGATCGTGAAGGCGAGCAGGCGGTACTTGAGCGGGTTGATCGCCGCGGCGCCGGCCAGCGGCTCGTTGTCGCGCACGGCGTGGAAGGCGCGCCCCAGGCGGAACGTCGTCAGCCCGCGGTAGAGCAGCGCGACGCCGGCCAGTGTGCCGAGCGCCAGCCAGTAGTAGGCGGGCAGCGTCGTGATGGCGAGCCCGGCCAGCGTCGGCTTGGGAATGCCGGTGATGCACAGCGGGCCGCGCGTCACCTCGACCCAGTTGTTCGCGACCACGGAGGCCACCAGCGCCAGCCCGAGCGTGCCGACGGCGAAGGCGTGCTCGGCCAGCCGGAAGAGCGGCACACCGACGAGCGCGGCCACGAGGGCGGCGGCGGCGATGGCGGCCGCAACGTCCGCCGCGAACGGCCAGCGCGCCGTGGTGGCCAGGATCGCCGCCGTGTAAGCGCCGACGCCGAAGAAGGCGGGGTGGGCGAGCGAGAGGCTGCCGACGTGGCCGACCACGAGATCGTAAGAGAGCGCGAGCGCTGCGAAGAGCGCGGTGAAGATCAGGACGTGCAGGATGTAGCGCTGCTGGCGCGGGACGGCGGCCGCCACGAGCCACGGCGCCGCCGCCACCCCGACGCCGAGCGCGAGCCAGCCCACGCGGCGCACGTCAGATGCCGATCCGCCGGCCGAACAACCCCTGAGGCCGCCACAAGAGCACGCCGATCATGATCAGGAACGCGATGGCGTCCTTGTAGGCGTACGAGATGTAGGTGCCGGCCACCGCCTCGGTGAGGCCGATCAGGAAGCTCGCCGCGATGGCGCCGTTGACGTAGCCGAAGCCGCCCGCCACCACGGCCGCGAAGGCTTTCAGCGTGAGCGTGGTGCCCATGTCGGGGAAGATGTTGAAGAGCGGCGACACGAGCGCGGCGGCCGCCGCGGCCAGCGCCGCCGACAGCGCGAAGGTCACCATCGCCACGCGCTGGACGTCGACGCCCACCACCGCGCACGCCTCGCGGTTCTGCGACATCGCCCGCATGGCCTTGCCCGTGCGCGTGCGCGCCACGAACCGGTTGAGCGCCCAGAAGATGACGATGGCCGCGGCCAGCACGAGCAGTCGCTGCCAGGCGATGCGGAAGCCGCCGACGGCGAGGATGCGCGAGGAGAGCGTGGTCGGCACCTCCTTGGGCTGGGTGCCGAGCACGATGATGGCCAGGTTCGTCAGCACGATCGACGTGGCCAGCGTGGCGATGAGCTGCACGTGCCACGAGCGCGGCAGGATCGCGCGGATCACCGTGCGCTGGTAGACGAGGCCGAACAGCAGCATCACCGCCGGCGCCAGCAGCGCGGCCAGCGGGTAGGGCAGGCCGAGCTCGCTGTAGGCGTACCAGAATGCGTAGGCGCCCAGCATGAAGAACTCGCCGTGCGCGAAGTTGATCAGCCGCGCCACGCCCAGCATGAGCGCCAGCCCCGCGGCCACCATGGCGTACATCGCGCCAAGCGTGGCCCCGTGGATGACGGCCTCGAGGACGTCGAGGATCAGTTCAATAGAGCCGGGCTCGTCGGCAGCTTCTCGAGGACCTTGAGCTGGCCGTCACGCATCTCGATCAGGATCATGTTGATCCACGCCTGGTGGTGATCGTCGAACTTGATCGGGCCGAGCGGCGAGTCCTTGACGTCCACCTGCTCCAGCGCGTCGCGGATCGACTTGCGATCCGCCTTGCCCGTCTTCTTGATCGCGATCTCCAGCGCGGGCACCACCGCCCACTTCAGCGTGATGGCGGCCAGCGAGCCGTGAATGCGCGGCGGCACCTTGTAGCGCTCGGTCCACTTCTTGTCCCAGTCGGCGTCGAGCGTGTTGATCCAGTAGCTGGCCTCGACGACGCCGTCGCCGAGCTTGGGATTGTCCTTGATCTGGTGCAGGAACTCCGCGGTGCCGAGGCTGCCGCGCGAGAACACCTTCTGCGTGAGACCGAGCTCGTGGTACTGCCGCATGAACGGCGCGCCGTCGCTGGCCAGGATGATGCCCAGGATCGACTCCGCTCCGGCCCGCTTGATCCGCGTGAGCACCGGCCGATAGTCCGGCTGCCCGGGATCGAAGAAGTCGGTGGAGGCGAGCTTCACGCCGGCCTTCTTGAAGGCCGCATCGTAGGCGTTGGCGGCGCCACGGCCGAAGTCGTTGTTCATGGCCAGGATGGAGGACGACTTCACGCCCTGGCGCGCCATGTAGCGCGCAAAGGTGTACGCCATGATCTCGTCGTCGAGCGCCACGCGATAGGTCCACTCGTTGCCGCCCTTGCCGCTGAGTGCGCGGATCTGCGGATGCGAGCAGGCCTCGATCACCATCGGGATGCCGATCTCCTTCACGACCGGCATGGCGCCCAGGCACGCGCCGCTGTGCGTCTGGCCGATGATCACGTCCACCTGGTCGACGTCGGCCAGCTTGCGCACCGCGCTGACCGCCTCGCCGGGCTGCGCCTTGTTGTCGGCGAAGAAGGCCTCCAGCTTGCGGCCGGCCACGCCGCCCTTGGCGTTGATCTCCTCCACGGCCAGCGTGGCGCCCCACTTCACGCCCTCGCCGGTGATGGCGGCAGGCCCGCTCATGGCCGAGGCGAAACCGATCTTGATGGGCGGCGGCGCCTGCGCGCCGGCAGAGAACGCCATGACCAGCAGCAGCGCGAGCGTGAGCGCATAACGCATGAGGACCCTCTCCTTGTCACTTCACCTGAAGTTGGGAATCACCTCGCGCCCGAAGAGGTCGATGGCCTCCTGCATCTCGGGCACGGTGTTGGCCACGAAGAGCAGCCCGGACAGCGTCGTCACGCCCACCTGCTGGTAGGTGCGGATGCGCTCACAGATCTCGTCCGGGCTGCCGATGAGATTGCGCTGCTCGAAGCCGCCCGTCTGCTCGCGCAGTGTGGATCGCTTGAGCGACTCCAGATGCTTGTAGAGCTGCGAGCCCTGGAAGCGCCTGACCGCCTCGTCGTGCGTCCGTCCGATCGAGCACGCGAACTGCGGGGCGATGTCGATCGTCGAGCCATCGCGCCCCGCCTTCCTCGCCGCGCGCTGCACGTCCTCCACACCCTTGGCGATCTCGTCGGGCGACAGCACCGCCGGCATCCAGCCTTCGCCGTACTCGCCCGCACGCCGCCGCACTTCCGCGTGATTGCCCCCCGCGTACATCGGAAGCGGCGTCTGGCGCGGCTTGGGAAAGCACTCCACGTCCCGGAAGCGCACGTGCCGCCCGCTGAAGGACGCCTTGCGCTCAGTGAAGAGCAGCCGCAGCGCGCGCATCCCCTCGTCGACGATATCCCCGCGCCGGGCGTCCTTGGCGTCCGGGTAGAGCGCCTCGTACTCCTCGCGATACGCGCCGGTCCCCACACCGAGGATCACGCGCCCACCGGAGAGCTGATCGAGCGTGGCCACCTGCTTGGCCAGCACCGGCATCGTGCGCATCGGCAGCACGATGATCCCCGTGGCGAGCTTGATGCGCTCCGTCCGCGCCGCCACCCACGTGAACGTGATCAGCGGCTCGTAGAAATTCGGCGGCTGCGGCCACTCCTGCTGCACATAGCGCTGGGTCGTCATGTGGTCGTTGCCCCACACGGAGTCGAACCCCACACGCTCCGCCAGCTGCGCCGTGGGCAGCACGTCCTCCGGCTTCGCAAACGGCACCGGGTACATCATCCCCTCGATACACGTGGGAATGTGCACCCCGAACTTCAGCGACGGGCGAGCGGCCATGGCGGGCTAGTGTAGGAACGCGCTCGATCGGTGTCAAACGCGGGTGGTGTCAGCTCGGGCGCTGCGCCAGCGGGTGCAGCACCGAGATGGCGTAGACGAGGTTGACGGGAGTGCCGTCCCACTTCGGTGTCAACGTGTGAGGGCCGAGTTGCGCGCCGGTGCTGGCGTTCTCGTCGCACATCGAATCCACCCCATCCACTGGCACCGCAGGCATCTTCGGCGCCTCGAGCAGCGGGCGACCATCGGGCCGGCTGAACAGTAGCTCTCCGTTCGCCAGGCGTTCGACATCGAACCCGTCCTCGTGGACCGACCGGTGGTGGCGACGACACAGGAGCACCAGATTCGACAGCGTCGTGGGCCCACCCTCGGCCCAGTGCTCGATGTGATGGGCCTGCGTGAAGCGGAGACCACAACCGGGGAAACGGCAGCCGCGATCCCGCTGCTGTAGGACGCGGCGCAACGCGGGTGGCACTGTCCGCGTCCTCGCTCCCACTTCCGTGACCTCACCGTCGGGGCCGTGCCGCATGATCACTCGCGTGGCGTCACACGCCAGGCGTCGCGACGTTTCCGCGGAAACGTGGTCGCCGTCCGCCAGCACGGACTCGCCCGGCTGGTCGGGGTCGGCCAGCGCCGGAGCATCCACGTGGACGACCACCTGGTAGCGCTCGGCGGGCGCGCCGGGGTCGAGATCGTGGTGAAGCGCGGTCTCGGCGATCATGGCCAGCGCGTCGGCGTGGCGCTGGGCGAAGCTCGGCACGTCGCCTTCGCTGTTGAGCGGGCCCTGGCCGTACAGGCGATCGCATGCCGCCTCCAGCGCGCGGCGCACCACGGCGCCGGCCTCCGGAGTCAGCCGGCCTTCGACGACAACCATGCCGTCTGCGTCTTGATACACCCGCAGCGAGCGGTTCCGGTGGCGCTGCGTCGCTTCCTTGTCCTCGGCGGTGCGGTCCACCCGGCGCCAGCCGCGCACCAGCCGCTCGACGTGCGACGCGGTGCCGGATCTTGCGAACGCGAGCAGTCGCTCCTCGGTCTCGGCGGTGGCAACGCGGGTGAGAGCGCGCACCTTGGAGTACGAGAGCTCGCCGGCGGCGAACGCGGCGTTGATGAGTGGCAAGCCGGGCAGCGCGCGCGCCACGCGGACATGCTCGCGGGCGGCGCCGATGTCCATGCTCACGCGCCACGACAGCCACTCGGCGCACGACCTGGCGCCCGCCTCGGCCCATCCGTGCCGCGCGTCGAAGTCGCGGATCTTCTCGAGCAGGCGCGCGGTGGCCACACTGATGTGAGCGGAGAGCAGCGCGATCTCTTCACCCAGGCGGTCGAGCGCTTCACGTTCCGCCGTCACCGTCGCCTCGACCATGGTCTGGATGTTCATAGCAGTCTCCTGTTGCGGAGACTCTAAGCCCTGATTTTCGAGACGTCTGCGCGCCTCGGTAGGAGGGGATCGCAAGCAAAGCGGCACATGACTCGTCTTGGGCGGGAGCGTTGCAGCAGAAAGTCAGCGCGAGGGTTTCAGGGGGGCCCTAACGGCGGCAGCGAGTACGTCGCGCCGGCGATTATCAAAGCGTGTCAATGCCCAAAATGAGATACACGCGCTAGGGAGACGTCACGTGGCGCGCGCCCCCGCAGCGCCCTCTCAGCGCCTCCACCCCACCGAAACCTCCCGCCCGATCCGCCGAAGCTGCTCCTCCAGATCCACGCCGCCCGGCACCACCGCAATCACCGCGTCCAGCCCCGCATCAGCCCAGCGCGCGAGTGATGCGCGACACTCCGCCGGCGTACCCGCAATCGCCAGCGTGTCGATCAGATCGTCGGTGACCAGCTCGCTCGCCGGGCGTCCGGCGGTCAGCGCGTCGCGAAGAGGCTGGGTGCGCGCGGGCTCGATGCCCGCATCCGCCAGGATCGATTGGCCGTGGAGCACGGCCAGGTAGCGCGCGAGCAGCGGGCGCAGCCACGCGCGCGCCTGGGCACCGTCGTCAGCGACGGCCACCGGCACGTAGGCGATCACCTTGAAGTCGCGGCGCGCAGACGCCGTGGCGCGCACGCGGCGGACGTGGGCGGGCGAGGCGAGGATGGAGCAGTGCACTCCGTCGGCGATCTCGCCGGCCAGCGCCAGCGCGCGAGGGCCCTTCACGCCGAGGAGGATCGGCACCGGGGCGGGCGGCGGGGCTTCGAGGGCGACGTCGTGCAGCGAGAAGACCTCGCCCGTGTACGTCACGCGCTCGCCGGCGAGCAGGCGGCGCACGATCTCGACGCCTTCCCGCAAGCCGCCGAGCGGTGTCTTGAACGGGATGGCCATCTGGGCTTCGATCCACTTGCGGTTGCTGCTGCCGAGGCCGAGCACCACGCGGCCGGGCGCGATGCCCGCGAGGGCGGCGGTCTCCATCGCCACCAGCGCCGGGTGCCGTGTGTACGGGTTCACGACGCCGAGACCGATGACGATGCGCTCGGTGACCGCGGCCGCCGCCGCGGCCAGCGTGTAGGCGCCCGGGTGGAAGTAATCCTCGATCACCCACACGCTGCCGAGCCCCGCGTGCTCGGCGGCGCGCGCCCAGTGGGTAGTGCGGGCCGGCAGGCCGTGGCCGAGCAGCGCGACGCCGAGGCTATCGGTCCAGCGCCAGTCCATACGACTCCCGGAGCACGACGAGCAGGCGGTCGAAGTCACCGCTCGCCGCCGGCACGGGCGGCAGCCACCTGCGCGTGGCGCCCGGATCTTTGAGGCCGCCCGAGGTCAGCACGATGACGATCGTCTGCGCGGGATCGAGCGCCTTGCGGGCGGCCAGTTGCATGACCGCGGTCATCGACGCGGCGGAGGACGGCTCGACGAACAGGCCTTCCTCGCGGGCGAGCGCGCGCTGCGCCTCCAG
>JBKPRI010000258.1:0-16937 GCA_046734515.1 Candidatus Methylomirabilota bacterium | reverse complement strand
GCCCGCTCGGGCGTCACGGTCCCGGCCACTTCGGCCGGCGCCTCGTTCATGTCCAGCGTCCTGATCCCGGCCGACGTCAATCCCGGCACGTACCGCGTGAAGATCACCGCAGATGCCGGCAACGTCGTCGTCGAGGCGGACGAGGCGAACAACACCGCACAGACAGGCATCCTGACGATCGCGCGCGGCAACCTCGCCGTGCAGTCGGTGACGTTCACCCCGCCGGCCAGTCGCGAGAACGGCAGCGTCACCGTGACCCACGTGCTCAGGAACCTGGCGAGCGCGCCCGCCACCGTGGTCCCCACCATCTCCAGCCTGTTCCTGAGCGCGACCGGCAACACCAGCGGCCTGCTCTTCCTGGGCAACGTCAGCGCGCCGCAGATCGTCGGAGGCGGCACCGCGTCGCTGGCGAAGCCGGTGACGATCCCCCTCGGCACGCCGCCCGGTCTCTACTTCGTGGTGGCCAGGGCCGACGCGGGCGAGAGCGTCATCGAGGGCGACGAGAACAACACGCTGGCGAGCCTGACGCGGCTGATCGTCGGCCCCGACCTCACGCTCAGCGCCGCCACGGCGGGCGCCGGCGTGGCGGCCGGCATGAACCTCAGCGTCAGCTACACCGTGCGGAACGCGGGCGGCGCCGCCGCGACGAGCTTCGACGTCGCGTTCTTCCTGGTGCCGGTCACTGCCGCGGGAGTCCCCACCGGCGGCCCCGAGGTCGAGGTCGGGCCGCGGCGCCAGGTCCCGTCACTCGCGGCCGGCGCGATGCAGGCGTTCACCAATAGCGTGCTGATCCCGGCCGACACCGTGGCCGGCACGTTCAAAATCCGCGTCAGCGTCGACGCCGGCGGCACGGTGGTCGAAGCCAGCGAATCGAACAACGAGCTCCTCACCGGCCTCGTGAGGGTCGGCCGCCCCGACCTCACGGTGCCCTCGGTCACCTTCACACCGGCGGCGGTCGCCAGCGGCGGCACGATCAACGTCAGCCACGTCGTCAAGAACGTCACCCTGCTCAACGGCAACGCGCCGGCCTCGCAGTCGGCGATCTACCTGTCGCAGAACGCGTCGTTCGAGGGCGCGCTCGGTCCTGCGCTGGCGCTGGTGCCGGTGCCGCCGCTGGCGTCGAGCGGCATGGCCACGCTGCTGCGCGCGGTCGACGTCGGCACCCTGAGCACGGGCCGTTATTTCTTCGTGGTCCGCGCCGACGATCCCGGCGCGCTCATCGAGCAGGACGACAACAACAACACCGGCATCAGCGTCACCGCCCTCATCGTCGGGCCCGACGCGGCGGTGACGGCCGTCACGACGGCGGCCACCGGCGCCGGCCCCGGGACCAACGTGAGCGTGAGCTACACGCTCAAGAACCTCGGCGTCGTCGCAACGGGCACCTTCGACGTGGCCTTCGACGTCACGCCGGTGACCGCCGGCGGCGTGCCGAACGGCGCGCCCGTGCCGCTTGGCACGGTACGCAGCACAAGCCTCGCCGCCGGGCAGACCGTCACGCTGGTCAACAACGCCCTGCTGCCGTCCGACCTCGCGCCGGGTCCCTACCGCATCGGGGTGACCCTCGTGGGCTTCGCGGCGCCCGATGCCGACCCGACCAACGACACGCGTCTGAGCAACACCGTCACCGTCGTGCGGCCCGACCTCGTGATGTCCGTGTTCACGCCGCCCGCCGCGCTCATCGCGGGCCGCACGATCGGCATCACCAACACCGTGAAGAACAATGCGACGGCGTCCGGCGCCGCCGGTCCCTTCGGCGTCGGCGTGTTCATCTCCGGCACCAGCTCGAGCGATACGACGGGCGACACGCTGGTCGGCAACCGCTCGCTGACCGGCCTCGGCGGCGGCGGCACCTCCGCGGTGCCAGTGACGATCACCGCGCCGTCCACGACCGGGAACTTCTTCCTCAAGGCGTTCGCTGATTTCAGCAACGTGGTGGTCGAGGCCAACGAGAGCAACAACGTGACGGTCAAGCCGGTCGCCGTCGTGCCCGACCTCACCGCCGGGCGTACCACCGGTGTCGTTGCCAGCATCAACTTCAACATTTCAGGTCGGCCGACTTGCGCCGGCATCATCATCGGTTCCGGCATGGCGCTGGAGAGCATCACGACGCAGACCGGCAACATCTTCAGCGGTGGAAAGATCACGTTCTCCGACTCAGGCGCCGGCGCCGGCCCGGGCAATGACACGGTGACCTTCAGCGGGACGGTCGATAGCGCGGGCGCGATGAGCGGCACATTTACCGTCAGCCGCGTGAACGGCGGTGGTGGCAGTGGCTCCGGCACGTTCACGGGCACGGCGGGCGTGGGCAGTCCGGGCCCGCTGACGCTCAATCTCACCGGTACGTTCAGCGCCGGCGGCCTCGGCACCTGCGGCCTCACCGCGCTCGTCATTTTCGGCAGCGGGCCGCTGACGAACCCCAGCGTCGTCCCCACCTCACTCGTCGCCGGAGCGTACAGCAACGTCACGGTCGGCTTCGGCACGAGCACGCCGTGGCCAGCTAACGGTCTGCTGAGGGTCACGTTCCCTGCCGGCTTCGAGATCGTCGGCGCCAGTCTCGTCACCGCCTCCGGTCCCAACGGGAGCTACTTCACCTCCACATCGGGACAAACGCTGACCCTCACGCGGCTCGGGGACGGCTCCACCTTCATGGGGAGCGCCTTCATAACCTTCAGCGGAAGCTTTGGCGGCATCCGTAATCCCGGCGTCTCCGATGCCACCGGGACCTTCTCGGTCAGCACCACCCTGGCGGACGGGACCGTCGTCGACTCGGGGACGGCGCCGGCCGTCACGATCACGCCGGGCGCGCTGCTCAGCCCGAGCGTGATCCCTGACTCGCTCGTGGCCGGCGCCGTCGGTAACGCGACCGTCGGCTTCACCTCGTCGAACCTCTGGCTCGGTGACGGTACGCTTCGCATCGACTTTCCCGCGGGCTTCGACGTCTCCGGCGCGGGATTCGCCGGGGCCTCCGCGGGCCCCAACGGGACGTTCTCCCTCTCCGTGTCGGGTCAGACGGTGACCTTGACGCGAATCGGCGGTGGCGACCCCTTTGCGGGAAGCGCGTCGATCATGCTGAGCGGAATCCGCAATCCCACCGACGCAGGGACGACCGGCAGCTTCTCGATCACGACGGCGACGGCCGGCGGCACTGCCATCGACTCCGGGACGGCTGCCGCGGTCACCCTCACTCCCTGAGGAAAATCGCGTATCCTCCTGAGCGGCTCGAGTCCGCTCAGGAGGATCGTGTTCCGTGACTGACCCGTCCGCCCGGCTGCTCGACGGTCTCACCGTCCTCGACTTCACGCGCGTCCTCGCCGGTCCCTACTGCACGCGCCTGATGGCCGACCTCGGCGCGCGCGTGCTCAAGATCGAGCGGCCGGGCGAGGGCGACGACACGCGCCGCGGTTACATCCAGCTCGAGGAGGGCCGCCTGGATCAGGCCTCCTACTTCGTGCGCATCAACGCCGGCAAGGAGAGCGTCGGCGTGGATCTGAGCCATCCGCGCGGCCGCGAGGTCGTCCTCGATCTCGCGCGCAAGGCCGACGTCGCCATCGAGAACTTCCTGCCGGGCGTGGCTGCGCGGCTGGGCATCGACCATGCGGCGCTGTCGGCGGTGAAGCCCGACATCGTGTGCTGCTCGATCTCGGGCTTCGGCCAGACCGGGCCGATGCGCGACACGCCGGCGTTCCACCACATCATCAACGCGGTGTCCGGCATCATGTACCTCGAGCGGCAGACGCAGCCCGTCCCGCCCGTGAGCTATCTGCAGGCGGCCGACGTCCTGGCCGGCACGCACGCGTTCGGCGCCATCCTGGCCGCGCTGTACCGCCACGGCCGCACGGGCCGCGGCGCCTACGTGGACGTCTCGATGCTGGAGGCGATGATCGCGGCCGAGGACATCACCTACGGCGCCATCATCAACGGCGGCGAGGTCTACCCGGGGCCGCGAGCCGGCATGGTCGTGCACCGGCTCGAGGGTGGCGACTTCGCGATGCAGACGGTCGGCGCGCCGCAGCTCTGGAACCGGCTACTGGCCGCGATGAAGCGCCCCGAGCTCAACGAGGATCCGCGCTTCTCCACGCCGCTGGCGCGGCGCCAGAACTGGCCGGCGTTGCTGCCGCTCATCCTCGACTGGCTCGACGGCTTCGTCACGCGCGAGCGCGCGCTGGCGGGGCTGCGCGAGGCGCGGCTGCCGGCCTCGCCGGTGCTCTCGCCGGAGGAGGTCGTCGCGCTGCCTCACCTGGAGGCCCGCACCGCATTCCCCGAGATCCCCCATCCGGCCCGCGGCAAGGTGCGCGTGACGGCCGTGCCGTTTCACGTCGACGGCCGCCCGTCGCCGCCGGCCGCCGGCGCGCCCCATCGCATCGGCGAGCACACGCGGCACGTGCTGGGCGGTCTCCTCGGCTATTCCCCCGCGCGCATCGACGAGCTCGCCCGCGCGAGCGTCATCGCGGTCCCGTAGGAGGGTCCCGCATGCTCTTCATGGTGGTCGAGAAGTTCCGCAACCAGGACGCGAAGGCGATCTACCGGCGGCTGCGCGACAAGGGCCGTTCGATGCCCGACGGCCTCAAGTTCGTCAGCTCCTACGTCTCGGCCGACGTCGCGCGGTGCTTCCAGCTGATGGAGTGCGACGACGTCACGCTGCTCCAGCGCTGGGTGGCCGAGTGGTCCGATCTGATGGAGTGCGAGATCGTGCCGGTCGTCGCCGGCAAGGACACCGCCGCCGCGCTCGCGGCTAGCTTGTAGGCGCGAAGACCGCCTCGGCGGCCGCCTCGCCCGAGTGGACGCAGTCGGCGATGCCCACGCCGCGATAGGCGCCGCCGGCGAGCGTGAGGCCCGGCAGCGCCGCCACCGCCCGCTCGATCGTCTCCACGCGCGCCAGGTGGCCGACGCGGTACTGCGGCATCGAGGCGGGCCAGCGGTGCAGGCGCGTGAGCACCGGCTCGGCCGTGATCCCGAGCGCCTCCCGCAATTCTCCGCGCGCACGGCCGATCAGTGCGGCGTCGCTCTCCTCGAGGGTGGCCGCGTTCAGCATGCCGCCCAGGAAGCCGCGGATCAGCACGTGCCCCTCGGGCGCGCGCCCAGGATACTTGACGCTCGAGAAGGTGCCGGCCAGCAGCGCCTTGCCCTGGGTGCGCGGCACCACGAAGCCGAAGCCGTCCAGCGGGTGCGGGACGTCCGCGCGCCGGTAGCCGAGCGACACCGTCGCCGCCGAGGAGTACGGAATCTCGCCGAGCAGGTTCGCGAGCGCCGGATCGAGATAGCGCGCGAGCCGCGCGGTGGCGTGCGACTCGGTGGCCAGGATCACGCGATCGGCGTCGAAGACGGTGCCATCCGTCGTGCGGACGCGCCAGCGCGCGCCCGCGCGCTCCAGCGCGCTCACCCGCTGCTTGAGCGCGGTGGTCCCGGCGGGCAACCGCGCGGCCAGCGCGGTGACCAGCTCTTCCATGCCGCCGGCGAACGTCACGAACAACGACCAGCGCGCGCCGCTCGTGCCGGGCAGCGGCGCCCGCTTCAGCGCCCGCCGCAGGCCGAGGATGATCGAGCGGTCGCGCTTCTCCACCTCGAGGAAGCGCGGCATCGTGGCGGCCAGGCTCAGCTCGTCGGGATCGGCCGTGTAGATACCGGCCACCAGCGGCTGGGCCACGCGCTCGAGTGCCTCGGCCCCGAGCCGCCGGCGCACGAAGGCGCCGAGGCTTTCGTCGTCCGCATGCCCGCGAGGGAGCACGAGGTCGAGCGCCATGCGGAGCTTGCCGGGCAGCGTGAACAGCGATGAGGCGACGAACGGCCGCATCGCCGTCGGCGCCAGGAGCTGAAAGCCGTCGGGCAACGGATGCAGTCGCCCGCCGTGCCACACGAAGATCTTGCGGAAGCGGTCGTCGGTGCGCACCAGCCGGTCCTCGACCCCAAGCCGCCGGCAGAGCGCCAGGGCCCACGGCTTCTCGGAGAGGAACGAGTCGGGCCCGGCCTCGACGAGGAAGCCGTCCACACGCTCGCTGACGATCGTCCCGCCGAGCCGCTCGCGCGCCTCGACCAGCGTGAGCTCGAGCGCACGCCGCCGCTCTCGCGCCAGCTCCACCGCGCGATGCGCCGCCGCCAGCCCCGTGATGCCGCCGCCGACGATCACCAGCTTCATGGGAGCGAGTGGTCGACGATCTCCGCCAGCATCGCGATGAACTCGGGGTGTGCATTGACCGCGGGCGCGCGGTGGAGCGTGACACCGTGGGTCTCGGCGATGCCACGCGCCTCGACGTCGAGATCGTAGAGCACCTCTACGTGGTCGCACACGAAGCCGATCGGCGAGACGGCGACGTGGCGCGCGCCCTCCTTGGCCAGCGCCTTCACGACGTCGCCGATGTCCGGTTCGAGCCACGGATCCCGCGGCGAGCCGCTGCGGCTCTGATAGGCCAGCGACCAGCGCGCATGCCCCGCCCTGGCCGCCACCGCGCGGGCAGCCGCGGTGAAGTCGGCCACGTACGGTGAGGCCGCGGCCATCCCCGCCGGCACGCTGTGGGCCGTGAAGACCACGGGGGTCTCCATCCGTTCGGCGGACGGCACCGCGGCGAGCGCGCGTATCACGCCGTCGGCAGCGGCCGCGACGAAGCGTGGATGCTCGAACCACGGCGCCGCGAAGACGATCTCCGGCGCGCGCGGCGTCCGCTCGCGCGCGCCGGCCACGTCGGCCTGGTAGCGCTCCCACGACGCCTCGGTGCGGAAGCTCGACAGGATGATCGCCAGCGCGCGGCGACGGCCTGCCGCGGCCATCGCCGCCAGCGTCTCGTGCAGGAACGGGTGCCAGTTGCGCATGCCGACGAACACCGGCAGCGGGTGTCCCCTGCCGGCCAGCGCACGCCTCAGACCGTCGGCCTGGGCCTCGGTGAGCGCGTTCAGCGGCGAGCAGCCCCCGGGCATGAGCTCGTAGTGGTGGGCGACCTCCTCGAGGCGCTCGGGCGGGATGCGCCGCCCGCGCGTGACGATCTCGAGGAACGGCCGGATCTCGGCGGCGCGCGTGGGCCCGCCGAACGCGACGAGCAGGATGCTGTCGATCGCGCTCATCGCGCGCTCAGCTCGTGGACCATGTCGACGAGCGCCGCCACGTGCTCGGGCGGCGTGTGCTGGTGCACGCCGTGCCCGAGGTTGAAGATGTGGCCGGGCCGGCCCGCGGCGCGCGCCAGGATCTGCCTCACACGCTCGCGGAAGACCGCGGGTCTGGCCATGAGCAGCGCGGGGTCGAGGTTGCCCTGCACGCCGACGTCGTGGCCGACCGCGTCCCACCCGCGGTCGAGGTCCACGCGCCAGTCGAGCCCGATGACGTCGCCGCCGGCCTCGCGCATGAGCGGCAGCAGCGTGGCGGTCCCCGTCCCGAAGTGGATCACCGGCACGCCGGGGCGCAGCGCGCGAATGACGGCGCGCGTGTGCGGCAGCACGTACGTCCGGTAGTCGTCGGGCGCCAGCGCGCCGATCCACGAGTCGAAGAGCTGCACCGCCTGCGCGCCCGCGTCGATCTGGCCGTTGAGGTACGTCGCGGTGGCGTCCGCCAGGATCTCCAGCAGCCGGTGCCACGCCGCCGGCGCCTCGTACATCAGCCGCTTGGTGTGGAGGTACTCGCGCGAGGCGCCGCCCTCCACGACGTAGGAAGCCACCGTGAAGGGCGCGCCCGCGAAGCCGATGAGCGCCACGCGCGCCGGTAATTCGCGCCGCACGGCGCGCACGGTGTCGAACACGAAGCCCACGCTGGAGGCCACGTCGATCGGCTTGAGCTTCGCCACGTCCGGCTCACCGCGCACCGGGCGATGGATCACCGGCCCCTCGCCGCGGGCGAACTCGAGCCCCACCCCGAGCGGCTCCAGAATCAACAAGATGTCGGCGAAGAGGATGGCGGCGTCGACCGGGAAGCGGCGCACCGGCTGCAGCGTGACCTCCGCGGCCGCCTGGGGGTTGCGACAGAGATCGAGGAAGGAGTAGCGCTCGCGCATCGCGCGGTACTCGGGGAGATAGCGGCCCGCCTGCCGCATGAGCCACACCGGCGTGACCGGCGTCGGCTGGCGACGCGCGGCCTTCAACAGAACCGGCGACTCGGCCTCTGACACGCGGAAAAGCGTCTCATTCCGCCCTGCTGGAATCAAGGGTCGGCGGGGTTTATGATCCCGCCACTATGCCATTCATCTCCGGGAAGCAAGCGTTCCTCCAGATCCTCAAGCAGGAAGGCGTCTCCGTCATGTTCGGCAACCCCGGCACCACGGAGCTGCCGCTGATGGACGGCCTGGCCCGCGAGCCGGGCATCCGCTACGTGCTGGCGCTGCAGGAAGCCGTGGCCATCTCGATGGCCGACGGCTACGCGCAGGCCAGCGGCAGCCTGGCCGCCGTGAACGTCCACGTCTCGCCGGGCCTCGGCAACGCCATGGGCATGCTCTACGACGCCTACAAGGCGGGAGCGCCCATGCTGCTCACCGCCGGCCAGCACGACCAGTGCTTCACGGTGACGGAGCCGATCCTCTGGTCGGACTTGCCGCCGGTGGCGCGGCCGTATACCAAGTGGTCGACCGAGGCGCATCGCCTGGAGGACCTGCCCCGCATCGTGCGCCGCGCCGTGAAGACCGCGCTCGCGCATCCGACCGGCCCGGTGTTCCTCTCGCTGCCGGTGGACGTGCTGAACAACGAGCGCGACATCGACCTCGGCGCGTCCACGCGCGTGGCGCCGCGCATCGTCGGCGATCGCAAGGCCATCGACGAGGCGGCGAAGAAGCTCGCGAAGGCGGACAAGCCGCTGCTCGTCGCCGGCGACGCCGTCGCGCACTCGGACGCCATTCCCGAGCTGATCGAGCTGGCCGAGCTGCTGGGCGCGCCGGTCGTCACCGAGGGCGTGGCCTCGACGTGCAACTTCCCGTCTTCGCACCCGCTCTACCTCGGCTCGTTCCCGCGGCTGGCGCCTCCCATCCGGGCGTTCCTCATGCGCTACGACCTGCTCTGCTCGATCGGCGGCGACCTCTTCACGCTCTCGCTGCCCTCCGACGTGGAGCCGATGCCGCACGGTCTCGAGGTCATCCACATCGACACCGACCCGTGGGAGATCGGCAAGAACTACGCGGCAGCGGTCGGCATCCAGGGCGATCCGAAGGCCACGCTGCCCGAGCTGAGCGAAGCGGTGCGGCGGCACACGAGCAAGACCGGCCATCCGCAGGCCGCGAAGCGGCGCGACGCCGTCGCCGCCGCCTTTGCGGCCGAGCGCAAGGAGATGGAGCAGAAGGCGCGCGAGGGCGCGGGGACGAACCCGATGGCGCCGATCACGCTCGTGCACGCGGTGGCCCAGGCCACGCCGGCCGGCGCCACGATCGTGGACGAGACGATCTCGTCCGGCATGGGCGTGCGGCACTTCTTCAAGTGCGAGGACAGCAAGAGCTTCTTCGGCATCCGCGGCGGCGGCATCGGCTGGGGCCTGCCGGCCGCGCTGGGCGTGAAGCTCGCGCTGCCCAATCGCCCGGTCATCGCCCTCGTCGGCGACGGCAGCGCCATGTACACGTGCCAGGCGTTGTGGACGGCCGCCCACGACTCGATTCCCGTCGTCTACGTCATCTTCAACAACGCCTCGTACCGCATCCTCAAGCAGCGCACGCTGGCGCTCAAGGGCTTCTCGGCCGAGGACGACGTCTACGTCGGCATGGACATCCAGCGGCCGCACGTCAATTACGTCGAGCTGGCGCGCTCCCTCGGCGTGCCGGGCGAGCGCGTGGAGAAGCCGGGCGACGTCGGCGCGGCGATGGGCCGCGGGCTGGCCAGCGGCGGCCCGTACCTGATCGACGCGCAGATCGACCCGCACTTCAAATAGGCCACGACCATGGCGATGACCTTCGGCATCCACATCGGTCACATGGGCGGCCCGCTCGACGAGATGCGCAAGCTGTGGAAGTTCGCCGACACCATGGGCTTCGACTGGTTCTCGGTGTCCGATCACTTCCAGGAGTCGCCCCCGCGCGGCGGCGACATCGACTGCTACGAGGCCATCGCCACCCTGACCGCCGCCGCCGTGGAGACGCGCCGCGTGCGGCTCGGCGCCCTCGTGTACTGCGTCGTCTATCGCAACCCCGGCCTGCACGCCAAGTCGCTCACCACCATCGACCACCTCTCGGGCGGGCGCGTCGACTGCGGCATCGGCGCCGGCTGGCACGAGGTGGAGGCCAAGGCCTTCGGCTACGAGTTCCCGCGCATCGGGGTGCGCGAGGACATGCTGGAGGAGTATGCGCAGATCATGCGCATGCTCTTCGACCGCGAGCAGCGCCGCACGACCTTCGCGGGCAAGCACTACCGCGTCGAGAACGCGCCGAACAATCCCAAGCCCCTGCAGCCGCGCGTGCCCCTCTGGATCGGCGGCCGCGGCGAGAAGCGCACGCTGCGCGCGGCGGCCAAGTTCGCCGACGGCTGGAACGCCCCGTACATCGGCCCCGAGGAATGGATTCACAAGTCCAACGTCCTCACCGACTGGTGCGAGAAGGAAGGGCGCGACCCGAAGTCCATCCTGCGCACGGTGAACCTCGGCTTCTACGCGGGCGCCGACGCCAGGGGCGTGGAGCGCGGGGAGAAGATCTTCCGGGAGCACTGGGGCCCGCGCGGCGACGAGCGCACCGGCTGGCTGCGCGGCACGCCCAAGCAGAACATGGAGATGCTCAACGCGTTCCGCGACGCCGGCTGCTCCCGCGTGAACATCGCGTTCCGCGAGGGCCCGTACGACTGGGACGCCCTGCACGCCTTCGCCACCGACGTGCTGCCGGCCTTCGGCGTCCGCCGCCCCGAATAGCGGACCGCCGATGGGCGTCTCACGTGCATAGGAGACGAGAGATGACCCGCGTGCTGCTGCTGCTCGTCGCGGCGGTCGCCCTGGCCGCCCTGCCCGCCGCCGCCCAGCCCAAGGATTGCGGAGCCCTACCCAGCTCGGCCCAGAAGGCCCGGACCTGCAATCCCCAGCAGGAGTGCGTGGCCCAGGTGGAAGGCAAGCTGAAGGGCCCCGCGCTCGAGTCCGCGCGCAAGGACTGCCAGCGCCTGCCCACCAGCGGGACCTGCTACGGCCCCGACACGTTCAACCCCCAGGCCGACTGCCGGGAGGGACAGGGCAAGAAGAAGTAGCGTTAAACTGTGCCCTGCAACTCCAGCTGAGAGGGCACAGCCATGACGGAAAGCTCCGGACTCATCCGCGGCCTCGAGGGCGTCGTCGCCGCCGAGACCCAGCTCTGCGACCTCGACGGCGCCAACGGCCGGCTCGCGTATCGCGGCTACGACATCGCCGATCTCGCCCGCCTGGCCACGTTCGAGGAGGTCCTCTATCTCCTGCTGTATGGCGAGCTGCCCAAGGCCGCGCAGCTCGACACGCTGGTCGTGGGCCTCACGGCCGCGCGCGAGATCCCGCGCGAGATGCTGCAGGTGTTTCGCATGGCGCCGAAGGCCACGGACCCCATGCGCGTGCTGCAGGCCTCGGTGGCGATCCTCGGCATGTCGGACCCCGACGCCACCGACAACTCGCACGGCGCCAACCTGCGCAAGGCCATCCGGCTCACCAGCCAGTTCGCGGTGGCGATCTGCGCGCACCACCGGGTGCGCCAGGGCCTGGAGCCGGTGCATGCGCTGGCCGGACTCTCGCATGCCGCCAACTTCCTCTACATGCTCACCGGCGAGCGGCCAGGTCCGGCGGCGGCCAAGGCCTTCGACGCCAGCCTGACGCTCTACGCCGAGCACGAGCTGAACGCCTCCACCTTCACCACGCGCGCGATCGTTTCGACACAGTCCGACATGCACTCGGCGGTGGCCGGCGGCGTGGGCGCGCTGAAGGGCCCGCTGCACGGCGGCGCCGGCGAGGCCGTGATGCACACGCTGATGGAGATCGGCGAGGTCGGCAACGTGGACGCCTTCGCCGAGCGCTCGCTGGCGGCCAAGCGCCGCTTCATGGGTATGGGCCACCGTGTGTACAAGGCGGGCGATCCGCGCGCCGCCATCCTCCGGGGCATGGCGGAAGAGGCCTGCAAGCAGTCGGGGCAGTTCAAGTGGTACGAGATGGCCGTGAAGCTCCACGAGCGCATCTCGAAGGAGAAGGGGCTCATCCCCAACGTCGACTTCTACTCGGCGCCCCTGTTCTATTCGCTCGGCATCCCCGTCGATCTCTTCACCCCGGTGATCGCCGCCGGCCGCATCGCCGGCTGGTGCGCGAACATCATCGAGCAGCACGACGACAACCGGCTGATTCGCCCGCGCGCGGACTACGTCGGCCCCAAGCGCCGCGAGTTCGTGCCCAGGGACAAGCGCTAACATGGGCAAGAGCCTCACGCACAAGCTGATCGAGAGCCACCTGGCGTCCGGCAAGGCGGTGGCGGGCGAGGAGATCGGGCTCACCATCGATCAGGTACTGCTGACCGACACCAACGGCATCCAGTCGTGGCTGCAGTTCGAGGCCCTCGGCTTCCAGCGCGTGATGCCTGCCCGCGCGGTCACCTACATCGACCACAACGTCTATCAAGTCGACTCGCGCAACACGGACGACCATCGTTACCTCCAGTCGGTCGCCCGCAAGTACGGCAGCCTCTTCTCCAAGCCGGGCAACGGCATCTGCCACCAGGTCCACATGGAGTCGTTCTCGGTTCCCGGCCAGACGCTGCTCGGCACCGACAGCCACACGCCGCTCTGCGGCGCCGCCGGCATGCTGGCCATCGGCGCCGGCGGTCTCGACGTGGCCGTGGCCATGGGCGGCGCGCCGTACTTCTTCACCATGCCGCCGGTCACGCGCGTGTGGCTCACCGGCGCCCTGCAGCCGTGGGTGACCGCCAAGGACGTGATCCTCGAGCTGCTGCGGCGCCTCACCGTGCGCGGCGGGACCGGCAAGATCTTCGAGTACGGCGGTCCCGGCCTGGCCTCGCTGATGGCCGCGCAGCGGATGACCATCGCCAACATGGGCGCCGAGCTGGGACTGACCACCAGCGTGTTCCCGAGCGATGAGATCACCGGCTCGTTCCTGACGCGCCTGGGCCGCGGCGAGGACTGGCGTCCGGCAATGCCGGACGACGATGCGGTGTACGACGACCAGATCGAGCTCGATCTCTCCGCGATCGTGCCGCTCGTCGCGCTGCCCGGCTCGCCCGACCGCGTGGTCCCGGTGAGCGAGGTCGCCGGCGAGGCGGTCGAGCAGGTCATGGTGGGCTCGTGCACCAACGGCTCGTGGCACGACATGGCGCAGGTGCACGGTGTCCTCAAGGGCCAGCGCGTGCACGGCTCCGTCTCGTTCGTGCTGTTCCCGGGAAGCCACCGCATCCTCGAGACCATGGCGCGCGAAGGCCTGCTGGCCGATCTGCTCGCGGCCGGCGCGCTCGTCTCCGAGCCGTCCTGCGGCTCGTGCGCGGGCATCGGCCACGTGCCGGCCAGCGGCGGCAAGAGCCTGCGCGCCTTCAACCGCAACTTCCCCGGGCGCAGCGGCGTGAAGGGCGACGCCGTCTACCTCTGCTCGTCCGTCGTGGCCGCCGCCTCCGCGCTGACCGGCGTCATCACCGACCCGCGCACGCTCGGCACGCCGCCGCCCATCGGCCTCCCGGCGAAGTTCGTGACCTCCACCGTCGGGATCGTCGCGCCCGACGGCGGCGGCGAGATCGTGCGCGGCCCCAACATCAAGCCGGTGCCGCTGGGCGAGCCCGTGGCCGAGCGGCTGGAGGCGCCCGTGCTGCTCAAGCTCGGGGACAAGGTCTCGACCGACGACATCTCGCCGGCCGGCGCCGCCGTGCTGGTGTTCCGCTCGAACGTTCCGGCCATCGCGGAGCACTCGTTCAAGTACGTGGATGCCGAGTTCGTCACGCGGGCCAAGGCGGCCGGCACGGGCGTGCTGGTGGCGGGCGAGACGTACGGCCAGGGTTCCTCGCGCGAGGTGGCGGCCATCGCGCCGATGTTCCTGGGCGTGCGGGTGGTGCTGGCCAAGTCCTTCGCGCGCATCCACCGCGCGAACCTCATCAACTGGGGCATCGTGCCGCTGGTGTTCGACGATCCCGTGGCGTGGGACGGCATCGAGCGCGACGATCGTCTCGTCTTCGACGGGCTGCGCTCGTCGCTGGTGGCCGGCGCGAAGGTGACGGTGGTCAACACGCGCACGGCGGCCAGGTTCACCGCCTCGTGCGTGATGACGCCGCGCGAGCGCGACCTCCTCCTGGCCGGCGGCATCCTGGCCCATACACGGAGCCGGCAAGCTTCTAGGCCAGGCCACCCACGACCTTAACCGAGTAAGCGGGGCTCGCTACAAATGACACAGAGAAAGGTGCGCGCGGTCTACATGCGGGGCGGCACCAGCCGCTGCCTCGTCTTCCACGCGAAGGATCTGCCGGCGCCCGGCCGCGAGCGCGACGCGATCCTGCTCGCCGCGCTCGGCAGCCCCGATCCCTACGGCCGCCAGCTGGACGGCCTCGGCGGCGGCATCTCGTCGCTGTCCAAGGCCGTCATCATCGGGCCGCCCACGCTGCCCGGAGCCGACGTGGACTACACGTTCGCGCAGGTCGAGATCAAGAAGGCATCGGTGGACTACGCCGGCAACTGCGGCAACTGCTCGTCGTCGGTCGGGCCGTTCGCCATCGACGAGGGGCTCGTGACTGTGCGCGACGGCGAGACCGTCGTGCGCATCCACAACACGAACACGAAGAAGCTGATCGTGGCGCACGTGCCGGTGGCCGACGGCGAGGCCGCCGTCGGCGGCGACTTCGAGCTGGCCGGCGTGGCCGGGCACGGCGCGCGCATCGCGCTCGACTTCGTCGAGCCGGGCGGCGCCGGCACCGGCTGGCTGCTGCCCACCGGCCGGCCGCGCGACGTCGTGGCCGGCGTGGACGTCTCCTGCGTGGACGCCACGAACCCGGTGGTGTTCGTGCGGGCACGGGATCTCGGGCTCACCGGCACCGAGACGCCGCAGGCGATCGACGCCGATCACGACCTGAGCGCCCGCCTCGAGAAGCTGCGCGTGGAAGCCGCGGCGCGCATGGGCATGCCCGAGAGCGCCGCCGTGCCCAAGATCGCCTTCGTGGCGCCGCCCACCGAGACCACGGCGCTCGACGGCGTGCGCTATGCGGCCGAGGCGGCCGACGTGGTGGGCCGCGCGATCTCCATGGGCAACTGCCATCGCGCCTTCCCGCTCACCGTGGCCATGTGCCTGGCCGTGGCCGCCCGCATCGAGGGCACGCTGGTCCACGAGGTGGCGCGCAAGCATCCCGGCGATGTTCGCCTCATGCATCCCTCCGGCGTGCTGCCGCTCGATGCCGCCGTCTCGCTCAAGGACGGCGCCCCGTGGGCCGAGCGCGTCACCGTCTACCGCACCGCCCGCCGGTTGATGGAAGGCTTCGTCCGCGTCCCTTGAGTCGGCTCTACTTCATGACCGACGGCGGCGAGATGGTGCGGCGCCGTGGCCTGGTCCCGAAGGGCGCGGTCGTGGAGGCGTGGCCCGACATGACGGTCGGCGGCGGCACGTTCTGGATCGGCGAGGAGTCCAAGGCCCTGCTCGACGCGGCCGGCGAGACTCCGATGGCCGCCAAGCTGGCGCTGCCCGCCGACGCCGTTCGTGTCTTCTACGGCCCCCAGCTCTGCGACATCGAGTCGCTGCCGCGTGAGGAGTCGCTCCGCGCGCGCGTGCTCTCCGCGCACGGCATCGCGGTGGCGTGGGTCACGCTCAACCCCATGGGCGAGCGCACCTCGCACGAGCCCCGGAGCCTGGACGAGCCCGTCTTCCACCTGCGCCGCCCCGGCGGCGGGTCCGGCCACCTCTGGCGCTTGTTTCGCACGAAGGCGGAGGCGGTCGCGTGGACGGAGACAACGTACGGCAAGGAGGCCGAGGGCGCCGAGTGGGCGCGCGCGCTGCCGGCCGAGGACTTCGACGCGCTCCTCAAGCGCGACGGACGCTGAATGCGCTCAGCCCTTCGCGGCGCGGATCTCCTCGAGCACGGGCAGGATGTAGCGGCGGAACTGCGCGGGGTTCTCGCTCATGGGAAAGTGGCCGATCTCCCGCATCACCGTCACCCGCGCGCCCTTGATCTTGGCGGCGGTGCGCTCGGTGTCCTCGGGCGTGCACGAGAAGTCGTACTCCCCCGTGAGCAGATAGAGCGGGCATTTCGACGTGTCGATCTGCGACACGCGGTCGCGGAAGTCGCCGTCGGCCCGGTAGAAGAACAGATCGCCCTTGAAGACGCCGGGGCCCGACATCATGTACATCCACAGCGTGTCCCAGCGCGTCTCGCTCGGGCTCTGCGGCGCGATGAGGCCGGACATCATGGCACCGGCCACCTCGCCGCCGTGGACGTCGTGGCGATGGAGCCAGCCGGTGTCGTCGTACCACGGCGCCTGGTAGTCGGCCGACTCCAGGCCGACGAGCGCGCGAAAGACCGGCGCGTGCAGCCGGGCCAGCTCCAGCACGATCTTGCCGCCGATGGAGCAGCCCATGACCACCGGCCGCTCGAGGCCGAGCGTGCGGATGAACGTCAGCACGAGATCGACGTAACCCTGCGTGGTGAGCCGATACTCCTCGTCCTCCCATCCGGCCGGCGGCAGCGACTTGCCGTGCCAGGGCATGTCGAAGGCGAGCACGCGGTAGTGCCGGGTGATCTCGGCGTCGTTGAGCAGATGCCGCCACTGGCGGCCGTCGGCGCCGGCGGTGTGCAGGCACACGAGCGGGATGCCCTGTCCGGCCTCCTCGAAGTACACGCGATGCCGGCGGCCGCCGAGATCGAGGCGCACGTAGCGGCCGGTGATCGGCTCGTACTCGGCCACCTAGGCTCTCCCGCGCGGCAGCGTCAGCACGTCCTTGACGTATTGCAGGTTCGCCATGAACGGCTGCAGGTTGCCTTCGATGCGCGCGAGGCCACGCTTCGACAGCGCGAGGATGTCGTGCACGCCGGGCGCGGGCACCGGCTCGAGAAGGGCGGCCCACGTCGCCGGCTCCGCCC
>JBKPRI010000257.1:0-6926 GCA_046734515.1 Candidatus Methylomirabilota bacterium | reverse complement strand
GGACTATCTCGCGCTCGCGCCCGGCGAGCTTGCCGCGCGGCTGAGCGAGTCCACGCTCGTCGTCGGCGACGGCGCCGCCCACATCGTCTCGCCGCACGCGCGTGCGCTGCCGGCTCCACGTCGTCTGCCGTCGCCGGCGTGCGTGGGCGCGGTCGGCCTCGCGCAGCTGCGCCGCGGCGAGACGGTGACGGCGGCCGCGCTGACGCCCCTCTACCTGCGTCCATCCGAAGCGGAGCTCAAACGCCGTGCCGTCCCTGTCGCTTGATCGCATGCGCGCCGAGGACCTCGACGAGGTCCTCGCCATCGAGCGCGCCTCCTTCTCGATGCCGTGGTCGCGGGGGGCCTTCCTCTACGAGATGCAGCAGAACCGCGTGGCCCGCTGCTGGGTGGGTCGCGATGCGTCCGCCCGCGTGGCCGGCTACCTCTGTCTGTGGGAGGTGGCCGACGAGGTCCACATCACCAACGTCGCCGTCCGCCCAGAGCTCCGGCGCCAGGGCATCGCGCGCTCGCTGCTTCGCACCGTGCTCGACGATGCCCGCAGCCGGCGCTTCAAGATCGTCGTGCTGGAGGTCCGGCCCAGTAACCAGCACGCGGTCTCGCTCTACGAGTCGTTCGGCTTCCGCGTGGTCGGCCGCCGCCGCGGCTACTACTACGACACCGGAGAGGACGCGCTGGTCATGGAGGTCGGTCTCCACGGCGAGGCGGTACCACCCGGGAACCAAGCGGCACGGTGAGGCGTTAAGGGACCAATGCGCGGCGCGGTCCTGACCTTGGGCGTCGCCACGTGCGTCCTGGTCCTAACGGTTATTGCCGAGGCCCAGGTGACGCCACCCTCGCCGGCGGAGGTCGCCCGTGGACGGTACATGTTCGGCGCGACCGGGGGCTGTGGGTGTCACACGGTGCCGAAGGGTCAGCCCAATGCCGGCGGGCGCAAGTACGAGGGCGCGTTCGGCACGGTGTACTCGAGCAACATCACGCCCGACCGGCAGACCGGGATCGGTGGCTGGACGGACGAGCAGATCATGACCGCCATCCGCCTGGGCCGGCGGCCCAACGGCGAGCGGCTGCTGCCGGTCCATCCATTCCCCGTCTTCAACGGGATGGCCGAGGAGGACTTGCGCGCGATCGTGGCGTTTCTCAGGACGACGAAGCCCGTGAGCCGGCAGAACCAGCCGAAGAAGCTCGTGCCGCTCTTCGAGTCGGTCTTCCTGCCGGCCTGGCTGGCCGCCTTCGCGCCGCGCGAGACGCCGCCGCCGAAGGCGCCCACCACGGGCGTCGCGCGCGGCGAGTACCTCGTGAAGGCGGTCGGACACTGCGGGGAATGCCACACGCCGCGCACGATGACGATGGCGAGCGACAACAGCCGTTTCCTCGCGGGGACTCCGAAGGGCCCCGAAGATCAGGCCATGCCGAACATCACCCCGGACCGCGACACGGGCATCGGCAAGTGGTCGGTCGAGGAGATCGCTGACTATCTCGGCAGCGGCAACAAGCCGGACGGCGACGTGGCCGGCGGCCTCATGGCCGAGGTCATCGACGGCACGCTCGCCGGCTACAAGGACCTGAACAAGACCGACCTCCTCGCCATCGCCCAATACCTCAAGACCATCCCCCCGGTCCGCAACAAGATCGGGAAGTCCCCATGATTCTCGAGCACCAGCCACGAACGTCGGTCACAAACAGCACGGCAGTCGTAGACAGTAGTCCGCGCACAAGTCGTAAACGGTAGTCGCACATAAGTCGCAGACGGTAGTCGCGCACAAGTCGTAAACGGTAGTCGCGCACAAGTCGTAAACGGTAGTCGCACATAAACGGAGGGGAAGGGGGAACCCTGCTAGGGTTCCCCTTAAATCAGGCGGGAAGGGGGAACCCTACTAGGGTTCCCCTTCAATAAGGAGAGCGACATGAGCACAGGGATGATGCGAGTGGTGGTCGGTGGGCTGGTCCTCGTCGTCGCGGCCGGTTGCGCGAGCATGGGTGGCGGCAAGAAGCTCACGGCTGCGGAGGCGATCGACGCCCGCAAGCAGCTCATGAAGGACCAGGGCGCCGCGTGGAAGAACGTCCAGGACAAGGCCAAGGCCGGTCAGATCGCGGCCATCGTGCCCGACGCCGAGAAGCTCGTGGCCACGGCGAAGGAGATTCCCGCGCTGTTCCCCGAGGGCTCGCTCGATCCGGAGAAGTCGGCGGCCAAGCCCGAGATCTGGCAGAAGCGCGCCGAGTTCGACGCGGCGGCGAAGAACCTCGAGACGTGGTCGGTGAAGCTGCGCGACGCCGCCAAGACCGGCAACGCCGATGCGACGCAGGCCGTGGTGAAGGACTTCGGCCGCCAGGCATGCGGGACCTGCCACCAGCCCTTCCGCGTGCCGCCCAAGCAATAGCCCGCGGGCCGACGACAGGAGACGACGATGCCCTCATTCTTCAGAGCGGGCCTCCTGCTGACGCTGGCGGTTGCCACCGGCGCCTCGGCGGCTGCCGCGGAGCCGATCAGCTTCAAGCTCTTGCCTCGCTATTCCTATGCGACGTTCAAGTCCGACGCGCCGCTCGAGACCGTGGTCGGCCACACGGCCGACACCGGGCTGGTGGGCGAGCTCACCGTCGATCCGGTCAAGCCGCAGACGGCACGCGGCACCGTGAAGGTGGATATGAACACCGTCCGCACCGGTCTCGACAAGCGCGATGCCGACATGCGGGGCAAGCCGTATCTCGAGACCGACCAAGAAGGCAACCGCTGGGTCACCTTCGACGTCAAGAGCGTGGAGATCGCCGGGCCGCTGGAGCCGGGCAAGGCGATGCCCGCCAAGATCCATGGCGTGCTCACGGTGAAGCAGAAGCCGGTCGACCGCGTGGCCGACGGGACCGTCACCTACATCAAGCTGACGCCGGAGCAGGTGGAGCAGCAGAAGCGCTTCGGGTTCGCGTCGGACAACATCAAGGTGCGCACCAAGCTGGCCACGACGTTCACCGACCACGCCATGCAGGTCCCGCAGCTCCTCATCCTCAAGCTCTCGAACGACATCACGATCGAGACGGATCTGACGTTCATCAAGCCGTAGCACCTGGGGTCGTCGCTGGGCGGAAGTTCGACACCCTTGTCTTTGTAGTTAAGGGGGGCCCGCTGGGCCCCCCTTAACAATCCCCATCGCGTGGCGCCCGGGCACGCGCTCCGGAGGCGCGCGGCGAGTTCACTAGCGGCGCCTGTGCACCCGTTCCGGAGGCGCGGGGCGAGTTCACCATGGCGGGTGCTACAATCCGCTCGCCTCTCTACAATGGCCGACGCGACGTCCACGCGCGCTGATCCCCTCGTTCTGGTCGAGCGGATGCTCGGCGGCGATCGTCTGGCGCTGGCGCGCCTGATCACGCACGTCGAGAACCGCACCGCCGCGGTGCCGGCGATCATGAAGGCGATCCACGGCCGCGCCGGCGGCGGCTACGTGCTCGGCGTGACGGGACCGCCCGGGGCGGGGAAGTCCACCGTGGTGGACCGGCTCACTGCGCACTTGCGCCGCGAGGTCGCCACGGTCGGCATCGTCGCGGTCGATCCCTCCAGCCCGTTCACGGGCGGCGCCGTCCTGGGCGATCGCATCCGGATGCAGGCGCATGCGCTCGACCCCGGCGTCTTCATCCGCTCGATGGCCACACGCGGCTCGCTCGGCGGGCTCTCGCGCGCGACCGGCGAGGTCATCAAGCTGCTCCGTGCCTTCGGCCACGACTGGGTGCTGGTGGAGACCGTGGGCGTGGGCCAGACGGAGCTGGACATCATGAAGCTCGCCGACACCACCACGGTCGTGCTCGTGCCGGAGTCGGGGGACGCGATCCAGACGATGAAGGCCGGCCTGATGGAAGCGGCCGACGTCTTCGTCGTCAACAAGGCCGACCGCGCCGGCGCGCCGGCGCTCATGGCCGAGCTGAAATTCGCCGCCCACCTGCATTACGCGAGCGGCACGACGGCCAAGGACATCGACTGGGAGATCCCGGTGCTGTCCGCGCAGGCCCAGGGCGACGTGGGCATCGCCGAGCTGCTGGGCGAGATCCGCCGTCATCGCCGGACGCTCGAGGCCGGCGGCGCACTGGCGGCGCGGCGGCAGCGCCGCCTGCGCGGCGAGCTGGAGTCCCTGCTGCTGGAGGCCCTGCGCGATCGCGTGGCGCGCGGCCTGGCCGGCGGCGCGCTGCGCGCCAAGCTCGAGGAGGTCGTGACCGGCGACCTCGATCCCTACTCGGCCGTGGAGGCGATGTTGCCCATGATATCGTTGGACCGCGCATGACCTCCTCCGTGCCCTTTCGCGATACCTTCTGGAACGTTCCAGGCTGGGCGCAGATCCTCCTCTATGCGGGCGGAGTGGTCGCCATCGCGATCTTCGCCTGGGGGATGTGGCAGCGCGTGCAGCTCTGGCGCACGGGCCTGCCCGAGAACCGCTTCGACAACATCCCGCAGCGCGTGAAGCTGGTGGCCGTGCACGCGCTCGCGCAGGCGCGCGTGCTCTCGCAGGCGTATCCCGGCGTCATGCACGCCATCATGTTCTGGGGCTTCCTGGCCCTCTTCATGGGCACGGTCCTGGCCACCATCGACTACGACATCACGCTGCCGCTCTTCGGCTACAAGCTGCTCAAGGGCCAGTTCTACCTGGTCTACGAGACGGTCCTCGACCTGTTCGGCCTCTTCTTCGTCGTCGGGCTCGGCATGGCGGTGTGGCGGCGCTTCGTGCTGCGGCCGCGCCGGATCGATCCGACGGCGCGGTTCGCCGGCGTGCTGGCGTTGCTGTTCGTCATCAACCTCACGGGCTTCGTGATGGAGGCGTGCCGGCTGGCCGTGGTGCAGCCGTGGTGGGCCCGCTGGTCGCCGGTGGGCTGGGCGCTGGGGCAGGCGATGCTCGGCGTGGGGATGTCGGAGGCGGCGCTGCGCGGCGTGCACGTGAGCGTGTGGCTCTTCCACGCGGCCATCTCGCTCTTCTTCATCGCCATCATCCCGCACTCGTACTTCATGCACCTGATCACCACGCCGCTGAACATCTTCTTCTCCAAGCTCACCCCGCGCGGCGAGCTCCGGAAGATCGAGAACATCGAGGAGGCCGAGAGCCTCGGCGTCTCCAAGCTCGAGGAGTTCTCGTGGAAGCGGCGGCTCGACTTCGACGCCTGCCTGGAGTGCGGGCGCTGTCACGACGCCTGCCCGGCCGTCCTGTCCGGTAGTGCGCTGTCGCCCAAGCAGATCATCGTCAAGCTCAAGCGCCACATGCACGGCCAGCTCCCGGGGCCGATCCACGGCGAGCTGATCAAGCCCGAGGAGCTGTGGGCGTGCACGACGTGCATGGCGTGCGTGCAGGAGTGCCCGGCCTTCATCGACATCGTGGACACCATCGTCGACCTGCGCCGCTACCTGGCGCTGTCCGAGGGCGCGCTGCCGTCCACCGCGCCCCAGTCGCTGCAGAACATCCAGCGCTCGGGCAACCCCTGGGGACTGCCGGCCGCCGAGCGGCTGGCGTGGGCCCACGGCCTCGACGTGCCCGTGCTGGAGGCGGGCAAGGAGGTCGAGTACCTCTACTGGGTCGGCTGCTCGGCCTCCTACGACAAGCGCAACCAGGCCATCGCGCGCTCGGTGGTGGCCATTCTCAAGAAGGCCGGCGTGTCGTACGCGGTCATGCAGGAAGAGCGCTGCCACGGCGAGGTCGCCCGGCGGCTCGGCGAGGAGTACCTGTACCAGACGCTCCAGGCCGAGAACGTCGAGGCGCTCAACCAGTACCGCTTCAAGAAAGTCATCACGCACTGCCCGCACTGCTTCAACACCATCAAGAACGAGTTTCCGCAGTTCGGGGGCACCTACGAGGTGCTCCATCACTCGCAGGTCATCGAGCAGCTGATCCAGCAGGGCCGGATCAAGCCGATCAAGACGGTGAGCGCCACGGTGGCGTTCCACGACTCCTGCTACCTCGGGCGTTACAACGGCATCATGGACGCGCCGCGCCGGGTGGCGGCGGCGGTCCCCGGCTTGCGGGTCGTCGATCCGCCGCGCGCGCGCGAGCGCGGGCTCTGCTGCGGCGGCGGCGGTGGCCACATGTGGATGGAGGTCAAGGCGGACAAGCGCGTGAACATCATCCGCACCGAGGAGCTGCTGGAGACGGGCGCCTCCGTCGCGGCCACCGCGTGCCCCTTCTGCCTGGCCATGGTGGACCTCGGTCGCAAGGTGAAAGAGGCCGAGGAGCGGCTGGCCGTCAAGGACGTCAGCGAGCTCGTCGCCGAGAGCCTGGAGTAGTGAAAGAGCTGTTGCGCGCGCTGCCCGACCTTGGGCGCATGCTGGTCCGGCTGGTCGCCGACCCCGTGCTGCCGCGCGCGGCCAAGGTGGCGCTGGCGGCCGCCCTCGTCTATCTGGCCAGTCCGCTCGACCTCATCCCCGACTTCGTGCCGCTCCTCGGCTACCTCGACGACGTCCTGGTCGCCGCGCTGGTCGTCGACGGGGTCGTCAACTGGGTTGACCGGGGTCTGCTCCTGAAGTACTGGCCAGGTACGCCGGACTCGCTCGAGCGGATCGCCCGCGCCGCGCGGCTGCTGGCGGCCTGGGTGCCGCGCCGGCTGAAGGCCCGGATCTTCGCCGCCCGGTAGCGCCCCGACCCCCGAGCCGGTAGAGTCGAGGGTGCGGGCGAAGCGCAGCTCGGCCGCGGGGGTCTTGATGACGATCCGCCTTCTCCTGCTCGCCGCGATCTACTGCCTGGCGGGCTCGATCGCCCTCCGCCACTTCGCGACGCTGCACGCCAGCGCGAGCCCCGTCTGGCCGCCTGCCGGGATCGCGCTCGCCGCCTTCATCCTGATCGGCCCCGCCGCGTGGCCCGCCATCTTCGTGGCGGCGTTCATCGTCAACATCACCGTCACGGACTCGGTGCTGGCCTCGTTGACGATCGCGGCCGGCAACACCGTGGGCGGACTGCTGGGTGCGCAGC
>JBKPRI010000256.1:0-23623 GCA_046734515.1 Candidatus Methylomirabilota bacterium | reverse complement strand
GGCGCCGATCGACCCCGCCAGCGCGCCGCCCACCGCGCCGGCCAGGGCGAGCCCGGTCAGCACGGCCAGGCGTCCGAGGCCGACCGGAGAGAAGTCGGTGGCGACGGCGTAGAGGAGCGCCCCCGCCAGGATCAGCGGCGTGCCGGGCACGAACGGCAGCGCGGCGCCGGCGAGGCCGACGGCCATCAGCAGGATCACGAGCACGTTCACGATGATCATCATTCGGCGGCGCTGGTCATGGGCGTCGCGCTGCCGGTGTCGGGCGCCATCGAGCGCTCGTCGCGCTGCACGAGCGGGCGCGGCCGTGGCAACGTCACGGCGACGGCCAGCGAGATCGCAGCGAGGACGAGCCACGGCACGGTGTACGCGTGGGTCGTCACGAGCAGCGCGCCGAAGGCGGGCGGCCCCACCAGCACGCCGCTCCAGGCGAACGCCACCGCGACGCCGGTGAGCAGCCCCGCGTACCGCGCGCCTCCGATCTCGGCCACGAGCGCGAAGTAGAGACCCACCCAGCCGAACGCGCCGGCACCGGCGAGCACGGCCAGCGGGATCACCAGCGGTGTCGGCAGCCAGGCGCCGAGCGCCAGCGCCGCATAGGCGCCGGATGCCAGCAGCGCGTTGATGACGACACCGGGACGGCGGCGGCCGCCGAAGAACCGATCGCTGATCGCGCCCCACGCCAGCCGGCTGGCCGTGCCGCCGACCTGGGCGAGCGCCAGGAACTGTCCGGCCGCGACCGTGGAGACTGCGTACGTCTCCCGGGTATACAGCGCGAGATACGCGAGCACGGAGGATTGGGCGATCGACAGCGCGAAGCCGGAGGCGAACACGACGAGGACGCCGGGCCGTCGCAGGAATATGCCGAGCTCGCCGAGCCGGGGCCGCGGTGTCGCGGGTCCCGCCACCATCGTCACCGCCGGCGAGCGGTAGGCGGCCGTGACGATCACGGCCGACAGCAGCGAGAGCGCTCCGGCGGCGCCGAGCGCATACCGCCAGCCGAAGGCGAGCGCGAGCGACGGGAGCGAGAGCGCGCCCGCGAGCCCGCCCAGCGTGAGGCCCGTCTGCTTGATGCCCATGGCCACGCCACGGCGCCGCGCCGGAAACCACTCGAGCACGGCCTTGCCGGTCGAGGGATTCAGCACGCTGAAGCCGAAGCCCGCGAAGACGAGCATGATGAGGCACGCCGGCAACGTGGAGCCGAGTGCGGCCAGGATCACGCCGAGCCCGATGACCAGCTGGCCGAGGCCGAGCGTCGCGCGCACTCCGAGCCGATCGGTGAGCCAGCCGGCCGGCAGGGACATCAGCACGCCGCCGAGGTACACCGCCGGCAAGAACCAGCCGACCTGCGCCCGCGAGAGCTGCAGCGCGTCGAGCAGGAACGGCGCGAGCGGCGCGACGGCGAGCACGGACATCGCGCCGAGCCCGTGCGCGACGGTCACCAGCGCGAGGGCCGGCCAGCGAGACATACCCGAGCCTACCCCGTGGGCCGCGGGTGCGCGAGAGACGGCGGCATGCGCGTTGCTGCCTTACATCCTGCGACATCGCCCAGTGATTTTGTAAGGAGGACACATCATGGCTGAGTACTGGGACCGCGAGCGCGGGCGGCGGTATCGCGGCGAAGGCTACTACGGCGGCTACTACGGATATCCCGAGCGCGAGCGTGACCGCGAGCGCGAGCGTGAGTACGAGCGTCGCGGCGACGACCGCGGCTTCTTCGATCGCGCCGGCGACGAGGTGCGCTCCTGGTTCGGCGACGAGGACGCGCAGCGCCGGCGGATGCGCGACGAGCGCGAGGCCCGCCCGGAGGGCCGCGGCTGGGGCCGCGAGGAGCGCGGCTGGGGCGGCCACCGCGGCGACGAGGAATCGGAGCGCGACTGGGCACGCCAGTGGGGTTACGTCGAGAACCGCGGCGGGCGCGGCGGCAGCGAGCGCGACGCACGCGGCTGGGGCTACAGCGGCGGCTACGGCGCCGGCGCCGGGTTCATGGGCGGCCGCTCGGAATCCACGGGCGGCTCACAGGGCTACGAGTCGGGCAGCTGGACGGGGCAGGAGCGTTACGGCCGGTCGTCGATGACGGGCCGCAGCGCGATGAGCGGGCCCTACGCCGGCCGCGGGCCGCGCGGCTACCAGCGCTCGGACGAGCGCATCCGCGAGGATGTGTGTGAGCGGATGTGCGAGTGCGGCGAGCTCGACGCCAGCGAGATCGAGGTGCGCGTGAGCAACGCCGAGGTGACGCTGCTGGGCACCGTGCGCGACCGGCAGGACAAGCGCCTGGCCGAGGATCTCACCGACCACGTCTCGGGCGTGCGCGAGGTCCACAACCAGATCCGCGTGACCCAGCAGGGCTCGGACGCGGGGCAGGGTCAGGGTCAACAGCAGCAGCAACAGCGCTACCGCATCGCCTAATCGCGAAGAAGTAGGACGCGGCAGCCCCCGCCGGGACCCCTTCCTGGTCTGGGTCCCGGCGGAGGCCCCGCGGCCCGCTCGTCCTCGCTACTTCTTCTGGTACTTGTCGGGCGCCTTCATCGGCGCGAAGAAAGCGGGCCGCGCCATGCGGCCCACGCGCACTTCGATCAGCACGGGCCGGTCCATCCCGACGGCCTTGCGCACCAGATCGCCGACCTCGGTCGGCTTGGTGGCGCGCATGCCCACCACGCCGTAGGCGTCGGCCAGCTTCATGAAGTCGGGGTTCGTCACGGCGGCGCCGTGCTGACCACCCCAGCTCTCGTCGAGGTCCCTCGCCACGTTGCCGTACGCCTCGTCGTTGAACAGCACGATGACCGCGTTGATCTTCTCGCGGACCGCCGTGGACAGCTCCTGCGAGTTGTACATGAACCCGCCGTCGCCCGTGATGCACACGACCGTGCGGTCCGGCCGCGCCACCTTCACGCCGAGGGCCGTCGGCACCTCGAAGCCGAGGTTGCCGGAGTACGACGACGTCAGGTAGGTGCGGGGGCGATAGACCGGCCAGAAGGGCCGCGAGTAATAGCCGATCTGCGTCATGCCGGCGATGACGATGGCGTCCTCGGGTGTGCCGGCGCGCAGCGCGCGCAGGATGGAGGAGTTCGGCTCCTGCGTATCGAGAGCGGCCAGCGCCTCGCGCAGCGCCTCCCGCTCGCGCTTGCGCGAGGGCTTGGGTGGCGCGTCGGTGCGCAGCCGCTCGAGCAGCCGCTCCAGCGTGGCCTTGGCGTCGCCGACCAGGCCGACTTCGGCCGGGTGATTGCGCCCGATCTCGGCGGCGTCCACGTCGAGCTGGACGATCTTCTGCGAGGGCTGGAAGGCGGCCACCGCGCAGCGCGAGCCGACCGCGAAGATCACGTCGGCCGCATCGAGATACTCGCGCAGCGCGTTCTTCGGCCAGAGCGTGGCGCCCAGCGAGAGGTCGCTGTGATCGCTGACCGCGCCCTTGCCCTCGGCCGACTGGACGACCCCGGCCTGGACGTACTCGGCCACCGCGGCCAGCGCCTCGTGCGCGCCCGAGGCGTGCACGCCGCCCCCCGCGTAGATGATCGGCCGCGTCGCGCCGAGCAGCAGCCGCGCGGCGCGCTCGATGTCGGCGTCGGGCGCCGCCTTCCGCTCGACACTGACCGGCGCCACCAGCTCGGCGTTGCCTTCTTCTTCCAGCGTGTCGGGCGGGATCTCCAGGTGCACCGGGCGCGGGCGTCCGGTCTTGAGCTGGCGCACCGCCTCGTTGACGGCGGCCGGGATCTCGTGGACCTCCAGCACGCGCTTGCGCCACTTGGTGATCGGCGCCACCGCGTCGAGCTGCTCGTTGATCTCGTGCAGCACGCCGACGTCCTTGCCGAGATAGCGCCGCGGCACCTGGCCCGCCACCAGGAACACCGGCGACGAGCAGGAATAGGCCGTGCTGAGCCCGGCACCGGCGTTGAGCACGCCCGGTCCCGGCACCACCAGGGCCACGCCGAAGCCGCCGCCCGCGCGCGCGTAGCCGTCGGCCATGTACGTCGTGGCCTGCTCGTGGCGCGTGAGGATGAAGCGAATGTCCTTCTCGTCGCGCAGGGCGGCCATGGCGCCGTATAGCTGGACGCCGGGCAGCCCGAAGACCACGCGCACGCCTTCACGGTGCAGCTGTTTCGCGAGCGCCTCGCCACCGGTCATCTTCGGCATGGCCGTCTCCTAGGAGTGCTTGCGGAGCTCGAGGCGGCCGATCTGGCGGCGGTGCACCTCGTCGGGGCCGTCGGCGAACCGCAGCGTCCGCGAGTGCGCCCACCAGAAGGCGAGCGGGAACTCCTGGCTCACGCCGCCGCCGCCGTGCAGCTGCATGGCGCGATCGAGCACGCCCAGCGTCATGTTGGGCACTGCCACCTTGATCCCGGCGATGGCCTGCTTGGCCGCCTTGTTGCCGACGGTATCCATCATGTACGCGGCGTGAAGGACCAGCAGACGCGCCTGATCGATCTCGATGCGCGACTGTGCGATGCGCTCGGTGGTGATGTCGTTGTCGGCCAGCTTCTTGCCGAACGCCACGCGGTTGAGCGCGCGCTTGCACATGTATTCCAGCGCGCGCTCGGCCACGCCGATCTGCCGCATGCAGTGATGAATGCGGCCGGGGCCCAGCCGGCCCTGGGCGATCTCGAAGCCGCGCCCCTCGCCCAGCAGCATGTTGCCGACGGGCACGCGTACGTTCTCGAAGAGCACCTCGCCGTGGCCGTGCGGCGCGTCGTCGTAGCCGAACACGCTCAGCATGCGGATGATCTTGATGCCCGGCGCCTCGCGCGGCACCACGATCATGGATTGCTGCTTGTAGCGATCGGGGTTCTTGGGATCCGTCTTGCCCATGAAGATGAGGACCTTGCAGCGCTTGTCGCCGATGCCGGACGTCCACCACTTGTGGCCGTTGATGACGTACGAATCACCGTCACGCACGATGGAGGACTCGATGTTGGTGGCGTCCGATGACGCGACCTTCGGCTCCGTCATGGCGAAGGCCGAGCGGATCTTGCCTTCGAGCAGGGGCTCCAGGTACTGCTTCTTGAGCTCGGGACTGGCGTAGCGCTCGAACACCTCCATGTTGCCGGTGTCGGGGGCGGAGCAGTTGAAGACCTCGGCCGCGATGGGCGAGCGGCCCATGATTTCGCAGAGCGGCGCGTACTCGAGGTTGGTGAGGCCGGCGCCGCGCTCGCTCTCGGGCAGGAAGAGATTCCAGAGGCCGCGCTCGCGTGCTTTCGCCTTCAGCTCTTCCATGACCGGCGGCACCGTCCAGCGGTCGGCCTGCGACTCGAGCTGGTCGCGGAAGGTCGCCTCGTTCGGATAGACGAACTTGTTCATGAAATCGACGAGCTGTTCCTGGTACATCTTCGTTTTCTTGGAGTACTCGAATTCCATCGCGGCTCTCCTCGTGTACGGGCTCGCTTCGGCTCGGGCCGCCATTGTATCCTCGACGCGGCCGGGTCGAACCGGCGATTTCAGGCCCGGGATTCACGGGCGCGAGGATGATGCCCATGGCTCGGATGCGTGGTGCGGCAGCACTGATCACCGGCGCCGGGTCGGGCATCGGGCGCGCGACGGCGATCCGTCTGGCCGCGGAGGGCGCGCGCGTCGCGTGCGTCGATCGCGCGGCGGCGGCGGCCGACGAGACGGCGGCGGTCATCAAGGGCGCGGGCGGCGACGCCTTCGGACTGGCCGCCGACGTGACCGACGAGGCGGCCTGCGCGCGCATGGTGGCGGCGACCGTGGAGCGCCTCGGCGGTCTCTCCACGCTGGTGAACTCCGCCGGCGTCGGCCCCCAGCGCGAGCTGTCTCCCGCCGACGAGTTCCGGCAGATCGTGGCCATCAACCTCACCGGGACGTGGCAGGTGTCGACCGCCGCGCGCGCCGCGCTGGCCGCCAGCGGGCGCGGCAGCGTGACGAACCTCGCGTCGATCTACGGCCTCGTCGGCAGCTCGCGCTCGCCGGGATACGCGGGCTCGAAGGGCGGCGTGGTGAACCTCACGCGGCAGCTCGCTGCGGAGTGGGCTCCCGCCATCCGGGTCAACTGCGTGTGCCCGGGCCACATCGACACGCCGCTGACGTCCTTCCTCATGGCGGACGCTGCGTGGCGCGAGCAGATGCTGCCGCGCTACCCGCTGCGCCGCTTCGGCACCGTCGACGACATCGCGTCCGCCATCCTCTACCTGGCCAGCGACGAGGCCTCGTTCGTCACCGGCGCCGCCCTCCCCGTGGACGGAGGTTACACGGCTGTCTGATTACATGGGGGGCCACGAAATGGCCCCCCAAACCCCCCAAGGCTCGGGGAGCCGCGGCGAAGCCGCGGCCCCCCTCGATGACGGGCGCGATCCCGCGCGCGAGAGGGGGCACGGCGGCGAAGCGGCGGTTGCCCTCGATACGCGGGTCGGCAGTGGGTGGATCAGTGGTGTGCTCTCGGTGACCTTCGCGGGGCTCGCGTATGGCGGCGTGCTGTGCCTGCTGTTTCCTTGGCTGCTCACGACGCCCGACGCGCGGCCGCTTTATCCGCTCGTCGTCGTGCGGTGGCTGATCCACGCCTTCCTGATCGCCGGCTTCGGGCTCGGTGTCCTCTCCGTGCTCCTGCGGCGTCACGCCAGGCTCGGGCTCACCGGCGTGGGGCTGGCGCTGGCGGCGGTTCTCGTCGGCGGCGCCGAGACGCCGGTCGGCGCGATGCGCGAGACGCCGGGCTACGTCGGTCTGGACTGGTTTCTCCTGAATGTTCTGCTGCTGGCGCTCGTCTTCGTGCCGCTCGAGCGGCTGTTCGCGCTGCGCGCGGCCCAGCCGATCTTCCGGGCCGGCTGGCAGACCGACCTCGGGTACTTCGCCGTGAGTCATCTCCTGGTTCAGATCACGGTGCTGCTCACCCTCGCTCCGGCGACGCTGCTCTTCGCGTGGGCGGCGCGCCCCGCGCTGCACCATGTGATCGCCGGCCAGCCGCTGGCCGTGCAGTTTTGCGAGATCGTGCTGGTCGCGGATCTCGCCGAATACGTCGTCCACCGGTTCTTTCACCGGGTGCCCTGGCTCTGGCGCTTCCATCGGATTCACCATTCGGCGGAAGCGATGGATTGGCTGGCGGGCTCGCGGCTGCACCTGCTGGACATCGTGCTCACGCGCGGGCTGTCGTTCGTGCCGCTCTACGTCCTCGGGTTCGCCGCGCCCGCGCTGTACGCCTATCTCGTGTTCGTCTCGTTCCACGCGGTCTTCATCCACGCGAACGTGCGGTTCCGTCTGCGCGCGGTGGAGTGGTTGCTGGTGACGCCACGGTTCCACCACTGGCACCACGCCAGGGAGGCGGCCGCGGTGGACAAGAACTTTGCCGTGCATCTGCCGTGGATCGACCGGCTGTTCGGCACCGCCTACCTGCCGCCCGGCCGGTGGCCGGACGCGTACGGCATCGCTGGCGCGCAGGTGCCGGACGGCTGGCTGCGCCAGCTCGTGCTACCGTTCCGTCGCTGAGGAGGCCCTTCGATGGCGGACCTGGAGCCCGTCCACCTCTTGCGCTGGATCGACGCGAACCGGCAGGCCTTCGCGCCGCCGGTGGCCAACAAGGAGGTGTTCCCGGAGAGCGAGTTCATCTACCAGATCATCCGCGGGCCGAACGCGCGCAACGACTTCCACATCGACCCCGGCGACGAGATCTTCTACCAGCTCGCCGGCGACATCACCGTGCGCTGCCGTGAGGCGTCGGGCGGGTTCCGCGACATCCCGGTGCGCGAGGGTGAGGCGATGCTGGTGCGCGCCGGCACGCCGCACTGCCCCATCCGTCCCTCCGGCACCTGGGGCCTGGTCGTCGAGCGCAAGCGCCGGCCCGACGAGCTCGACGCGCTGGTCTGGTTCTGCGAGCGCTGCGGGGGAACGCTGCACCAAGAGCACTTCGCGTGCGCCGACATCGAGCGCGAGCTGAAGGTCATCATCGACCGCTTCAACGCCAGCGAGTCACTACGGACGTGCAAGGCGTGCGGCGTCGTCCTGCCGGTGCCGGACGGCGCCGCGTCCTGACTCAGTCGCTGCCGTGCTGTTTCAC
This sequence comes from Candidatus Methylomirabilota bacterium, assembly GCA_046734515.1. Classification (GTDB taxonomy): domain Bacteria; phylum Methylomirabilota; class Methylomirabilia; order Rokubacteriales; family CSP1-6; genus AR5. The sequence goes on along the minus strand of JBKPRI010000256.1, from coordinate 15,633 downwards.
CGTCTTGTTGTAGAGGCCCATGATCAGGATCGTCGGCGCCCACTGCCCGACGAAGTTCGCGACGTTCTTCCGCCCGGACAGCATCAGCAGCAGCGAGGCCGCCATGGCGCCGATCGCGATCGTCAGAAACGTTCCCGAGGGGATCCCGGCCGTGGCCGATTCGATCGTTTTCGTCACGTCGCCCTCGCGCGTGTCCGTCATCGAGCCCATCATCCGTCCCATTCCCATCGCGCTTGTCCTCCCACGATCGTCTGTTTGACTGCGGGGTCAACGGGTGCAGGCCGAGTGCCATCGAAGGGAGCGCTGCGCGGAATGTAAAAGGCGACGGACGCCGGCCGCGCCGACCGTCATTGCGACAATCCCACCCGGCGGCGGGCTCAGGGCTGGCCGTAGTGGTCGATGATGTAGCGCGAGATCGAGTGGCGCGACGGCAGCGCCGGCAGCTCGCGGCAGGGAAACCAGCGCGCGTCCTCCAGCTCCTCGTGATCGATCACGAGATCGCCGCCCGCGTAGGTCGCCACGAAGCCGATCATCATCTGGCTGGGGAAGGGCCAGTTCTGGCTGCCGACGTAGCGCACGTCGGTGACGTCCACGCCGACCTCTTCCTTGATCTCGCGCGCCACGCAGCCCTCCAGCGACTCGCCGTTGTCCACGAAGCCGGCGATGAGCGCATAGCGCCCGGGCGCCCACTCGGCCTTGCGCGTGAGCAGGACGCGGTCGCCGTCGCGCACGAGCACGATCGTGGCCGGGTGCAGGTGCGGGTAGTGCTCGTAGCGGCACTGCGGGCAGCGCTTGCCCCACTCGTTCTCGATGCGTTCGGTGGGCCCGCCACAGCGCGGGCAATAGCCGCTGGTGGACTCCCACCAGAGCGCCTGCATCGCCATGCCGCCCAGCGAGAGGAGCTCGTCGGGCAGGCGCGCGCCGCGCATCGGCACCAGCGTCTCGCGGGCGAGCTCGGCGGGCACCGCGGTGTCGCCGGCGACCGGCACGACCCACACCGGCGCGTCCTGGTACATGCCGAGCCAGAACGGCGGCGCCTCGAGCGGCACCGGGCAGTCGCCCCGCGGCAGCGTGAGGTCCGGTGTGACCAGCAGGCTTTGCCCCTGCACGAGCAGCCAGTGCCCGCGCTCGACGGGCGCCTTGCCGCCGCGCTTGGCCGGCGCGAACGTCGCTCCCAGGATGTCGCGGTTGAACGGCAGGTGCACCGAGAGGGGCGTCGTCATGACCACCACGGATAGAACGGCGGCATGTCCTTGCTGGGGCGGCCGGTGAAGCGCGGCGGCCGCTTCTCGAGGAACGACGTCACGCCCTCGCGCGCGTCGGCGGAGCGCCCGGTGTGCCACATGCCGAGCGAATCGACGCGGTGCGCCTCGCGCGGGTGATCGGCACCCAGCATCCGCCAGAGCATCTGTCGGATGAGCGCGACCGACACCGCCGAGGTCTTCTCCGCGATGTCCACGGCCAGCGCCCGCGCCGCCGGCAGCAGCGCGGAGGGCTCCACGACCTCGCTCACCAGGCCGCCGGCCAGCGCTTCCTCGGGGCCGAACACGCGCCCCGTGTAGGCCCACTCGGCGGCCTGCGCGATGCCGACCAGGCGCGGCAGGAACCACGTGCTGCACGCCTCCGGCACGACGCCGCGGCGCGAGAACACGAAGCCGATCTTCGCCGCCGTGGAGGCGATGCGCACGTCCATGGCCAGCGTCATCGTGATGCCGAAGCCGACGGCCGGCCCGTTGATGGCGGCGATCACCGGCTTCTTCATGTCGAAGATTCGCAGCGTCACGAGACCGCCGCCGTCGCGATGCTGCTCGGGCGTCTCCGCGCGGCCGGGCCCGCCGGCGAACGTGGTGCCGCCGCCGCCGAGATCGGCGCCCGCGCAGAAGGCGCGACCCGCGCCGGTGACGATGACCGCGCGCACGCCGTCGTCGCCGTCGGCCGCATCGAAGGCCTCGACCAGCTCGCGGATCACGGTGGTGTTGACGGCGTTGAGCCGGTCCGGCCGGTTCAGCGTGACCGTCGCCACGCGGTCGGCGACGTCGTAGAGCAGCGTCTCGAACGGCACGCTCAGAATCCGAGCGCCCGCACGTGGCGGCCGGCGGCGGCGGGCTCCGGCGCGGCCGGGGTCGTCAGGGCCAGCTTCTGGAGCTCCGGCATGACGTCCTTGGCGAACAAACGCATGTTGCGCTCGGCCTCGTCGTACGGCATGCCGGCGTAGGAGAACACGCCGACGAAATGGCTGTTGCCGGTGCGCCGGTGGATGTCGAGGATCCGCTCGTAGCACTGCTCGGGCGTGCCGGACACCTGGAGGTTCACGAAGTAGTCGATGACCGTGTCGGTGCCGTACTCGGCGATCTTCTCGGCCATCTTGCCGTAGTACTCGTAGCCCTTCGTCCGGGCCAGGTGATCACCCTGGAACTGGTAGTGATCGAGGACGGTCTGGTAGTAGCCGCCGATGTAGCGCCGCGCCATCTCGCGCGCGCGCTCGGGGCTGGGATCGCAGAACGTCCAGCCGGCCGAGATGGGCGGCGGCGCGTCCACGCCGTTGACCTGACGGTAGACCGTGCGGTAGGTGTCGAGCTCCTTGGCCACCTCGTGCCACGGCTTCTGCGGGATGATCAGGATGCCGACGCCGAGCTTCGCCATGATCGGCAGCGACTCGGGCGACACCGCGGCGGCATAGGTCCGCCCGCGGAACGACTTGAACGGCGCCGGCCGGATGGCGGCCCGCGGCTGCTTGATGTAGGTCCCGTCGTACTCGCAGTAGCCGGTCTCGAGCCCGGTCAGCACCATCTCGGCGCACTCGACGAAGCGCGGACGAGACTCGTCCATCGGCAGGCGGAAGCCGTCGAACTCCACCTTGCCGGCGCCGCGGCCGAGTCCGAGGATCAGCCGCCCGTCGGAGAGGTTGTCCAGCATCGAGATCTCTTCGGCCGCGCGCATGGGATCGTGCCAGGGCAGGACGACCACCATCGAGCCGATCTGCGCGCGCTGCGTGCGCCCGGCCACGTAGGTGAGGAACTGCAGGACGTCGGGACACATCGTGTAGTCGGTGAAGTGGTGCTCGACGCCCCAGACCGACTCGAAGCCCAGCGGCTCAGCCAGATCCGCCAGCCGCAGCTCGTGGCGATAGACCTCGCGATCGGTGCGGTGCTTTCCGGGATTCTGGAAGACGCTGGCCATCCCGACGTGCATGCGGCTCTCTCCTCAGCGGTGAACGATCGCGGCTGCAGCGAGAGTAGCCCGCACGCGCGGAGGCGTCAAATCGCGGCAAATCGCCGCGCTCAGCGCGCGCGGCGAAACTCGTCGATGCGCGTCTTGTCGGCCAGCACGAAGTCGTACGCGCCGACCAGCGTCTCGTCGACGGAGAGCGTGAGCGTCCATCGGCCGACGTACGCGTGAAGGGCGGTCATCGGGAACGTCTCGACGACCGATACCCACCACACCGGTCCGGGCAGGCCCGCCGGCGGTTGTCGCGTGAAGGAGGCGTGCTCGGTGGCGTCAGGGCGGTGGAGCACGCCGCGCAGTGTGAACGCGCGACGGACTGAACGAACGCGCCCGTAAAAGACGACCTGGTCGTCGACCGCGGGATTGAACTCGGTGTAGGCGTACGGCGTGCCGTAGGCGGGCTTCGCCATGCTGAAGAACGCGTACTCCACCTCGTTCGCGATGCTGCCCTCGGCGCCGCCCACCCGCGGAAGCCGGTAGTAGTCGACGCTGGAGCATCCGCAGGCCAGCGCGGCCAGCACGCCGACGGCGAGGACCCGCGCTCCCCGGCTCATGAGGGTTACTTCTTCGCGTCGGCCGGCGACCCTTCCGCGGCCGGCACCCGCGGCGCGGCCAGGCTGATGGCGCGGATGGAAGAGGCCGTTGACGTCGGCGCCGGGGGTGGGTCGGGCGGCATCCGCAGATCGATGACGAAGCGCGCCGGCTCCCCTCCGCCGGAGCGACCGATCATCGTGATCTGCCAGAGTGGGATCGGTACATTCGAGCCGCCGCAGTTCGGTGAAAAGTGCGGACAGCTCAGGCTCACCAAGAGCGGGATCTTGAATGCATCGTTCGCCGGCAGCTCCCATGCTCCCCGGTAGACGGCCGACCAGGGATTGATGCCCGGCTGGTAGACGGTCGTCTTGATCTCGTTGAAGGTCAGGGCCACACCACGCGTCTCCCTGACGATCAGCGCGAAGCCGTATTCCAGCCACGCCTGCGCCCCGGCCGTCTTGCGCGTGAGGGCGGCGTCGGCTGCGTACCAGGAGAGCCCCGGCGCACTGCCCTCGGTGAGCGGGCCCAGCGACGCGCACGCGGAGAGTGCGAGCACGAGGACGAAAACGAGCGCGCGCCCCATGGCGGGCCTCCGGCGGAGCGGACGAGCGGCCGTGCGCTGCAGGGATACCGACGCGCGGAGTCTACGAAATTGGCGCGCAGCGGCGCAAGCGCGTCAGCGGCGAACGACCAGCTCGGCGTCGCCCGCGCGCGAGAGCATCTCGATGGCGGCGCCGTCGTGACCCTGCGAGGCGCGCAGCGTCATGCGGGAGGAGCGCAGCGTCAGGTTGCGCAGCTCGATCCACGATAGCCACGCCGGCAGGCGCGGCCGGTTGAGCGTGAGCTGGTTGTCGGCGGCGTCCGGCTGCAGGCCCAGCATCGCGCTGATCAGCATGAAGACGACGCCGGCCGCCCACGCCTGCGGTGCGCAGGCGACGGGGTACTGGGTCGGCCCGTAGCCATCCACGCGGGCGAAGCCGCAGAACAGCTCGGGCATGCGCATGTTCTCGAATTGCAGGACAGCCTCGAACAGGCCGGTGGTCAGCGTGAGGAACGGATCGCCGAGGCCGTAGCGGCGCATGCCGACGCCGGCGATGGCGGTGTCGTGGGGCCACACCGAGCCGTTGTGATAGCTCATCGGGTTGTAGAGACGCTCGCCGCTGGCCAGCGTGCGCACGCCCCAGCCGGTGAACATGTCGTCGGCCATGAGCCGGCGGGCCACGATGTTCGCGCGGCTATCGCTGATGAGCCGCGTCCACAGCAGATGCCCGGGGTTGGAGCTGATCACACGGCACGGCCGGCCCTCGCCGTCGAGCGCCATCGCATAGTAGGCCTGGTCGGGCAGCCAGAAGTCCGACTCGAAGCGCTCGCGCAGCCGGCGCGCCCGCTCGCGCAGCGCGGGCGCACGCTCGCCGAGCCCGAGCACGGCGGCGAGGTTTGCGGCGGCGTGCAGCGCGGCGTAGAAGTACCCCTGCACCTCGGCCAGCGCGATGGGTGGCTCGGCAAGGTGCCCGGAGGCGTGCATGACCGCGTCCTGGGAGTCCTTCCAGCCCTGATTGATCAGCCCGCGGGGCGAGCTCCGCATGTAGGTGAGATAGCCGTCGTGCCGGTCGGCGGCGTGCAGCATCCAGGCGAGCACGCGCTCGGCCGTGGGCCACAGCTCGCGCAGCAAGCCCTCGTCAGCGGTCCACGTCCAGTACTCGGCCAGCAGCATGAGGAACAGCGGCGGCGCATCCACGCTGCCGTAGTACGGGATGAACGGGATCTCGCGGCAGTTCGCCATCTCGCCGCGGCGGAGCTCGTGGATGATCTTGCCGGGCTCCTGCTCGGTGAAGTCGTCCTCGGTGTCTCCCACGTGCCGGGCCAGGAAGCGCAGCGTGCCGGCGGCGATGCGGGGCTCGAAGGGCAGCACCTGCAAGGCGGTGATGATGCTGTCGCGCCCGAACGGCGCCACGTACCACGGAATCCCGGCGTAGGGCACCACGCCCTGCGGCGTCTCGGTGAGCAGCAGGTGGAGATCGCGCCGCGAGCGCGCCACCCACACGGCGAAGAGGTCGTGATCGCACCGCACCTCGGTCGCGTCGTGGTCGAGGCCGTCCACGACGGCGCGGCGCCGGCGAAGCGCCTCGCCGTAGCCGACCGGCCGCGGTGCCGCCCCGGGCTCGCTGGCCGCGCTGACCGCGATCGTGAGCTCGACGCTGGCGCCCGGCTGCAGCGTCAGGCGGAACTCGGCGCCGTCGGCGTCGACGCGCGACGGCGCCGGCGTGAAGGTGAGGGTGGTCGTGCGGGTGATGTCGTCGAGGCCCCGATAGCCGAGCCGGATGGTCCCCGCCTCGGCACGCGGCGGAAGCATCTCGCCGCGGCGTTCTCGCGGATGGCCGCGCACCTCGAACACGTCCACGAAGTCGGCCGCGATGCTCAGTGTCAGCACGAGATCGTGCGGCTCGCGAGTGAACGACTCGACCAGCAGGAGCTGATAGAGCTGGCCGGCGTGCACGGTGAGCCGCCGCGCCACGCGCAGCGAACGGCCCGGGAGCACGACCTGCGGCCCGAGCGACACGTCGGGGTTGGTGAGGTCGATGGTCGCCTGCATCGCGTCCTCGGCCACGCCGGCGTTGAGGACGATCGGGCGGTGCCCATGCACACGCAGCTCGAGCTGCCGCAGGAAGCGCGTGCCGTCCACGTAGAAGCCGAACTCGCTGTCGGCCATGTTCGGCAGGTCGCCGCGCCGATTGGCCACCAGGAAGGCCTCGTCGTGCTTGAGGACGAGCTTGGGCAGGTCGGCGGCAAGCTCGGAGGCGAGGATGTAGTACTGTTCGCCGACGATCACGTCGCCCGGCGAAGGGCGCTCGACGCTCACGCCGCCCGGCGCCGCGTCTGCAGCTCGCGGTACACCGCCTCGTAGCCCTCGGTCATGCGCGCCACCGAGAAGCGCGTCTCGACGTGGCGCCGGCACTCCGCGCGGTCGATCTCATCGATCCGCTTGACCGCCTCCACCAGCTCGGGCAGCGAGTCGACCACGAAGCCGGTGCGTCCGTGCGCGACGACCTCGGGCGCGGCGCCGCACGGCCGCGTGACCACGGGCGTGCCGCACGCCATCGCTTCCACCATCACCAGGCCGAAGGGCTCCGGCCAGTCGATGGGGAACAGCAGCGCGCGGGCGCCGCCCAGGAAGGCGGCCTTGTCGTCATCACCGATCTCGCCGATGAAGTCGATGAGCGGATCGTCGAGCAGCGGCTCGATGGTGTCCTTGAAGTAGTCACGGTCCTTCTCGTCCACCTTCGCGGCGATCTTCAGCGTCATCCCGACCTGCTTGGCCATCTCGATGGCCACGTCGAGCTGCTTTTCAGGTGAGCAGCGCCCGAGGAACGCCAGATAGCCGCCATCGCCGCGGCCGAAGTGGTAGCGCGCCAGGGGTTGGCCATGGTACACCGTCCCCGCCCAGCGCACGCCGCAGGCGTCGAGCGGCCGGCGCTGCGCGTTGCTGATGGACACCAGCGGGACGTCGGTGAAATGGCGGTAGAGCGGCTGCAGGTACGGCAGGTCGAGCCGGCCGTGGAGCGTGTGCACGGTGGGCGTCCGCAGCAGGCGGCTGACCGGAAAGGCAAAATAGTCCACGTGAAAGTGAATCACGTCGAAGTCATCTGCGCGCGTTGCCACCATGTCGAGCGTACGGACGGCGTCGGACCAGGACCCATCGGCGGACGTGAGGTCGAAGCGGGACGCGCGCTCGACCACCGGCACCAGCGTGGCGTTCGTCCGCGAGTCACCGCTGGCGAACAGGGTGACGTCATGACCACGGCCGACGAGCTCCTCGGTGAGATACGATACGACCCGCTCGGTGCCTCCGTAGCGCGGGGGCGGCACGGACTCGAACAGAGGGGCGACTTGAGCGATTCGCATTCGAGAAAGCATGCAATGCAAGACGATTGCCAGCGAGCATTTGAGGCGCAGCATCGGACATGATCGCGCAGACGGCGGAGGTTCGCGAACAACATCGCTTCGATGTCGCGTCGCTCGAGCGCTACCTGCGCGCGCACATCCCGAATTTTCACGGACCGATCGAGGTCCGTCAGTTCCGCGGCGGGCAGTCCAATCCGACGTACTACCTGGCCGCCGGCGGCCGGGAGTTCGTGCTGCGGCGCAAGCCGCCGGGCAAGCTGCTGCCCTCGGCTCATGCCGTCGATCGCGAGTATCGCGTCATCACCGCGCTCGGCCGCACGACGGTGCCGGTGCCGAAGACCTACGTCCTGTGCGAGGACGACAGCGTCATCGGCACGGCATTCTTCGTGATGGACTGCGTGCACGGGCGCGTCTTCTCCGACCCTGCGCTGCCGGGCGTCAACCCGGCTGAGCGGACCGCCATGTACGACTCGCTGAACGACGTGCTGGCGCGCCTGCACACCGTCGACTACGCCGCGGTCGGGCTGGGCGACTACGGCAAGCCGGGGAATTACTTCACCCGGCAGATCCACCGGTGGACGCAGCAGTACCGCGCCTCCGAGACCGAGCGGTTCGAGTCGATGGAGCGGCTGATCGAGTGGCTACCCGCGCACCTGCCGGCCGACGACTCGACGACGCTCGCGCACGGCGACTTCCGCCCGGGCAACGTCATCATGCATCCGAGCGAGCCGCGGGTGGCGGCGGTCCTGGACTGGGAGCTGTCCACGCTCGGGCATCCGCTCGCCGACCTGGCCTACAACGCGATGCCGTATCGCCTCGGCATGGAGTGGGACGGCTTCCGCGGCAAGGATCTGAAGGCCCTCGGCCTGCCGAGCGAGGACGAGTACGTGGCGGCGTACTGCCGGCGCGTGGGGCGCGCGAGTATTCCCGAATGGGACTGGTACGTGGTCTTCGCGATCTTCCGTCTGGCCGCCATCGCCCAGGGCATCATGGGCCGCGTGATCGCCGGCACCGCCAACGATCCCCAGGCGCGCATGCGCGGCGAGCGGGCCAAGCCCCTTGCTGACGCGGGCTGGACGATCGTGCAGGGCATGACGCGCTGAGTGGCGTGACGCGCGCATTCGACGTCATCACGTTCGATTGCTATGGCACGCTCATCGACTGGGAGACCGGGATCGCCGAGGCCTTCCGGACGGCGGCAGCCGCCGACGGCGTGACGCTGAAGCGGGAGGCGATCCTCCAGGCCTTCTTCGACGAACCGCCGGCGGCCCAGCGTCCCTACGCGACGTACCGCGAGATTCTCACGGCCAGTGCGGTGCGTGTGGGCGAGCGGCTGGGCTGGCCGGTCGGCCGCGACCGCGCCGCGTTCCTGCCCGACAGCGTCGCGCGCTGGCCCCCATTCCCCGATACCAACGGCGCGCTCGAGCGGCTGAGCGGGGCCGGGTACGAGCTCGGCATCCTGTCCAACATCGATGACGACCTGCTGGCGGGCACGCGGCGGCAGCTCACCGTGTCCTTCGGCCTGCTGATCACGGCGCAGCAGGTCCGTTCATACAAGCCGGCGCCGCCGCACTTCACCACGGCCCGCGAGCGTATCGGCGGGCGCCGCTGGCTCCATGCCGCGCGCAGCTACTTTCACGACGTGGAGCCGGCCGTCGCCCACGAAATCCCTGTCGCGTGGATCAATCGCCGGCAGGAGCAGCCGCCGCGCGCGGCGCGCCCGAACTGGGAGCACCCGACGCTGACCGAGCTCGCCGATCGGCTGACGTGACGGGGTTCGCGCGACCGCCCTACGCCACTTCGAACAGCCCGGCCGCGCCCATGCCCCCGCCGATGCACATGGTGCACACGACGTAGCGCGCGCCGCGCCGCTTGCCCTCGATCAGCGCGTGGCCGGCCATGCGCGCGCCGCTCATGCCGTAGGGATGGCCGATCGAGATGGCGCCGCCGTCCACGTTGAGCTTCTCCATCGGGATGCCCAGCTTGTCGCGGCAGTAGACGACCTGCACGGCGAACGCCTCGTTCAGCTCCCACAGATCGATCTGATCGATCCGGATTCCGGTTCGCTCGAGCAGGCGCGGCACCGCGAACACGGGGCCGATGCCCATCTCGTCGGGCTCGCAGGCGGCGACCGCGAAGCCGCGGAAGATCCCCAGCGGGTGCAGGCCGCGCCGCTCGGCCAGCTTGGCGTCCATGACCACGCAGGCCGAGGCGCCGTCGGAGAGCTGGCTGGCGTTGCCGGCGGTGATCACGCCCTTCTCGCCGGCCACGGGCTTGAGCGCCGCGAGGCCCTCGGCCGTGGTGTCGGCGCGGTTGCCCTCGTCCTGCTTGAGGGTCACCGGCTCCTCGCGCGTCTGCCCGGAGGCCTTGTCGGTGACGATCTTGGTCGTGGGCAGCGGGACGATCTCCTTGTCGAAGCGGCCATCGCGCTGGCCGGCGGCCGTGCGCTGCTGGCTCGACAGCGCGTACTCGTCCTGCGTCTCGCGCGTGATGTAGTAGCGCTTGGCCACGACTTCCGCGGTCTCGATCATCGACATGTAGATCTCGGGCTTGTGCTCCTCCAGCCACGATTCGCGGAAGCGGTGGAGGTTCATGTGCTCGTTCTGCACGAGGGAGATCGACTCGAGGCCGCCCGCCACCATCACCGGCACCCGGTCCACGATCACGCGCTGGGCGGCCATGGCGATCGCCTGCAGGCCGGATGAGCAGAAGCGGTTGACCGTCACGCCGCCCGTGGTCACCGGCAGCCCGGCGCGGATGGCCGACTGCCGCGCAATGTTGGAGCCCGTGGCGCCCTCGGGCAGCGCGCAGCCCATGATGACGTCTTCGACCTCGCCGGGCTCCACGCCGGCGCGCTGGACCGCGTGCTGGATCACGTGGCCGCCCAGCACGGCGCCGTGCGTGTTGTTGAAGGCGCCGCGGTAAGCGCGGCCGATCGGGGTACGGGCGGTCGAGACGATGACGGCGTCAGCCATGAAAGCTCCCCCTCACCGTAAGATTCGGGCGAAAGCCCAGTCGATTCAATCTAGACCGCGGCCGTGACCATGATCTCGACCAGGTACTTGGGGTTGGCCAGCCGCGCTTCCACCGTCGCGCGCGCCGGCGTGTTGCCGGGCGAGACCCAGGCGTCCCACACGGCGTTCATCTGCTCGAAGCCGCGGATGTCGGCCAGGTAGATCACGGTCGAGAGCAGGTTGGCCTTGCTGCTGCCGGCCGCGGCGAGGAGCTCGTCGATCTTCTTCAGCACCGCCTCGGTCTGGCTCTTGACGTCGGGACCGTCGGCGACCTGGCCGGCGAGGTAGACGGTGTTGTTGTGCACGACCGCTCCGCTCATGCGAGGACCCGCGTTGTGGCGCTTCACGCTCATGGCAGCACTCTCCGTTGAGGGATGGTGAAACGAGGCCCAATCATCGCACAGACCGTCACGGGCGGGGAGTGAGCCCGAACGCGCCCGCCAGCAGCTCGTACGAGCGCCGCCGCGTCTCCCACGATTCGGTGATCGTCACCACGACGACCTCCTCCACGCCGTACTCCGCGGCCAGCGCTTCGATGGCCGCGCGGCACTGCTCCGGCGTGCCGGCGATGCGCCGCCGCCGCGCGTGCTCCACGATGGCCCACTCGCGCGGCGAGTACTCGTAGGCCTCGGCCTCCGCCACCGTCGGATAGCGGCTGAGCCGGCCCGTGTAGAGCTTCACGATGAACAGGTCGCGGCTCTGCGCCAGCCGGCGCGCTTCTTCTTCCGTCGGCGCGCACACGACGAAGACGGCCACGCTCGCGCGCGGCTCGGCCAGGACGGCCGAGGGCTTGAAGGCCTGGGCGTAGGCGCGCGTGACCTGGCCGCCGCCGTCGGCGTTGATGAAGTGGGCGAACGAGAACGCGGTGCCGAAGTGCGCCGCCATGGCCGCCGACTGGTCGCTCGAGCCGAGCAGCCACACCTCGGGCACGCTCGGCCCCGTCGGCATCGCCAGCACGTGGGCGAACGGGTGATCGGGCGGCAGCGTGCCGCTCATGAAGCCCAGCAGGTCGGCGATCTTCTGCGGGAAGTCGTCCACGCGGGGCATCTCGCCGGACACGAGCGCGCTCGCCGTCACCTGGTCACTGCCGGGCGCGCGGCCGATGCCGAGGTCGATGCGGTTGGGATAGAGCGTCTCCAGCACGCGGAACGACTCGGCCACCTTCAGCGCGCTGTAATGCTGGAGCATCACGCCGCCGGAGCCGATGCGGATGCCGCTGGTGATTGCGGCCACCTGCGGAATGAGCACCTCGGGGCTGGGGCCGGCGAGCGCCGGTGTGGAATGGTGCTCGGCCAGCCAGTAGCGGTGATACCCCAGCCGGTCGGTGGCGCGGGCGAGCGCGAGCGTCTCCTGGATGGCGTCGGTGGGAGTCGCGCCGCTGCGGACTGGGGACTGATCGAGCACGCCGAGACGAAGCATTGCGATAGGAGCCTATGCTATCAAGTATCCGGGAGGTTGAACGGATGACGAGCGAGGAGCTGGCGACCTTCATCGAGCGGCGGCGGCGGTTCGCCGAGGCGATCGGCGACGCTTTGGCGATCGTGCCGGCGGCGCCGGAGACCGCCCGGAACAGCGACGTCAGCCACCCGTTTCGCCAGAACTCCGACTTCTTCTTCCTCACCGGGTTCGACGAGCCCGACGCGGTGGCGGTCTTCAACCCGGCGCACGCCAAGGAGCGCTACGTGCTGTTCGTGCGCCCTCGTGACCGCGAGATGGAGATCTGGCACGGTCATCGCGCCGGCGTCGAGGGCGCCGTCGCGTCGTACGGCGCCGACGCCGCTTATCCGATCGAGCAGCTGGACGCCAAGCTGCGCGAGTACGCGATCGACCGCTCCGCGCTCGTGTACCGGCTCGGCACCCCGACGTTCGATCCCCGCGTGATACGCCTGGCGGCCGAGCTGCGCAACGCGCGGGCGCGCGGCCTGGGCGGCCCCACGCGCATCGACGACCCGGGCCCGATCCTGCACGAGCTGCGGCTGCGCCGCTCGCCCGCCGAGCTGGCCCGCCAGCGCCGCGCCTGCCAGATCAGCCGGGACGCGCACATCGAGGCCATGCGCTACGCGCGCCCGGGCCTGCACGAGTACCAGGTGCAGGCGGCGCTGGAGTTCGTCTTCCGCTCGGAGGGCTCGCCGCGGGATGCCTATCCCTCGATCGTGGCCTCCGGTCCCAACGCGTGCATCCTCCACTACGTGGAGAACCGCCGCCAGATGGAAGACGGCGATCTCCTGCTGATCGACGCCGCCTGCGAGTACGGCTATCACGCCGCCGACATCACGCGCACGTTCCCCGTGAACGGCCGCTTCAGCGGTCCGCAGCGCGCGATCTACGAGGTGGTGCTGAAGGCCCAGCTCGCCGCCATCGCGGCCGCGAAGCCCGGTGCGGCGTACGAGGTCGTCCACGACGCCGCCCGCCGCGTGCTCACCGAAGGCCTGGTGGAGCTGAAGCTGCTGCCACGCAGCGTGGCCGACTCGCTGGCCATGCACCACTATCGTGAGTTCTACATGCACGGCACCGGGCACTGGCTCGGCATGGACGTCCACGACGTCGGTGACTACCGCATCACGCGGCAGTCGCGCTCGCTGGAGCCCGGGATGGTCTTCACGGTGGAGCCCGGGCTCTACATCGACCCCGAGCGCGAGAGCGCCACCTTCTCCCTGCGCGAGTTCAGCGAGGACGAGCAGCTGGAGCGCCGCCTGCGCCTGGGCGTGGCCGCCGCCAAGCAGCTCGAGGCCGAGGAGAAGGCCAAGGTCGGCACAATCGAGCACCCGATCCCGAAGGAGTTTCGCGGCATCGGCGTGCGCATCGAGGACGACATCCTGGTGACCGCCACCGGCGTCGAGAACCTGACGGCGGGCACGCCGAAGACCATCGAGGAGGTCGAGCGCGCCTGCGCCCAGGCGCCCCGCCTGCCGCGCTGAGAGCGGTGATATCATCTGGGGCACTCGTCCCCAGGAAAGGGCTACCCATGAGAGAAGCCGTCGTCGTCTCCAGCTCGCGCACGCCGCTCGCCAAGTCGCAGCGCGGCTCGTTCAACATGACGCTGCCCTCCGACCTCGCGGCCCACTGCATCAAGGACGCGCTCGGCAAGGTGCCGCAGCTCGACCCCAAGGAAGTGGAGGACGTGATCCTGGGGTGCGGCCAGCCGCATGGCGCCCAGGGCCATAACATCGCGCGGGTGTCCGCCGTGCGGGCCGGCCTGCCGGTGAGCGTGGCGGGGCTGACGATCAACCGCTTCTGCTCGTCCGGGCTCAACGCCATCGCCATCGCCGCGAACTACATCATCAACGACGGCGCCGACGTGGTGTTCGGCGGCGGCGTCGAGTCCATCACGATGATGGAGCGCGACAGCAAGCCGAACCCGTGGGTCAAGGAGCACCTGCCCGGCATCTACATGGTGATGGGCGATACCGCCGAGGTGGTGGCCAAGCGCTACAAGATCACCCGCGAGCAGCAGGACCAGCTCTCGCTGCTCTCCCAGCAGCGGACGGCCCGCGCGCAGGACGAGGGCTTCTTCAAGGAAGAGATCGCGCCGATGAACGTGACGCGCGCGGTGCTCGACAAGAAGACCGGCGAGAAGATCGGCGAGGAGCCGTACTACGTCGAGAAGGACGAGTGCAACCGCGCCGACACCACGCTGGAAGGCCTGATGAAGCTGCCGCCGCACTTCGACAAGACGAGCGGCCAGGGCACGGTCACCGCCGGCAACTCCTCGCAGCTCTCCGACGGCGCCTCCGCCACGCTGCTCATGTCGATGGAGCGCGCCAAGCAGCTCGGCATCAAGCCGAAGCTCATCTTCCGCGGCTTCGCCATCGCCGGCTGCGAGCCGGACGAGATGGGCATCGGCCCGGTCTACGCGGTGCCGAAGCTGCTGAAGCGCCATGGGCTGCAGGTGAAGGACATCGACGTGTGGGAGCTGAACGAGGCGTTCGCCTCGCAGGTCGTGTACATCCGCGACAAGCTGGGCCTCGACCCCGAGAAGCTCAACCCGAACGGCGGCTCGATCTCGATCGGCCATCCCTTCGGCATGACGGGCTCACGCATGGTCGGCACCATCGCCAACGAGATGCTCAAGCGCAAGGCGCGCTACGGCGTGGTGACGATGTGCATCGGCGGCGGCCAGGGCGCGGCCGGCCTCTTCGAGGCAGTGAACTGACCAAGACCGAGCGCGAGAAGCTGATCGAACAGTATGCGGCGGGGCCGGCGCGGCTGAAGGCCGCGCTGGCCACCGTGCCGCCGGCCGCCATGCAGTGGAGGCCCAAGCCCGGCGAGTGGTCGGCGCACGAGATCGTCGTGCACTGCGCGGACTCCGAGACCAACTCCTTCGTCCGCATCCGCTTCCTCGCCGCCGAGAAGGAGCCCGTGCTCCAGGGTTACGACCAGGACCACTGGGCGAAGACGTTCGACTACCACACGCTGCCCATGGAGACCGCGCTCGCAGTCGTGACGGGCGTGCGGGACTCGACCACGGCGCTCGTCCGGCGGCTTCCCGAAGCGGCGTGGAGCCACGTGGGCCGTCACACGGAGTCCGGCCGCTACACCCCCGAGGACTGGCTGAAGATCTACGCCGATCACCTCGAGGGCCATGCGCGCCAGATCGAGGCCAACGTCGCCGCCTGGCGCGCGGCCCAGCGCTAGCCTCAGCCCCGGATCAGCAGCACCAGGCCGGAGAGCAGCAGCAGCGCGAAGACCACCCGCCTGAAGCGCACGGGATCGAGCCGTCCGAACAGCGCGTGGCCCGTCAGAAGGCCGGCGAGCGCCGGAAGTGCCAGCGTGACGGTGAGCGTCCGCACCGTCGGCGTCAGCAGGCCCGCCCACCAGTAGCCCAGCAGGATCGCGCCCTGGTTCAGCACGAAGAAGCCCATGATGTTGGCCTTCATCGTGCGCGGGCTCCAGCCCTGCGTGGCGGCGTAGACGATCACCGGCGGCCCCGGGGTGCCGACGGCGCCGCCGATGAGGC
>JBKPRI010000255.1:0-8536 GCA_046734515.1 Candidatus Methylomirabilota bacterium | reverse complement strand
GCCGCGGTGCAGGGCGTGCTGAGCAGCAGCCGCTTCGTGCTGGGCCCGGAGGGACAGGCGCTGGAGGCGGAGGTGGCGGCGCGCTGCGGCGCCCGGTGGGGCATCGGCGTCGGCTCCGGCACCGACGCCCTGCGTCTGGCCCTCACCGCGCTCGGCGTGGGGCCGGGCGACGAGGTCATCACGCCCGCCTTCTCGTTCGTGGCCTCGGCCTCCACGATTCTCATGACCGGCGCCACGCCGGTCTTCGTGGACGTCGATCCCGCCACGCTCGCGCTCGATCCCGACGCGCTCGAGCGGGCGCTGACGCCGCGCACGCGCGCGGTGATCGTCGTCCACCTGTACGGCCACCCCGCGCCGATCGACCGCGTGCTGGCCCTCGCGCGCGCCCGCGGCGTGCCGGTCGTCGAGGACGCCGCCCAGGCCATCGGGGCCACGTGGGACGGGCGGCCGGTGGGCGGCTGGGGCGACGTGGCGTGCCTGTCGTTCTACCCGACGAAGAACCTCGGCGCGTGCGGCGACGCCGGGATGCTGGTGACCAGCCGCGAGGACGTGGTCGAGCACGTGCGCCGCCTGCGCCATCACGGCGACACCGGCCGCTATCATCACGTGGAGCTCGGCTACTGCAGCCGGCTCGACGACGTGCAGGCCGCGCTGCTGCGGGTGAAGCTGCGGAGGCTGGATGGCTGGACGGACGCCCGGCGGCGGCTGGCCGCGCGCTACCGCGAGCGTCTGGCCGGACTGCCGCTGGGGCTGCCGGCCGAGCACGCGCGGGCGCGCCACATCTACCACCTGTTCACCGTGCGCCACCCGCGGCGCGACGAGCTGGCGCGGGCGCTGGCCGAGCTGGGCGTGGGCACCGCGGTGCACTATCCGCTGCCGGTGCCCGGGCAGCCGCTCTTCGGCGACAAGGACGAGTGGAAGTTCCCGCAGGCGTGGCGCGCCTCGCGCGAGGTGCTCTCGCTGCCGTGCTTCCCCGAGCTGACCGACGCCGAGGCCGACGAGGTGGCCAAGGCCGTGCGCACGGCGCTGGAGAGGCTGTGAGCCGATGAACGACACGGCGCGGGCGCTGCGCGCGCGGCTGACCGGGCAGCCGACGATCGGCATCATCGGGCTCGGCTACGTGGGCCTGCCGCTGGCGGTCGCCTTCGCCGACTCCGGCGCCAGCGTGATCGGCGTCGATCTCGACGCGCAGCGCGTGGCCGCCATCCGGGCCGGGCGCAGCTTCATCGAGGACGTGCCCACGCCCACGCTGGGCGCGCTGGTGGCGGCCGGCCGGCTCGGCGCCGCCGACGACGTGGCGGCGCTGAAGGACTGCGACGCCATCGTCATCTGCGTGCCGACGCCGCTCGGCAAGTCCAAGGAGCCCGACATCTCGTTCATCGTCGGCGCCGCCGACGCCGTGGCCGCCATCATCCGGCCGGGCCAGCTCGTCGTCCTGGAATCGACGACGTATCCGGGCACGACGCAGGAGATCCTGCTGCCGCGATTCGAGGCGCGCGGGATCGAGGCCGGCAAGGACTTCTTCCTGGCCTTCTCGCCCGAGCGCATCGATCCCGGCAATACGCGCTACACGCTGCGCGACATTCCGAAGGTGGTGGGCGGGCTGACCGAGGCCTGCCGCGAGCTGGTGGCCGCGCTCTATGGGCGCATCACCACCGTGGTGCCGGTGTCGAGCCCGGAAACAGCGGAGATGGTGAAGCTGTTCGAGAACACCTTCCGCTCGGTGAACATCGCGCTCGTCAACGAGTTCGCCATCATGAGCCGCAAGCTCGGGATCTCGGTGTGGGAGGTGGTGGCGGCCGCCGCCACCAAGCCCTTCGGCTTCATGCCGTTCTACCCCGGCCCCGGCCTGGGCGGCCACTGCCTGCCGTCCGATCCGTATTACCTCTCGTGGAAGGTGCGGCTGGAGGGCTACGAGCCGCGGTTCATCACGTTCGCCGACGAGATCAACCGGCGCATGCCGGCTTACGTCGTGGAGCTGGTCACCGACGCGCTCAACGCGCGCGAGCGCGCGGTGCGCGGCAGCCGCATCCTCATCCTCGGCGTCGCCTACAAGCCCAACGTGGCCGACACGCGCGACTCGCCTGCGATCGAGATCTACGACGCGCTCCTCGTCAAGGGCGCCCGGGTCGCCTATCACGATCCGATGGTCCCGTCGGTCAGCGTCGGCGGCGAGCGGCGCCAGTCGCTCGACTGGCGCACCCTCGACCTGGCCGCCTGGGACGTGGTGCTGGTGCTCACCGCCCACGCCAGCTACGACTGGCCCGCCATCGTCCGGAGCGCGCGCCTGGTCATCGATACCCGCAACGCGACGGGAGCGCTCGCGCCCCAGCCGTCGAACGTGATCCGCCTCTAGGCGCCGGCCGTCATGCTCGGCGCCGTCCTCGTCTCGCTGCGCCCGCGGCAGTGGGTCAAGAACCTGTTCGTGTTCGGCGGGCTCATCTTCGCCCAGCGCCTCTTCACGCCGTCCGTGTGGCCGGCGCTCGGCGCCTTCGTGATCTTCTGCGGCCTGTCGGGCGCGATGTACCTGCTCAACGACGTGGCCGATCGCGACAAGGACCGCCTGCATCCCGAGAAGCGGCACCGCCCGGTGGCGGCCGGGCAGCTGCGGCCCGGCGTCGCGATCGCGGCAGCGGCCGTGCTGATCGTGCTCGGCCTGGCGGGCGGCGCCTGGCTCTCGCTGCGCTTTGCGCTCGTCGGGCTCGCCTACGTGACGCTGCTGGGCGCGTACTCCGTGTGGCTCAAGCACATCGTGATCGTGGACGTGCTGGTGGTGGCCATCGGCTTCGTGATGCGCGCGGCGGCCGGCGCGCTGGCCATCGAGGTGGCGATCTCCGGCTGGCTCCTGATCTGCACGATCCTCCTGGCGCTGTTCCTGGCGCTCGGCAAGCGCCGCCACGAGGTGCTCGCGCTGGAAGGCACCGCCGCGCGGCACCGGCCGATCCTGGCCGAGTACAGCGCGGGCCTGCTCGACCAGATGATCGCGGTGGTGACGGCCTCCACGGTGACGGCGTACGCGCTCTACACGATGTCGCCGGAGACCGTGGCCAAGTTCCACACGCAGCTGCTGCCGGCCACGCTGCCGTTCGTGCTGTACGGGATCTTCCGCTATCTCTACCTGCTCTATCACCGGCGCCTGGGCGGTAACCCCTCGGACATCGTCATCCGCGACCGCGCGCTGCTGATCAACACGTGCCTGTGGCTGCTGGTGGTGGTCCTCATCATCTACGGAACGCGCGTGGAGTAAACTGATCAGACGATGAAAAGTCAGGTGGCGATTCTCCGCACGCGGCCCGAGACCGTGGTGGAGGACTACGGGCGGCTGATGCGGCTGGTGAAGTACGACCAGCTCCTCGCGCGCGACCAGGACCTGATCCTGAAGCTGAACCTGTCGTGGACGAAGTACTTTCCGGCGTGCTCGAGCCAGCCTTGGCAGGTCGACGGCGTGCTCAAAGCGCTGGTCGACGACGGCTACGACCGCGCCCGGATCTTCCCGGTCGAGAACAAGACCGTGGTGACCAATCCCGTCGAGGGCTGCCGCAACAACAAGTGGGAGCCGGTGCTGAAGCGCCACGGCGTGCCGTTCATCCCGCTGCCGGACGTCGAGTGGATCGTGTACCCGTTCAAGTCGCCGCTGCTGAAGCTGAACCGGATCTTCTCCGAGGGCATCGAGATCCCGAAGATGTACGTCGGGAAGAACGTCTGTCACTTTCCGACGGTCAAGACGCACGGGCACTCCGTCACGACCGGCGCGATCAAGAATTCCTTCGGCGGCTTGCTCAAGGAAGTCCGCCACTACGCGCACGAGTTCATCCACGAGGTCATGGTGGATCTCATGTACATGCAGCGCGAGATCCACCCGAGCGTGTTCGCGGTCATGGACGGCACGGTGATGGGCGACGGCGCGGGGCCGCGTACGATGCTCCCGCGCGTGGGCAACATCATCCTCGCCTCCGCGGACCAGGTGGCCATCGACGCGATCGCCGCCAAGATCATGGGGTTCGACCCGCTCTCGATCCGGTACTTGAAGATGTGCCACGAGCGGGGCCTCGGCGTGGCCGACCCGCGCCAGATCGAGATCGTCGGCGATACCGACGCTGCGCAGCTGAACATGGGCTTCAAGACCAGCCGCAGCCTGGTCATCTGGGGCGATCAGCTCATCCGCCGCGGGCCGCTGCGGCCGCTCAAGCGCCTGCTGCTGCACTCCCCGCTGATGGTGTGGGCGCCGTTCGCCTCGAACGTCTACCACGACCTCCTCTGGTACCCCACCGTCGGCCGCGCGCGTATCCGCGAGTTCGCGGCCACGCCGTGGGGCCGGCTGTTCGAGACGTACTGATGGCCGACGCGGTCCGCGTCCGCTTCGCGCCGAGCCCGACCGGCCACCTGCACGTGGGCGGCGCCCGTACGGCGCTCTTCAACTGGCTCTTCGCGCGCCACCACGGGGGCGCCTTCATCCTGCGCATCGAAGACACCGATCGCTCGCGCTCGACCGAGGAGAACATCGGCTTCATCCTCGACGCGCTGACGTGGCTGAAGCTCGACTGGGACGAGGGGCCGCCGTCGCCCGGCTACCGGCAGACCGAGCGCTTCGACCTCTATCGCGCCCACGCCGAGCGCCTGCGGACGGCCGGACGCGCATACTACTGCGACTGCCCGCCCGCCCAGCTCGACGCCGAGCGCAAGGCGGCCGAGGCCCGCAAGGAGACCTTCCGCTACTCCGGCCGCTGCCGCGAGCGCGGCCTCGGCGCCGGCGCCCTGCGCCTGCGCATTCCCGACGAGGGCACGACGGTCGTGAACGACCTCATCAACGGCCCCGTCGTCTTCGACCACCGCCAGCTCGACGACTGGATCCTGGTGCGCACCGACGGCACGCCGACCTACAACTTCTGCGTGGTGGTGGACGACGTGGACATGCGCATCAGCCACGTCATCCGCGGCAACGACCACCTGTCGAACACGCCCAAGCAGGTGCTGTGCTACGAGGCGCTCGACTTTCCCGTGCCGCAGTTCGCCCACGTCTCGATGATCCTCGGCGCCGACCGCAGCCGGCTCAGCAAGCGTCACGGCGCCACGGCGGTCCAGGCGTTCCGCGACGAGGGGATCCTGCCGGACGCCATGGTCAACTACCTGGCGAGGCTCGGGTGGTCGCACGGCGACCAGGAGATCTTCACGCGGCCGGAGCTGATCGAGCGCTTCGACATCAAGGACGTGGCGGCCTCGGGCGCGATCTTCGATCGCACCAAGCTCGAATGGCTCTCGCAGGAATACCTCAAGGCCACGCCGGGCCCGCGGCTCGTCGAGATGGCCGCGCCGTTCATGGAGCGCGCGGGGCTGCCGCTGCCGGCCGACCGTGCGCGCGCCGGCGCCATGCTGGAGACCCTGCGCGAGCGCGCCAAGACGCTCGTGGAGCTGGTCGAGGCCGGGCGCTTCTACTTCGAGCGGCCGCGCGAGTACGAGGCGAAGGCGGCCGAGAAGTTCCTGACCGCGGACGGCGCCAAGCGGCTGGAGATGCTGATAAAGCGGCTGGAGGCGTTGCCCACGTTCAGCGCCGAGGCGATCGAGGCGGTGGTCCGCGAGCTGGCCGCGCAGCTGGAGCTGAAGCTCGTCGACCTCGCCCAGCTCGCCCGCCTGGCCGTGACCGGACGGACCGCGTCGCCCCCCATCTTCCAGGTGCTGGCGCTGCTCGGCCGCGACGAGACGCTCGAGCGCCTGCGCGCGGCCAGGGCGGCGATCACGCCATGAGGCTGCTCCTGGCGCGGCATGGCGAGTCCGTGTGGAACGCCGAGAAGCGCTTCCAGGGCCACACCGACATCGCGCTCTCCGACCGCGGGCGCGCCCAGGCCGAGGCGCTCGGCCGCGCGCTCCGCGGCTACAAGGTGGCCGCCGCCTACGTGAGCCCCTTCGCCCGCGCGCGCGAGACTGCCGAGCTGGCGCTGCGCGCGCTCGCGGAATCGAGGGTCGCCACGGCTTCGCCGGGGCGGCCCGAGCGTCGGGGGTCTGGGGGCCATATCGGGGCCCCCAGCATAATAGTGGACGAGCTGCGCGAGCTGTCGCTCGGCGAGTGGGAAGGCTGCACGGTCGACGAGGTGCGCGCCCGCGAGGGTGATCCCTATCGCGCGTGGCTGCGCGCGCCGCACGACTGCCCGCCGCCCGGCGGCGAGCCGCTGCCCGTGGTGAGCGCGCGCGTGCGCTCCGCGGTGGAGCGCATCGCCGCCGCCCATCCCGACGGCGAGGACGTGCTGGTCGTGAGCCACGGTGGCGTGATCAGCGTGTATGCCTGCGCGCTCCTGGGCTGCTCGTTCAATCAGCTCTGGAAGCTGCGCGTGGACAACGCCTCGCTGACCGTCGTGCGCCCACCGCGCCTGGTGTCGCTGAACGACACCGCGCACCTGGCCGGCGACCTCGCGCCCACGCACCTGCAGCGCGGCGCCATCGCCGCCCGCTCCGAGGCCGCGCCGTGAGCGTGCTCCTCGCGCTCTTCGGCGGCATGGCGCTGCTGCTGTACGGCATCCGCCTGAGCGGCGACAGCCTGCAGCGCGCCGTGGGCGGCCGCCTGCGCCAGCTCCTCACCGGCATGTCGCGCAACCGCGTGGTGGCGCTGCTGTCGGGGGCGGCGGTGACCGGCATCATCCAGTCCTCGGCGGCCACCACGCTCATGCTGATCGGCTTCGTCTCGGCCGGGCTCATGACGTTCCGCCAGACGCTCGGCATCATCCTGGGCGCCGACATCGGCACCACGCTCACCGTGCAGCTCATCGCCTTCCGCGTGACCGACTACGCGCCGCTCCTCATCGGCGCCGGCTTCGTGGTGACCTTCATCGCGCGCCGCCCCACGCCCCGCGACGTCGGTCAGGCCGTGCTCGGGCTGGGCCTGATGTTCCTCGGCATCAAGCTCATCATCGACGGCGTGGCGCCGCTGCGGAGCAGCGAGCTCGCCATCGACCTGTTGCGGGTGACCACCGAGACGCCGATCGTGGCCGCGCTGGTCGCCGCCGTGTTCAGCGCGGTGGTGGCCTCCTCGGCCGCCACCATCGGGCTCGCGCTGGCCCTCGCCAGCCAGGGGCTGATCGCGCTGCCGGGCGCGGTCGCGATCGTCATCGGCGCCAACGTCGGGACCTGCGCGACGGCGCTGACCGCCTCCGTCGGCGCCACCGCCGAGGCCAAGCGCGTGGCCGTGGCCCACATCGCCTTCAAGGTCGGCGGCGCCCTGCTGGTGTTTCCGCTGCTCGGCCCGTTCACGGCGCTGGTGGCGACCAGTACCGGCGATCCCGCGCGCCAGGTGGCCAACGCGCACACGTTCTTCAACCTGGGCATCAGCCTGCTGTTCCTGCTGTTCACGCCGTGGGCGGCGCGCGTCATCGAGACGCTGGTGCCGCAGGCGCCCACCGAGGAGACGCCGTTCCGCGCCAAGTACCTCGATGAGCGCTCCAAGGACCAGCCGTCGCTCGCCCTCGGCCAGGCGCACCGCGAGGCGCTGCGCATGGCCGACGTCGTGCAGGCCATGCTGCGCGACGCGCTGGCCGCCTTCCGCGTCGACAACCTGGCGCTCATCGAGGACATCGAGAAGCGCGACGACCAGGTCGACTTCCTCGAGCGCGAGATCAAGCTGTTCCTGGCCCGCATGGGCCGCGACGCGATGGGCTCCGAGCTCTCGCGCAAGGAGATCGGCATGGTCTCCTTCATCGGCAACCTCGAGAACATCGGCGACATCATCGACAAGAACCTGATGGAGCTGGCCCGCAAGAAGTACTATCAGGGCCGGCGCTTCTCGGAGGCCGGCTGGGCGGAGATCCAGGAGTTCCACGCGCTGGTGGCCAAGAACCTGGACCTGGCCATCGCCGCCTTCGCCGCGACCGACCGGAGCCTGGCCCAGGAGGTCCTGGACCAGCGGCCGTTCATGCGGTCCAAGGAGCGGGAGCTGCGCGAATCGCACCTGGGGCGGCTGCGGGCCGGACTGGCCGAGTCGCTGGAGACGTCGGAGATCCACCTGGACATCCTCACGAACCTCAAGCGCGTCAGCTCTCACGTGTCGGCGCTCATGTTCCCCATCCTCGACGAGGTGTGAGCCCATGAAGAAGATCGAGGCCATCATCAAGCCGTTCAAGCTCGACGACGTCAAGGAAGCGCTCACCGAGATCGGCGTCATCGGCATGACGGTGACGGAGGTCCGCGGCTTCGGGCGCCAGAAAGGCCACACCGAGCTCTATCGCGGCTCCGAGTACACGGTGGACTTCCTGCCCAAGGTGAAGATCGAGGTGGTGGTCGGCGACGGCATGGTGGACAAGGTGGTCTCGGTCATCGTCGGCGCGGCCAAGACGGGCTCGATCGGCGATGGCAAGGTCTTCGTCCTCCCGATCGACGAGTCGGTCCGCATCCGCACGGGCGAAAAGGGCGAGTCCGCGGTTTAGGAGCTTCGCGACGGCTGCATCCGACCTGCTGACAGCTGCGCCCAGGGTTCGCGAGCGCGCGCTCCGGGCCCTGGGATTCTCCGACCCCCGCGCGGCCGGCGCCAACCTCGAAGCGCTGACCCCCACGC
>JBKPRI010000254.1:0-13204 GCA_046734515.1 Candidatus Methylomirabilota bacterium | reverse complement strand
GTGCACACCGCGACCATGGGCTCGGCGTGCACGACGGTGGACGTCAGCTCGGGATGCGGATCGGCCTCGTAGCGCAGGCCGAGCGTGGCGTCGCCGCGCCGCACGAGATCGCTCACCTCACGGCTGAGCGCCGTCCGCATGCGCAGCTCGATCGCGGGAAAGGTCTCGCGAAAGCGCCGCAGGCGGTCGGTCAGCTGGGTGCTGGCCAGCGTGCCCACGATGGCGAGCGTCACGGTCCCGCGATCACCGCCCTTGAGCGCGCCGACGGCCTCGACGCCGTCGCGCATGGAGGCCAGGAGCGCCTCGGCGTGCGGCAGGAAGGCCCGTCCGGCGTCGGTCAGTGTGGCGCCGCTCCGCACGCGGTCGAAGAGCGGCGCCCCCAGCTCGCCCTCCAGCAGGTGCACCCGGCGGCTGATGGCCGGCTGCGAGAGGTGCAGCGCGGCGGCGGCGCGGCTGAAGCCGCCGCGGCGGACGATGGCGACGAAGGCCTCGACGTGATCGAGCTCCACGAGGCCATCAGCATAACGGATGGCCGAGGCCAGAGCTATGCATTGGACGCCTGGCCGGGCGGGCCCTACCCTGCGCCGTGAAGGAGGACGCCATGCCGATCTCGAACGACGTGCTCTCCACCGAGGTGCTGCGCCACGGAGCCTATCTCTGCCTGAGCGTGCCGGCCGAGGCACGCCGCCCGCTTTCCGCCGCCGCCGTGCCCGCCCTGGCCGAGCGGCTCGGCCTCCGGAACGAATTCGAGCCCGGCGCCGGCCATCCGCCGCACGCCGTCGCCTTCATCCGCCGGGTCGGCGCCACCCCGGGCGCCATCGCCGACGGCGAGCTCGAACGCGCCGACGCGATCGTTCACGTGGCCTCCAGCGCCGCCGCCACCGTGGCCGAGTTCGTGGCCGAGGCCACGCGGCTGCTGGCGCCGGTCGTGAAGCCGCGCGTCCTGCAGGGCGTGGTGCGGCCGAAGGACTACACGAGCGCGGCGATGAACCAGTTCGCCTATGCGCACGCCGTCCCGCAGCAGCCGGGCGCGGCCGCCCCCAACGCGTTCCTGCTCCCCATGAGCAAGACGAAGGAATGGTGGGCCAAGGACTGGATGGAGCGGCACACCTACTTCCTGCCGCGCTACGAGCACGGCCGGATGGTGAGCGAGGGCCACGCGCTCGCCTCCGCCGCCGGCGTGCCGTGCCTCATGCGGCGCACGTACAAGGCCGAGACGTCGCCGGCGCCGGCCGGCGCCTACGACTTCGTCACCTACTTCGAGTGCGCGGACGCCGACGTGCCGACCTTCCACGCGGTGTGCGCCGCGCTGCGCGACGTGGCGCGCAACCCGGAGTGGGCGTTTGTCCGCGAGGGACCGTCGTGGCAGGGGCGCCGCGTGGCCACGTGGGGCGAGCTGCTCGGCTGACGACGGTGCGCGTGCGCTGACGGCTCAGAGGCCGAGCAGACCGAACAGCCACACGCGCAGGCGCGGCCGCGGCGTCGGCTCCGGCGCGCGCGGCGTGAAGCCGACCGCGATCCCGTCACGCGCGCCGGGCAGGATCCCGGCCGGCAGTGCCTCGGCGATGATGAGACCGATGCCGCGCTCGTCCACGTGACAGACCTCGGCATCGCGCACGAAGCGCGCCGAGCTGCCGGCGAGGTGGACTTCCACGCAGCACTTCTGGCCATTCACCAGTCCCACGGGCGCCGAGCCCTCGAGCACCAGCCGCAAGCCGTGTCGGCTGGCATCCACGGCCCTGGCGGCGAACGCCGAGCCTTCACCGACCAGGAAGCGGGCGGCCCAGGCGACGTCGCGGCGCTCCCACCGGCGGCGCTCGGCGCCGCGATGCTCGTCGGCCGGACGGTCCTCCATCTCCGAGTCGAGCGTGCGCCGCATCATCACCAGGCGTACGGCGAGGACGGGCGCGGAGGCATCGGGGCCGAGGGGCTCGATCAGGCGCAGCGTGTCCGAGCGGGGAAACTGCTCCTTGGCCTGCACGAGCAGTGCGTTGTAATCCCGCACGAGCGCGTCGTCCGTGGCGGTCGTCCCGGCGAGATGGGCGGCCGTGAGCCGCTCCTGCAGCCCGTGGAGCGTCCGCACGACCACGGCTTTCCGCGACTCCGGCATGCGACTCCTCTCCTTCTTCGGTAGCCCGGCTATCAGGTGAATCCCTGACCCGTAGCTTTGCGTCCCAGCCTCGCGACTGGTTTGCCGTTATCGGAAAGAGCGTGTCGGGGGGAACCCACGCAACCGCAATGCCATCCCGCCCTCGAGAGAAAGTCGCCGGAAACATGCTGTTTCTGGAGCGCCTCTCGGGGAATCGGCCGGTTTCGTGTCGACGGGCTGGCACATCTGATCAGAACTTGATCGCCGGTTCTCCCCCCTTACGCGCCGCCGCCGATCACCAGCAGGGCCAGCCAGACGATCAGGAACACGAGCGGCAGCACGCGCGGGGCGAGCTGGCCGAGCCGGACGATGCCCACCGGCGAGTGCACGATGGGCAGCCCCAGCCGAGCCTCGTCGCCCACGCGTTCGTGGAGCAACGCGCGCAGCCACACCAGCGCGCGTCCACTCGCGATGAGCCCGGCGTAGATGAGCGCGGTGGTGGCGACGCCGATGAGCGGGATGAGCCGGCACAGCAGCGCCTGACGATCAGCCATGGGGCTCTCGCGGCCGGCGGCGAGGCCGTTGAGCGTGAGCGCATAGGCGGTGAAGAGAAACGACTGCGAGGCGACGAGCCAGGACAGCCGGTTCACGGTCAGGCCGTCCTCGTGCTCGATGCGCCGGCGGACCAGGTGATAGAACTCGACGTCCGCGTCCTTCACGTGCCGGCGGCCATCGCGATGGCCTCGATCTCGATGCGCGCGCCGCCGACGAGCGCCCGGCACTCGAACGTCGTGCGCGCGGGCGGATCGTTGGGAAAGTACTCGCTGAAGACGCGGTTCATCTCCATCAGCTCGCCGAGGTCCACCATGTAGATGGTGACCTTCACCACGCGGTCCAGCGACGAGCCACCCGCCTCCAGCACGGCCTTGAGGTTCTCGCACACCTGGCGTGTCTCGCCGGCGATGCCGCCCTCGGCGAGCTTGCCCGGCGCCACCGTGCCGAGCTGGCCGGAGGCGAACACCCAGTCGCCGGCCTTGATGGCCTGCGACAGCGGCACGCGGGCCGCGGGAACTTTCGGAGTGTGAACGACCTGCTTGCGCATCGTCACCGGCGGACCTCCTCCTCGATGAGGCGCCAGATCTCGTCCACCCGCGCCAGCATCGCGGGCTGGCGCTTGGCGGAGAGCGGGCGCGGGCGTGGAATGTCGACGGTCACCGCAGCCTTCACCACTGCCGGCCGCGCGGAGAACACGAGCACGCGGTCGGCCAGGTACACGGCCTCGTCGATCTGGTGCGTGATGAACACGACGGTCTTGTGCGACTGCGCCCAGATGCGCAGCAGCTCGGCCTGCATGAGCTCGCGCGTCTGGGCGTCGAGCGCGGCGAAGGGCTCGTCCATGAGCAGCACGGCCGGATCGATGGCCAGCGCGCGGGCCAGGTTCACGCGCTGGCGCATGCCGCCCGAGAGCTGGTGCGGATAGTAGCGCTCGAAGCCCTCGAGGCCGACCAGCCGTACGAGCTCGCTCACCGCGCGGCGCGCGGCCGCACGGTCGCGCTTCTGCAGCTCGAGGCCGAAGCCGATGTTGTCGGCGACCGTGCGCCAGGGCAGCAGCGAGTCGCTCTGGAACACGAAGCCGCGATCGGGACCCGGCCCGGCCACCGGCCGGCCGTCGAGCGAGATGCTGCCGCCATCGGCGCCGGCCAGCCCATCGAGCACGCGCAGGAACGTCGTCTTGCCGCAGCCGGAGGGCCCGACGATGGCCAGGAACTCGCCGTCGCCCGCGGTGAAGGACACGTCCTTCAGCACCGTCATGTCCTGCCCCGCGGGCGTGCGGTACGCCTTGCGGACGCCCTCGACCGCGAGCGTCGCCATCAGGTCCGGACGAGACGGTCACGCAACACGCCGGCCAGCCCGCCGGCGAGCATGAGACGGAACGGACCGAGGCGCGACAGCAGGAGCGCGGCGACCGTGAGCACGAGCATGACGGCCGTCGTCGCGTCGGGCACCGCGTGGGGCGCCAGGCGCACCAGCGCCACGGCGAGCACGCCGATGACGGCGGGGCCCATGCCTTCCATCACGGCGCGCACCCAGCCCAGCGCGCGCACGCGGTCGAGCACCGGCAGGACGGCCAGCATGATGAGGAACGACGGGAGAAACGCGGCGCCGGCCGCCACCACGCCACCGGCGACGCCGGCCACCTTGAAACCGACGTACGCCGCCAGCATGAGGATCGGGCCGGGCGTGAGCTGGCCGAGTGCGAGGCCGTCCACGAACTCGCGCGGTGTCAGCCAGTGAAACTGCTCCACGACCTGCTGCTGGATGAACGCCAGCATGGCGAGACCGCCGCCCACGGTGAAGGCCCCGACCTGGAAGAAGAACGCCGCGATCTCGGCGAGCGTGGCCGGCCGCCCGGCCGCGGCGGCCGCGGCCGCGGTGGCCGTGATCGAGGGCGACCGCCAGGCGTAAACCGCCACCAGCGCGACGACGACCACGGCGACGGCGAGCACGCGCGGCGTCCGCCGATGGAAGAGCAGCAGGCCGGCCACGCCGGCCAGCGTGAGGACGCCGGCAACGCCGAGCGGCGAAGCGAGCAGCGCGAGCGCGGCGGCCAGCGCGATGGCGGCCTGGGCCACGCCGCGGATGGTCGCGCGGCCGAGCCGGTAGAGCGCGACGAGGAACAGGCCGATCACGACCGGACCGAGGCCGTACAGCGCGCCGCGCACGACCGGGCTCACGCCGACCGTGGCATAGGCCAGCGACAGCGCCAGCATGATCACGAAGGCGGGCAGCACGAACCCCAGGCCGCCGACGACCGCGCCCCACCAGCCGCCGCGCGCGTAGGCCAGGAAGAGCGCCATCTGGGTGGCCGTCGCGCCCGGCAGCATGTTGACGACCGCGAGTCCCTCGACGAAGCGCGGCTTGCTCACCCAGCCGCGCCGCTCCTGCAGCTCGCCCTGCATGATGCCGATGATGGCGAAGCCGCCGTACGAGGTGGCGCCGAGCTTCAGGAACGCGCGCGCGATCTCGGCCAGCATCGAGGCCTCCTCACGTGCGGATGGCGAAGTCACGCCAGGGGGCGAGCCGCCGCTCGAGCTTCTGCAGCAGGATGACCGACAGCACGCCGACGCCGGCCAGGATCACCACGGCCACGAACAGGGCCGAGGTGTCGAAGAGCTGCGAGGACGTCAGGATCAGGTAGCCAAGACCCGCCCGCGTGCCGAAGAACTCGGCCACGACGACACCGATGATGGCGCGGCCCACGCCGAGCCGCAGCCCGGCGATGATGAAGGCCAGCGCGTACGGGATCAGGATCTTGAAGAAGACCTGCCCCCGCGTGGCCGAGAACGAGCGGGCCACGTCGACGAGGTTCTGCTCGGTGGTACGGATGCCGGCGGCGGTGTTGATGATGATCGGCAGCACCGCCAGCAGGAAGGCCACCGCCACCTTCGACGAGGGGCCGATGCCCATCCACACGACGAAGAGCGGGGCGAAGGCCACCACCGGCGTGGCGTAGAGCGCCGACAGCCATGGCTCGAGCACGTCGCGCACGAGGTCGCTGACGCCGATGGCCAGCCCCAACAGGACGCCGACGATCGCGGCGAGCCCGAAGCCCGCCACGAACTCGAGGCCGCTCACGTACACGTGTGTCTGCAGCTCTCCCTGGCGCACCAGGTCCGCAAAGGCCGTCACCACGTGCGAGGGCGGCACGATGATGAGCGTGGACTTCACGATGAACCGGGCCACGAGCTCCCACAGCAGGATGCCCCCCGCGAGCGAGAGCACGCCGCGGCAGAGCGCGCGATTGCGCGCGTAGAAGCCCGGCGGCGCGCTCACCGGCCGAACGCTTTCTCCCACACGCTGGTGTCCACGTACCGGGCGACGTCCGCCGGCGCGGTGCCGCCGATGATCTTCTGGTTGACCGCGGCCTGGCGGACCGCCTCGAGGTTGAGGCGGCCCTTCGGCGCGAAGCCCTTCACCTCCTCGACGAAGACGCGATAGGCCTGGCCGGCGTACTTCTCCTCCACCTTCATCCGCTCGGCCAGGATCTTCACGGCCTCGGCCTTGTTCCGGGGGTCGGTCAGCCACTCGGTGGCCTCGGCCCAGCCGTGGAGGAACTTCACCACGGTGTCCTGGTTCGCCGTGTACCAGGGCTTCATGGCGACCACGACCACCATCTCGATGAGCTTGAGGTTGGGATAGTCTGCGGCCCGCGCCAGCTCCACCATCCCCTGCTCCTTGAGGATCGAGGTGTAGGGCTCGAGCTGCGCCACGCCCCAGATCGTCTTGTTGAGCAGCGCCTGACTCCGCTCGCGCACGCTGCCAACGGCGGCGACCGTGTAGTCGCGCGGGTCCTGGAAGCCGTGGTGGTGCAGCATCACGCGCAGGCTCTCGGTGTCGGCGCCCGTCTTCACGCCGGTGCCGCCCAGCACCTTGCCGCGCAGATCGTCGATCTTCTTGATCTCGGGGCTGGCGATGAGCGTGTACGGCGAGCTCTCGTAGATGCCGATGATCTGCTTCATCTCCGGCGCCTTGTCCTGCGCCAGGAACGCGGCACCGGGGCTGGTCGTCGTCATGTGCAGCGAGCCGCCGATGAGCGCCTGCACGGCCGCGCCCGAGCTGCCGGTCAGCGGGATGTCGAGCTTCACGCCGTGCTTCTCGAACTGTCCCTTCGCGGTGCCCACCATCACGACCCAGTGAAACGGGTTCCAGCTCACCACGCCGTAGGTGACGGTGACGGCGGCCGCGGCCGGGCCCAGCAGCCCGGCGAGCGCGAGCGTGAGGGCGAGGGCGGCGACGCTGCGGGCGGGACGACGCATGGGCGGGCCTCCTGGCGCGTGAGGATAACATCCGCGATAGGATAGGAGCCCCCGGAATGGCGGGGAGCAAGGACGGGCCATGGGACTTCTCGACGGCAAGGTGGCGGTGATCACGGGCGCCAGCAAGGGGATCGGCCGGGTGATGAGCCGGCTCTTCGCCAAGGAAGGCGCGGCGGTCGTCTGCGCCGCGCGCTCGGGCGCGCTGGTGACGGAGACGGCGGCGCTGATCACCAAGGACGGCGGCAAGGCGATCGCCTTCACCGGCGACGCGGCCAAGGAAGCCGACGTCAAGGCGATGGTGGCGGCGGGCCTGAAGGCGTTCGGTAAGCTCGACACGCTGGTAAACAACGCGGGCGACGGCGGGCCGACCAAGCCCGTGCAGGAATACACCGAGGAGGACTGGTTCTACACGATCAACTCGTGCCTGACCTCCTCCTACATGTGCATCCGCTTCGTCGTGCCGGAGATGATCAAGGCCGGCGGCGGCGCCATCGTCAACATCTCGTCGGGCGCCGGGCGGCGCGGCCTGCCCTACCGCATCGGGTACTGCGCGGCCAAGGCCGGCCAGGTCGGCATGACGTTCGGCATGGCGATGGAGCTGGCCCAGCACAACATCACGGTCAACTGCGTGGCGCCCGGCGCCATCGAGGGCGATCGGATCGACCGCGTCATCGAGGGCCAGGCCAAGCAGCGCGGCATCACGCCGGAGGCGATGCGCAAGGCGATGCTGGAGCGCTCGCCGCTCAAGCGCATGGCGACGGCCGACGACATCTCGGCGGCCGCCATGTTCCTGGTGAGTCCGCTCGCGCGCAACATCTCGGGCCAGGTGCTGCCCGTCAACGCCGGCGAGCCGGCCGGTTAAACTAGTCCCATCGGAGACCCAATGACCCATAAAGGCATGAAGTTCGGCATCTTCCTGGCGCCCTTCCACCGGCTCGGCGAGAATCCCACGCTCGCCATGAATCGCGACATGGAGCTGATCGAGTGGCTCGACTGGCTCGGGTACGACGAGGTGTGGATCGGCGAGCATCATTCAGCCGGCTGGGAGCTGATCGCCTCGCCGGAGATCTTCATCGGCGCCGCCGCCGAGCGCACCAAGCACATCAAGCTGGGCTCGGGCGTGACGAGCCTGCCGTATCACCATCCGTTCCTCGTCGCCCAGCGCTTCGTGCAGCTCGATCACATGACGCGCGGCCGCGCGATGCTCGGCTGCGGTCCCGGCGCCCTCGTCTCCGACGCGTACATGATGGGCATCGAGCCGGTGACGCAGCGCCCGCGCATGGACGAGGCGCTCGACGCGATCATGGCGCTGCTCAAGTGCGAGGAGCCCGTGACGCTGAAGACCGACTGGTTCGAGCTGCGACAGGCGCGCCTGCACCTGGCGCCCTACACCGACCCGCACTTCCCGATCGCCGTGGCCAGCGTCATGACGCCCTCGGGCGTGCAGGCGGCCGGGCGCCACGGCCTCGGCGTGCTCTCGCTCGGCGCCGGCATTCCGGGCGGTCCCGAGGCGCTGGCCAACCAGTGGAAGATCGGAGAAGAGGTCGCGGCCCGGCACGGCAAGACGATGGACCGCAAGCAGTGGAAGCTCGTCGTCAACGTCCACGTGGCCGAGGACGACGAGGAGGCGCTGCGCCAGGTCAGGAAGGCCGAGCGCCACGAGACCGTCACCTACTTCGAGGAGACGCTGGGCCGGCCGCCCGGCCGCTCGGACGATCCGCTCACCGAGGGCGTGAAGATGGGCACCACGCTCGTCGGCTCCGTGGAGACGGTGGTCAAGGGCATCCAGCACCTGTGGAAGCTGAGCGACGGCGGCTTCGGCGGCGTGCTCTTCCGGGCCCACAACTGGGCCAACCGCGAACAGACGCTGAAGAGCTACGAGCTGTTCGCGCGCTACGTGATGCCGCAGTTCCAAGGCTCGGCGGAGGCTCCGCGCAATTCCAACGCGTGGGCGCTCAGCAACCGGCGGACGATCTTCAGCCCCAACGTCGAGGCGATCCAGCAGGCGTACGCCCGGGCCGGCAAGCAGGCCCCGGAGGAGTTCCGCCAGCGCACCTCGGGTGCGCGCGACTTGCCGGGGACGACCACCACACCGTGAAGCGCAGCACGGGACGCTTCCTCACGACGCACACCGGGAGTCTGCCCCGCCCCGAGGACCTCATCCGCACGATGTTCGCCAAGGAGGAGGGTGTGCCCATTGACGCGGGCGCGCTCGCCGCTCGCATCCGCGAGGCCGTGGCCGAGGTCGTGCGCAAGCAGATCGGCGCGGGCGTGAGCGTGGTGGACGACGGCGAGATGAGCAAGCCGAGCTATGCGACGTACGTGAAGGACCGGCTGACGGGCTTCGGCGGCGCCAGTCATCCGCTGCAGTACCAGGACCTGGTCGAGTTCCCCGGCATGGCCCGGCGCGTGTTCGGCGATCCGGGCCGCGCGCGGCGCAAGACGCCGGCGTGCACGGGACCGATCGCGGTGCGCGACCGCGCCGCCGCGGCGGTCGACGCCGAGAACCTCAAGGCCGCGCTGGCCGGCGCGCGCGCCGAGGAAGGCTTCCTCACCGCGGCCTCGCCCGGCGTGATCTCGCTGTTCTTCCGCGACGAGCACTACGGCAGCCACGAGAAGTACCTCTTCGCGATCGCCGAGGCCATGCGCCACGAGTACGAGACGGTGGCCAGGGCGGGCCTGATCCTCCAGATCGACTGCCCCGACCTGGCGATGGGCCGCCACATCCAGTACGCCGCGCTGAGCACGCCGGAGTTCCTCAAGGCCGCCCGCCTGCACATCGAGGCGCTCAACCATGCGCTGGCGAACGTGCCGCGCGAGCAGGCCCGCGTGCACCTGTGCTGGGGCAACTACGAGGGGCCGCACCACCACGACGTCCCGCTGGCCGACATCATCGAGACCGTGTTCACCGCGCGCGTGGGCGGGATCTCGTTCGAGGCGGCCAACCCGCGCCATGCCCACGAGTGGAAGGTGTTCGAGAAGGTGAAGGCCCCGGCCGGCCTAGTGCTCATTCCCGGCGTGATCGACTCGACCACGAACTTCATCGAGCACCCGGAGCTGGTGGCCGAGCGCATCGGCCGCTTCGCCTCCCTGGTCGGCCCCGAGAACGTCATCGCGGGCACCGACTGTGGATTCGGCACCTGGGTGGGCCAGTCCGCCGTCGATCCCGACATCGTGTGGGCCAAGCTCGGCGCCCTGGCCGAGGGAGCCCGGCTGGCCGGTCGCGAGTTCTTTCGCTGAATCCTCCGGACGCAACAATCACCTGAGAGGTTTTTCATTTGGCGTTCATGGCGTTCTCACGCTGGCGGCGTAGGCTCGGTGACGTGCGCGCTCTCCTGACGGTCGTGCTCCTCGCGCTCCTGCTGACGCCGCTCGGCCCGGCCACCGGTCGCGCGCAGGCGCCGGCGGCCGCGACGGTGAGCGCCGAGGAGAAGCTGCCGGCCGACCCGGCGCTCATCACCGGCCGGCTGCCGAACGGATTGCAGTACATCATCCGGCCGCACAAGAACCCCGAGGGGCGCGTGGGCATCTGGCTGCACGTGGGCTCCGGCTCGCTCAACGAGACCGACGCCACGCAGGGCCTGGCGCACTTCCTCGAGCACCTGGCGTTCAACGGCTCGACGAACTTCCCGCCCGGCTCGGTGGTGCCCTTCTTCCAGTCCCTCGGGCTGTCGTTCGGGCGCGACCAGAACGCCTTCACCGGCTTCGACCAGACGACCTATCAGCTCGCCCTGCCCGGCGGCGGCCGCGACGTCGTCGAGAAGGGCCTGCTGTTCATGTCCGACGTGGCCATGCGCCTGAGCCTGACGCAGCCGCTCATCGACGCCGAGCGCTCGGTCATCGTCGAGGAAAAGCGCACGCGGGCCAGCGCGCGGCAGCGGGTGGAGGAGCAGCTCTACGCGCGGCTGGCGCCGGAGTCGACCTTCGGCCGGCGGCTGCCCATCGGCATCGAGGCGACGATCAAGTCGGTCATGCAGGCCGACTTCCGCGACTACTACGCGCGCTGGTACGTGCCCAGCAACATGACGGTCATCGTGGTCGGCGACACCGATCCCGCCATGGTCGTCGACGTCATCACCCAGCAGTTCGGCGCCGGGCCGACCGTGCCCATGCCCACGCCGCGCGAGGTCGGCGTGCAGCCGACCAACGGGCCGCGCGCCATCGTGGTCACCGACCCCGAGCTCATCCGCGCCGAGGTCTCGATCACGCGCCTGGGCCCGCCGCGCGAGGCCAGCACGACCGTGGCCGCGCGGCGCCGCGAGCTCGTGGACACGATCGGCACGTGGGCCTTCAACCGCCGCCTCAGCGCCGCCATCGCCGCCGGACGCACGTCATTCCTCGGCGCCGGCGCCTCGGTCGAGGACTGGGTCGGCGTGTACCGGATGACGAGCCTCGAGGCCTCCGGTAAACCGGGCACCTGGCCGGCCATGCTGAAGGAGCTCGGCACCGAGCTGCAGCGCGCGCGGCTGCATGGCTTCGGCGAGCGCGAGATCGCCAACGCCCGCACCATGCTGCTGGCGGCCGCGGAGGAAGGCGTGCGCCGCGAGAGCACGCGCCCGGCGCGCGATGTCCTGCGCGATCTCAACCGTGACGTGGCGCGCCAGCGCCCGTCGATGTCGGCGGCCCAGACGCTGGCGCTGTTCCAGCGCCTGCTGCCGGGCATCACGGCGCGCGAGGTCTCGGACGCCTTCACCGAGTCCTTCGATCCGGCGCGTGCGCTCTTCATCGCCGAGCTGCCCGCGGGGGACGGCGTGCCCACCGAGGCCGAGCTGGTGACGCTCGGCCGTACCGCGATGGACGTGAAGCCGGACAAGCCGGCCGACCTGGCGCCGCCCAGCGCGCTGCTGGCGGCGCTGCCGCGGCCCGGCACGGTCGTGGAGACGATGACGCACGCCGCCGGCAACATCACCTCGCAGTGGCTCGACAACGGCGTGCGCGTCCACCACCGCCGGATGGATCAGCGCAAGGGCGAGGCCACGATTGCCATCACGCTCGCGGCCGGCGTCATCGAGGAGACGGCCGCCAACCGCGGCATCACCGAGGCGGCGCTCCGCGCGTGGGACCGGCCGGCCACGACCAAGCTGTCGAGCACGGACATCCGCGACCTGATGACCGGCGCCAAGGCGCGCGTGGCCAGCGCCATGGGCGGCGACGCCGTCTCGCTCACGGTCTCGGGCGACACCGCCGACCTCGAGCGCGCGATGCAGCTCGCCTACCTGTTGCTGACCGAGCCGGTCATCGAGCCGGCCGCGTTCGATCAGTGGAAGGAAGCCGAAGGCCAGCGGCTCACCGATCGCAAGCGCCAGCCCATGTCGGTGCTGGTCGACACCGCGGCCGCCGCCCTCTACCCGCCGGCCGATCCGCGGGCCAAGGTGATGACGCCCGAGCAGCTGGCCGCGCTCACGCGTCCCGCCGCGCAGGCCTGGCTCGAGCGGCTCATCGCGAAGGCCCCGATCGAGGTCGCGGTGGTCGGCGACATCGATCCCGCCGACGCCACGCGGCTCGTCACGCAGTACCTCGGCGCCCTCCCCGCCCGCCCGCGCATCACCGACAAGACGCTGTGGGACCTGCGCAAGGTCGCGCGTCCCGCGGGTCCCGTGCAGGCGGCGGAGACCGTCCAGGCGCTCACCCCGCAGGGCGCGGTCCTGGCCGGCTTCTTCGGCACGGACCTGCGCGACATCCGCGACACGCGCCTGCTCAACGTGGCGGCACGCGTGCTGAGCACGCGCATGCTCAAGACGATCCGCGAGGAGAAGGGCCTCGTCTACAGCATCCGGGCGTCATCGGACGCGGCCGTGGTCTACCCCGGCTTCGGGCGCTTCGCGGCCGTGGCGCCCACCGACCCCGGCAAGGCGCCGGCGCTGGCCACCGCCATCGAGGAGATGTACGCCGCGTTCGCCAAGGATGGCCCGACAGCCGACGAGCTGGTCGTGGCCAAGAAGCAGACGGCCACCTTGCTCGACGAGGTGATGAAGACGCCGGACTTCTGGACGGGGTGGCTCGCCACGCTGGACTATCGCGGCATCGGTATCGACGAGATTCTCGCGGGGCCCTCGCAGTACGAGACGTTCACGGCGCGCGACGTTCACGACGCCTTCGTGCGCTACGACCAGCCGTCCTCTCGCTTCCGCTTCGTCATCACGCCTCGCTCTTAGCGCGGCCTCCCCCCGCGCGCTTGCGGCGCTCGCCGGGCGCGCGGGCGCGCCAGGGGCCTCAGGGGACCACGCGGTTGGTTGCCCGCATCGACATCGCCCGCCTGGATTCCATCGATGGTTTGGCGCACGGTCCTGTGCGGCCG
>JBKPRI010000253.1:0-11662 GCA_046734515.1 Candidatus Methylomirabilota bacterium | reverse complement strand
CTGCGCGGCCGCCCGCTGCGCCCCGCCCTACCGGATCTCGCCGCGGTGATGGATGACGCGGCCGTGCTCTTCGACGCGGGGTTGCACTTCGAGGTCCACGAGCTCCTGGAGCCGCACTGGGCGGCCAGCGCGGACGACGCGCGCGAGGCACTGCAGGGACTGATCCAGGCGGCTGTCGGAATGCAGCATCTCGCCAACGGCAATCGTGCCGGCGCCCGGTCGCTGCTCGCCGAGGCCGGCGAGCGCCTGCATGGACGGCGTCTGCTCGGCCGCGACCTGGAGGCCTTTGCCCGCGCGACGGCCGACATGGCGGACGCCGTCGACGGCGGTGCGCCCGTGGTCCCGCCACCGTTTCCGCGCTAGTCTGTCCCGCATCCACTACGCCACGGAGGAGCCACCATGGATCTCGGACTGACGGACAAGGTCGCGCTGGTGACGGGAGCGAGCAAGGGAATCGGCAAGGCGGTCGCGTTGACGCTGGCGGCCGAGGGCGCCCGCGTAGCGGTCGTGGCGCGCGACGCCGGTGCCCTGGACAAGGTGGTCGCCGAGTGTCGCGATCGCTCGCGCAAGGACGCCGTGGCGGTGGCCGCGGACCTCTCGGGGCTGGAGGCCACCGAGCGCGTCGTGCGCGAGGTGAAGGAGCGCTGCGGCCGCATCGACATCCTCGTCAACAACGCGGGCGCGATCCGCGGCGGCGAATTCTTGAAGATCCCCGACGCGCAGTGGATGGGCGACTGGAACCT
Organism: Candidatus Methylomirabilota bacterium; assembly: GCA_046734515.1. Lineage (GTDB taxonomy): Bacteria > Methylomirabilota > Methylomirabilia > Rokubacteriales > CSP1-6 > AR5. The sequence goes on along the minus strand of JBKPRI010000253.1, from coordinate 10,919 downwards.
CAAGCTGCTCGGTTACATCCGCATGGCACGCGCCGTGCTGCCGATCATGCAGGCGCAGGGCGGCGGTCGCATCTGCAACGTCGTGGGCGCAGCGGGGCGCAATCCCGCGCCGAATTACCTGACCGGCGGCGCCGCCAACGCCGCACTCATCAACTTCACGAAGGGCCTCGCCGATCTCGGCGCGCCGTCGAAGATCCTGGTGACCGCGGTGTCGCCCGCCGCCACCAAGACCGAGCGCTGGGACTCGCTGATCGCCGCGCAGGCGGCCTCGAGCGGGCGCAGTGCGGCGGAGTTACAGAAGGAAGCCGAGGCCAGCTACAAGCTCGGCCGCATCGCGACCTCCGAGGACATCGCCGACATGGTGACGTTTCTGGTTTCCGCGCGCGCCTCTTTCGTGACCGGCATCTGCGTGACCGTCGATGGGGGTTCCACCCGGGGGGTTTACCCCTGACATCACCTGACTTGACATGCGTTCCCTCCTGTCACAATCTTTGCGGTCAGAGCGGAGCATAGGCTCTGCAGTGTCCCCAATAGGCCCGTGTCAGCGTGGGCAGGAGGTCGTATCGATGTCCGCTAAGCTGTTCGTCGGAAACCTGTCCTTCCAGGCCACGGAGGAGGATCTTCGCGAGCTCTTCGCCCAGGCCGGCACCGTCGAGACGGTCCGGATCATCACCGACCAGTTCACCGGCCGGCCGCGGGGCTTCGGGTTCGTGGAGATGGCGACCAAAGAGGAAGCCCAAAAAGCAGTCGAGATGCTGAACGGGCGCCTCTTCCGTGACCGCAATCTCGTGGTTGACGAAGCGCGTCCGCAGCCCCAGCGGGGTGGCGGTGGCGGCGGCGACCGGGGCGGACGTCCCGGTGGCGGTCGTCCCGGCGGCGGTGGTGGCGGCGGAGGCTGGCGCCGCTAGTTTTCTCGCCCGCAATCACGCGTGTTCAGCGAAGCCCGGGGACGATCTCCCCGGGCTTCGTGGCTTCTGCGCTCGACGCCTGCTGTACGCTGATAGTGGTCACGGAACAAGAGGTGAGAAGTCGGAACCAGACACGGGCGCCCGCGATTAGTTGATCGAGCGATGCATCGGATCATCCTCCTCGCGACGTTTATCGCAATGCTCGCCGCCCTGGAACCTATTACAACCAGCACCGCCGCGCCCGCAGGGGACGCCAGGCGGGGCGCGCAGCTGTTCGGCACGCTACCGTGCGTGTCGTGTCACGACGTGACCAAGCCGTGGCCGGGCGGCGATATCTGTCCGAACCTCGGCAACATCGCGACGGAAGCGGCGCGCATCGTGCGCGCGCGCGACTACCGCGGGAAGGCGAAAACGGCCGAGGAGTACATCCGGGAGTCCATCGTCGAACCGAACGCCTACATCGTTCCCGGCGCCGCGTATCGCACGGCGGACGGGCAAAGCGTGATGCCGAAAGATTTCGGCACCACACTCAGCCGCGCGCAGATCGACGACCTCGTCGCCTATCTGTTGACGCGCCGCTGATCAGCAGGCATACCAACACTTTGAGGAGGTCTCCATGAACCGCAGACTGATTTCGCTCGTGACCGTGTTCGCCTTTGCCGCCGTCGCCTCCGCCGCGTCCGCGCAGGAGACGAAGGTGAAGCTCGAGCCGCAGAACAACTCCAACGAGTCCGGCACCGCGACGCTGACGCCCGCGGGCGATTCGACCAAGGTCGTCCTCGAGGTGACCGGCGCCGAGGGCACGCAGCCGACCCACATCCACAAGGGCACCTGCGCCCAGCTCGATCCGAAGCCCGCGTTCCCGCTCTCGCCGGTCGTCAACGGCAAGTCGGAGACCACGGTGAAGGCCTCGGCGAAGGACCTCACCTCGGGCGGCTACGCCATCAACGGTCACAAGTCCGCCCAGGACCTCAAGACGTACGTGTTCTGCGGCGACATCAAGGCCGGCATGTAAGTAAGGTAGTCGCGGAGCGCCCCGGCTTGCCGGGGCGCTCCGACGTTCTCGGCGCTCAGAACAAGCTGAGCTGCGCCGAGACCTCGGGCTCGTCGCGGAACTCCTGCAGCCCTTCCTGCTCGGTGAATTTCCGGAAGCGCTCCCAGATCTCCAGCACCTTGCTCTGGTAGTAGGCGACGTTCTCGTCGGGCGCCTCCGCCCGCCATTCCGCGGCGAGCCGGGAGTACTCGATCACCGCGACGTTCGCGCTGCGGCCGGTGACGTAGTAGGCGATCTGATCCCCGGGCTGCCCCGCGCGCCCGGCCGCGATCAACAGCTCGTAGGCGGCCGAGGGCGGCCGCAGGCCCGCCTGCACGCGCTCGCGGTACGCCTCGACGGTGTCACCCAGCGTCTCCGTGCGCGCGAACTGGCGCACCGGCACCTGGTGCGCGGCGAACGCGGCCAGCCAGCGGTCGATCACGGGGCGCACCTCGGCGCGCTTGCCCTCCAGCAGCAACCGGATGACCTCCTCGATGAGGCGCCGCTGGAACGGCTCCAGCCCGCGTGAGCGGAACCCCGAGCCCTTCAGGTGCACGCGCCCGCGCTCGTCGAGCAGCGCGTAGGTCTTCATCTTGTAGGAGAACATCGCGGCGTGACGGCCGTCGAGCTCGAGCGCGATGCCGTCGGGCAGGCCGGCGGCGATCCGCTCCAGCAGCGCGCCGTCGTCGGCCGCCGCGTGACCGGGCGGCGCCAGGAAGTACACGCCGTCGGTGTCGCCCTCGATCGGCGCCGCGCCGAGCTCGTTCAGGCGATCCACGATCTGGCTGACGATGCGGCGGCCCTCGGTGGTGACGCGATCGGCGGCCGCGAAATCGTTGAAGTGGCCGTTGGTGAAGGCCAGGTAGCCGTAGAAAGAGTTGATGAGGATCTTGAAGGTCTGCGCCAGCGCCGCCTGGTGCGCGCGCTCCTCGGCCTCGGCCGCGGTGCGCGCCAGGCCCTTGGCGCGCACGCGGAGCTCGCGCAGGGCATCGAGCCGCGCCAGGAACACGCCGAGGTCGTCGGAGGCAGGCGCCACGCGCTGGGCCACCATCAAGGACGGGTAGAGCGAGGTGACGTCCACGTGCAGCACGGGGCCGCCCACGCCCTGCCGCCAGATGGCGGTGAGCCCGCCGCCCACCGACTGCACGGGGCGCGGGGTGGGGATGGCGTGGCCGGCGGCGAGGTACTCGCGCATGAGCAGCATGTCCACCTTGGCGGCGGAGCCGCGCAGCACGCACGACTGATAGTCGAACGGCAGCAGCTGGGCCTGCGTGAAGTACGGTCGCGCGAGGATCGCCCCGACGCCGAGCGTCTCCACCGCGTCGTCGATCGCGTAGGCCATGAGCCGATCCGGTGACTCGGCCAGCTCGCGGGCGACGTTCGAGGCGTCCACGTACGTCCGGTCGGCGGCCACGACTCCGAAATGGCGCGCGATGTCCTTGAGCCCGAAGGAAGGCAGATCGCGCGCGCCGACGTCGTGCAGCTGGGCCAGCATCCACGTGTCGATGACATGGCGGCCGGCGATCTCGTAGCGCCGATAGCCGATCGTGCGCTCGGCCACCGACAGCCGCGCCGGCCGGCTGCGCAGCTCGCTGCCGTCGCGCCCCCACGCCAGGCGAACGCCGTGGCGGCGGGCGCGCGCTTCGATGTACTCGAGGTCGAAGCGGAAGATGTTGTGCCCCTCGATCACGTCGGGATCCCGCTCGCGGAGGATCCGGGTGGTCTCCTCGAGGAGCGCGCGCTCGTCGAGGCGGTCGCCGCGCACGGCGTGGCGGAAGCCCGTCGAGTCGGCGAGCGCGACGGCCACGATGCGGTCCGCCTCGCGCGCGGCGCTGGGGAACTCACCGCTCTCGCCCGTCATGACCTCGATGTCGAGCGCCATGCGGCGCACGTCGCCGAAGCGCATGCCGCCGAACGAGGTGCGCCGGCTGGTCAGCAGATACTGCTGCACGGGGTCGGGGAAGAAGCGATAGGGCGCGGCCGGCAGGTCCGGCGCGAGCCCGGTCTTGGCGCGGCAGCCATCGCGCGCGGCGAGCGCTTCGCCCCACGAGGCGAAGCGCGCCAGCCAGCGCAGCTCGCCGGCACCGGCCAGGGGCTGCGTGTCGATCAGGCCGCCGGCGCCCGTCACCAGCGCCGGGTCGGCGAGCAGGAGAAACGGCGTGAAGGGGACGACCTCGGCGACGACGCGCTCGCCGTCACGGCGCCACACGCGGATGCCCCGGCCCTCCTCGGCGAGCGCGAACGCGAGAAGGCCGGGCGTGGAGTCGCTCAGCCGGCCGCTTCCTCGATGGCCGACCGGTAGACGGCCAGGTCGGCGAGGCCGACGAGCGCGCGGCCGGTCTCGGGGACGATCACGGTTGGGATCGCGCGCACCGCGTGCTCGTTCACCGCGGCCTCGTAGTCGGCCAGCACCCCGGCCCGGGCGAAACCGGCCTCGCGGTCGGCCCGGAAGCGGGCGGGGTCGGCGCCATGCTCGGCCACGATCGCCTCGAGCGCGGCGGGGTCGGCGATGTTGAGACTCCGTGTGAAGAAGGCCTCGTAAAGGGCCATGTGCACGCGCTCGAAGACGTCTTCGCCCTGCTTGGCCACGACCTTGGCGGCCTCCAGCGCCGGCAGGCTCCAGCCCGGCATCGCATCGTGTGGCCAGGGGTTGAAGACGATGCCGTCGCCCTCGGACATCTGATTGCAGCGCCGCCAGCCCGCCTCGCGGTACGTGCCCTTGAACGGGATGTTCTCGGCGGGCACCGGTCGGAGCGGGAACGCGCGATGCTCGACCACGAGATCAGCGCCCATTTCGTCCTGAATCTTCCGGAGGCGGACCGCCGCCGGGTAGCACCAGGGTCAGACGTAGTCGCTGTACGAGATGATGCGGATGGGACGTGCCATGGACGGATTCTATACCGGCTCTCCGGTGTATGCTCACGCCATGCCTCGCCTCGCCTTGGCGGCGCTTGCCGCCTCGGTCCTCTTCGCGGGCTGTGCGCCCGGGCTGTCCTTCCCCAACGCCACGGCCGGTCAGCCGCTCACGGTGCCGGCGTACGAGTCGAAGCCCGACGGCGCCGGACGCTTCCCGGCGGTCGTGCTCATGCACGGCTGTCACGGCGTGTCGCGCTCGACCCACGACTGGGCCCGCTGGCTTCGCGAGCGCGGCTACGTGGCGCTCATCGTGGATTCGTGGGCGGCGCGCGGGATCAAGGACGGCTGCGTGCCGGGGCCCGACATCCCGAGCACCGAACGGTTCTCCGACGCGGTCGGCGCGCTGCGGTGGCTGCACATGCGCCCCTACGTCGATCCGAGTCGGGTCGGGGTGATGGGCTGGTCCAACGGCGGGGTTTTCTCGATGTCGCTCGTCAACGGGCCCAGCCTCGAGCGCGCGCGCCAGCGCGGCGTGGAGATGCCGGCGCCGGGATTCGCGGCCGGCGTGGCTTTCTACCCGGGCGGCTGCTACTCGCTGGTCAACGAGCAGGTGGTGCGTCCGCTGCTGCTGCTCATCGGCGACGCCGACGACTGGACGCTGCCCGCGGAGTGCGCGCGGATGGTGGACGCGATGCGCGGACGCGGCGCCGACGCCACGATCGTGCGCTACCCGGGCGCCGTCCACTACTTCGACGTCGAGGGCCAGGCGCGGGTGGTGCTGCCGGAAGTGGAGAATCGCAACAAGCCGGGCGGCTGCTGCGGCGCCACCGTCGGCTTCGATCCCGCCGCCAACGCCGACGCCCACCGCCGGGTCGAGCAGTTTTTCGCGCGCCACCTGGGGCCGCGGTAGCGCGGCCGCCATCGCATGGACGCGCCCGTCGAGTTCGTCAAGGAGCTGCTGCCGACCATCGTCAACATCCACACCACGGTGCCACGCTCGCATCCGTCCGCGAAGATCCTCGGCGAGGAGCGCATGGGCAGCGGCGTCGTCGTGGACGCCTCCGGGCTGCTGCTCACCGTGAACTACGTGGTGATGGGCGCCAGCACCATCGAGGTGGCGCCGCTCAAGGGACGCCGCACCCGGGGCGAGGTGGTGGCGCAGGACTTCGAGATCGGGCTCGCGCTCGTGCGCACCAAGCGTCAGGGCTTCACGCCGGTGACGCTGGGCGCGCCGCGCGCGCCCGAGCGGGGCGATCCGGTCATCGCCATCGCGTCCTCCGGCGTGCAGGAGGTGCGCGTGGGCGGCGGGCTGGTGACGTACCTCGGAGAGTTCGAGGCGTACTGGGAATACCTGCTCGATCGCGGCATCGTGTCCAGCGCGCCCAATCCCGGCTTCGGCGGCGGCGGGCTCTTCACGCTGGGCGGCCAGCTGATCGGCGTGCTGCACCTGAACCTCAACGAGATCGCCCGCAGCTCGCTGGCGATCCCGGTCGAGCTCTACCGTGAGCACGCCGAGGAGCTGCTCCGCCACGGCCGCGTGGTGAGCCGACCCAAGCGCGCGTGGCTGGGCGTGTACGCCCACGCGCTGGAGGACGGCGTCGTCATCGCGGGCATCGTGGCCGGCGGGCCCGCGGACAAGGGCGGGCTGCGCGAGGGCGACATGATCGTATCGCTCGACGCCGAGGAGGTCTCGAGCCGGCGCGAGCTGTACATGAGTCTCTGGAAGCACCAGCCCGGCGAGCGGCTGACGTTCGAGGTCATGCGCGACAACGCCGTTCGCCGCCTGGAGATCACCGGCGGCGACCGCGCTGATTTCTTCAAGCAGGTGTAGGAGGGGGAGCGATGGATCTGGGACTGAAGGGGAAGGTGGCGCTGGTCACCGCGGCGAGCAAGGGGATGGGCAAGGCCTGCGCGCTGGGGCTGGCCGCCGAGGGCGCGCGCGTGGCCATGTGCGCGCGCAACGAGGGCGAGCTGAAGACGGCGGCCGACGAGGTGCGCGCGAAGACGAAGGCGGACGTGCTGGCCGTGCGCGCCGATGTCACCAAACCCGAGGACGTCAAGGCGCTGGTGGGCCAGGTCAAGCAGGCCTTCGGCGATCCCGACGTGCTCATCGCCAACTGCGGCGGGCCGCCGCGCGGGTTCTTCGACGAGTTCGACGACAACGCGTGGCACAGCGCCGTCGAGGTCTCGCTGATGTCCACCGTGCGGCTGATCCGCGAGGTGCTGCCCGGCATGCGCGCGAAGAAGTGGGGGCGCATCCTCACGATCCAGTCGGTGTCGGTGAAGCAGCCGCTCGAGGACCTGCTGCTCTCCAACGCCGTGCGGCCGGGCGTGGCCGGCATGATGAAGACGCTGGCGCTGCAGCTCGGCAAGGAGAACATCCTGGTCAACACGCTGTGCCCCGGCCGCATCCTGACCGACCGGCTGCTGGGCGGGCTGAAGGCCTCCGGACTCACGAAGGAGGAGTATCTGGCCCGGCAGTCGAAGGACATCCCGCTGGGCCGTCCGGGCACCGTCGAGGAGTTCGCCAGCGTCGCCGTGTTCCTGGCCTCCGAGCGCGCCTCGTACGTGACCGGCGTGGCGATCCAGGTCGACGGCGGGCTGGTGCGCGGGCTGCTCTAGGGTGGGGTTTCGCGGCGCCTTCGCTCGGTTCTTCGCGGAGAGCGGCTTCTTCCTCGGGGCCGGGCTGGCGTTCTTCTTCCTGGTGACCGTCATCCCGCTGCTGCTGCTCGGCGCGGCGACGCTGGGCTTCGTGCTGTCCTCGGAAGAGGCCTCGCGCGAGGTCGTCGCGCAGGTCACGCGCAATTTTCCCGTCTACCGCCGGGAGATCAGCGCGGCCATCCTGCGCATCGTCGAGACGCGGGCGGCGTCGGGCATCGCCGGGACGTTCATCCTCATCTTCTTCTCCACGCCGCTGCTGGGTGCGACCCGGCTGATCATGCACCGCATGCTCGGCGTGCGGCAGGCCGGCAGCTACGTCGGCAACTTTCTCCTCGACGCCGGCATGGTGCTGATCCTGACCGTGCTGCTCTTCGCGGCCAGCTCGGTCACGTGGCTGTTCCAGTGGTTCCAGGAGTTCGTCGTCCGGCCCGCACACCTGGCCCCGGAATGGTCGTACAGCATCACCATCGCCTTCAGCGTGACCCTGTCCACGATGATGTTCTACTTCGCGTATCGCTACGTGCCACGCCGCCGCCCGCGCGTCTTCGCGGCGTTCGTCGGCGGCCTGCTGACCGCGGTCCTGTGGGAGATCGCCAAGCAGCTGTTCCGGCTCTACATCCGCAATGTGGGGGTGTATGACCAGATTTACGGCCCCCTGGGCGTCCTCGTCGCCTTCGTCATGTTCGTTTACTACTCGGCGATCGTGTTTGTATTTGGCGCCGCGTATGTCGCGTCGCTGGACTCCCGACGGCGCTGAAAATGGCCCATCTGCTTCGTTGGCGCTGCGGTCCTCGCTGCGGCGTACGCGGCGTACGCCTCGCTCCGGTCCTCGCGCCGCCTCGCATCTGGACCATTTTGAGCGCCGTCGGTCCCGTGGTGACGGGACTGTCTGAAGCGCTGCATGTCGCGGCGGCGACTGTTTGTATGCGGTGCGTGGTAAGGTGACGCGGCTTTGAGATGGGCGGGGTGAGGGGGGCGTATGTTGCTCAAGGGTAGGGTGGCGGTGGTGACGGGGGCGGCGCGTGGGGTGGGGCGGGAGATCGCGATGCTCATGGCCCGGCAGGGAGCCAAGGTCGTCGTGAACGACTACGGCGGGAGCGAGGCGGGGCTGGGGAGCGATCGCAAGCCGGCCGACGAGGTCGTCGATGAGATCCGGCGCGCGGGCGGCGAGGCCGCGGCCAACTACGACTCGGTGGCCACCATGGCGGGCGGGCAGGCCATCATCAAGACCGCGCTCGACGCGTTCAAGCGCGTCGACATCGTCGTCAACAACGCCGGAATCCTGCGCGACCGCATGATCTTCAACATGAGCGAGGAGGAGTGGGACGCCGTCATCAACACGCACCTGAAGGGCACCTTCGCGGTGACGCGGGCCGCGGCGCCCCTCATGCGCGAGCAGAAGTGGGGCCGCTTCATCAACATGACGTCCACCTCGGGCCTCATCGGCAACGTCGGCCAGGCCAACTACGCCGCCGCCAAGCTCGGCATCTTCGGCCTCACCAAGGCCACCGCGCTCGACATGGCCCGCTACAACGTGACGGCCAACTGCATCTCGCCGTTCGCGTGGACGCGGATGATCGGCACCATCCCGACCGAGACCGAGACGCAGAAGGCGCGCGTGGAGAAGATCAAGAAGCTGTCGCCGGCCCACATCGCGCCGGTGGCGGCGTTCCTGGCCTCCGACGCCGCCAAGGACGTCACGGGCCAGGTCTTCGGCGTGCGCGGCAAGGAGATCATGCTGTTCGGCCACGAGCGGCCGATCATGCGCGTGCACGACGATACGGGCTGGACGGTGGAGCGGCTGGTCGAGATGTTCCCCGGCACGCTGCAGCATCATCTCGTGCCGCTGGTGACCTCCGGCCAGTACTTCAACTACGACCCCCTGGTCTGAGGGACTTCTCGGCACCGCGGTTGCACCCGCCTCCAGGCATGGCCCTGGTGCAGGCGCTGCTAGCCATGGTCTTCCGCTCGGCCGGAAAGCTGCTGAACACCGCGTTCGGCTGGGCCACTGTACTGCTGTTCGGCCGGGTTCCGGAGGACCGACAGATCTACCTGTCCGGGGTCGCCTTCGGCTCGGTGCTCTGGCTGATCGCGCTGGTCGGCGTGGCGTTTCCCGCCATCGGCTCGTTCCTGGTCGCCTTCGTGTCGCCGCCGCAATGGATCAAGCCGTGGATCCGGATCGGGATGCTGGTCGCCGTCGTGGTGATCCCGGCGCTGGTCGGCTGGCTGTCCACACGGATGGTGGAGCCGAAGGACCGGCCGGGCACCTTGCGGGCGATCGGCCGCGGCTATCCGTATACGGTCGGACTGGCGCTGACGTTGCTCGTCATGACGATCTTCGCGCCGATCATGAAGGTGCGCGACCTCGTGCGCCGGCGCACGACCGAGCACATCCCGGTGATCATTCCGCCCGAGCACTACGCCGTGGTGGTCAATGAAGTCCGCCGCGCGCTGGAAGCCGGCGGCCTCAGCACGACACCGCGGACGGCGCCGTGGATGCTCCGCGCGCCGACGAAGATCCTCACGTGGTTCGCCGGCCGCTCGCTCGGCGGCATCACCGACGTGCCGCTGCAGCGGCTGGTCGCCGAGAAGATCGAGGTGCTGCTGCACCCGTCCGACCTGGTGCTGAGTGGTCGCGCCCCCGATGCGGCGCACGCCCGCGCGGTGCTGGCCGAGCGTCTCACGGTCACCCACGCCTACATGACGTGGACGAAGGAAGCCAACGAGCTGGAGGACGAGCTGCGCCGCGCCTGGGCCGACCTGACGGCGCATCACGCCACCGACGCCGCCGACCGGCTGAGCGCGGTCGAGCGGAAGCTCAAGACGTTGACCGTGCCCTACGACGAGTGGGAGGTCCTGTTTCGCCAGCTGCTCCTCGCCCAGCGCGAGCTGCTGGCCGTGGATGGCGAGGCGCTGCAGCCCGGCCTGGCCGAGCGGGTGGTGACCGCGCTTGCCGCCACCGCGCCGCTGCTGGAGGACGCCGAGGCCTTCGCCGATCGCGTGCGCAAGCTCTTCCGCCGCGCCGCCTGAACGCCCCCCTCTTGCACGCTCGTGTAGACTGCTCGCAGCGTTCAACGCTGCATGGATTTTCACACCCTGGCTCGTCTCGGGGCTGTCGTTGCGGCCGCGCTCGTCCTTGGCTCTTGCCAGACCAGCGGGAGCCGGCTCGTCCTACCCGTTGCCTTCGAGGATCCAGCCCCCGCCGCTACCCTGCGGTATCCGGAGGATTTTCGCAGCCACGAGGCCACCGTGCGCGGCGTGGCCTCGCTGCTCAGCCGGGATCTGGCCCTGCCGGTGCCCGATCGGGTGATGGTCTACATCTACACGACGCGCGCGGTCTTCGAGCAGGGCCTGATGAACGACGGCCGCCTGCCCGCGGTGCGCGCCGCCGAGCTCAGCGAGTTCGCGGTGGGGGTCGGCAAACGGCGCCAGCTCCTGCTCCAGGACGAGGGGAGCCAGCC
>JBKPRI010000252.1:0-9338 GCA_046734515.1 Candidatus Methylomirabilota bacterium | reverse complement strand
GCCACCGCGAACGACTCGTCGTTGATCACGTGCGCCACCAGCGCGAGCCACCCGCGCGGGAACGTCCGGAACGACGGCGCCAGCGTGGCGGCCATCAGGTAGTGGCGCATGTTGATGACGTACGTGGTCACGACGATGGCGAGCGCCGGCGCGCCCGCCGCCAGCATCGGGATCGCCACGAACTGCGAGGCGCCGGCGAACACGAAGACCGACATCCCCAGCACCTGGAGCGGCCGCAGCCCGGCCTGCACGGCCAGGCCGCCGAAGACGGTGCCGTAGACGAACACCGAGGGCACCAGCGCCAGCGAGGCGACGAGGCCTTCGCGCAGGCCGCTCAGAAGAACGCCCGCTCGACGAACAGCGCGATGCCCACCAGCAGGATGGCCAGCGACGAGCTCCAGACCATCCGCGGCTCCCAAGGAGAGCGGCGCAGCAGCGCCAGCGCGGGCAGCGCCAGCGCGACTACCAGCGCCTGCCCCAGCTCCACCCCGCCATTGAAGCCGAGCAGCGCGAGCACCAGCCCCTGCGTGGGCAGTCCCAGCTCGCGCAGTGCCGAGGAGAAGCCGAAGCCGTGCACGAGGCCGAAGGCGAAGCTGACGATCCAGCGGCGGGCGACGACCGGTGAAAGAAAGAGGTTTTCGGCCGCGACGGCCGCGATCGACAGCGCGATCACGGCCTCCACCAGGCGATCGGGCAGCGTGACGACGTCGAGCACCGCCAGGGCCAGCGTGACGCTGTGGGCCAGCGTGAATGCGGTGATGATCTTCGCGAGCGAGAGCCACCCGCCGCCGCGCAGCAGCAGGACGACCAGGAAGAGGAGATGGTCCCAGCCGGTGAGGATGTGCTCGACGCCGAGGCGCACGAAGCTCGCCGCGCCGCCGCCCCCGGCGCCGAGGGTCACGCGCGTCTCGCGCGCGTCCGGCGTGAAGGCAACCTGCGTGGCGACGCCACGCCCCTCGATACGAGCGAGCGTGTGATAGTCGGCCCCCAGCGCATCGAAGAGGTCGTCGCGGATCACGAGGTCGCGGAACGCGCCGTGGCAGGCGAAGTCCGCGACGAGCGTGAGGCTCTGCGTCGCCGCCGGGGCCGGCGCGGGCCCCGGCCCCGGCGTGCAGCGTCGACCGTCCGCGGACATCGTCACCTTGGCGCCGAGGACCGCCATCAGCATCGCGCGGCTGGTGGCGTCGCCCGCGCGGGCGCGCTCGATCCGCGCCGCCACGTCAGGCGGCAGCGCGGCCGGCCACAGCGTGAGGCTGTAGCGAACCCCGTCGCGCCCCAGGTTGATGGTGGCGTACCCGTTGGTGCCGCCGGTGTGGCCCAGCGCGGGCGTCGCCGCCCCCAGCACCGCGCCCACCACCAGGACGCGCAGCAGCGTCACCGGCGCTCGGTGGTCGACGGCGCGGCGCTCTGCGCGGCGGTGCGCACCAGCGCCTGGAGGTTCTCGATCTGGTAGTTCGGGATCGTCACCACACCGGGGTCGCCGACACGCAGCACGTAGCGGCTCACCGTGTCGGGCGCCACGCCACCCACGGCATACTGGGCGAGCGGCTGCGATTGCTGACGACGGTAGACGAGGACGACGACGTCGGGCGCGGTGACGCCGTACGCGGTGCCGCCGTCCTTGTCGACAGCCAGCCGGCGCTCCACGCGCGTGCGCCCGAACGCACCCAGCGCGGCATCGATCCGGGCGGACAGCGCCGGATCCGGCGCGTGGGTGTGCGCCGCGTCGGCGGCACCGTGCACGCCGTGATAGAACCAGCCGCCGGCGGCGTCGCGCTCGAAACGGTGCAACCGCCCGTGATCGGCGATCTCGACGGCGCCGAGCGCCTCCACGGCCACAGGCAGCAGACGCCGCTCCTCCGCCTCGCTCACCGGGCGCGCGCGCCGGCGATCAGCGAACTCCAGCCCGGCAATGGCCACCACCAGCGCGCCGAGCAGGACCCACACGGCGAGCACGCGGCGCCGCCGGCGGCGCGCGCTCAGTGCTGCTTCCACCACACCGCCGTCCCGACGACGGCCAGGACCGCGGGCACCAGCACCACCGAGAGGAAAAACGCGCCCTTCATCTGTCGATTGGTCAGGTTGACGCGCGGCAGGTCCGCCGTGCGCGGCTGGAGCCCGATGAGATTTTCCTGGGCGGCCAGGAAGCTCACCGTGTTCAGGAAGAGGCCGCCGTTGCCCATGATGTGGAAGAACGAGTTCGTGGCGAAGTCCGAGTCACCCACCACCGCGATGCGCGAGCGCGGACCGCTCGGCTCCGGCGTGCCGTCCGCCGCCGCCGGCCGTCGCAGCGCGACCACCATGAGCGTGTTCGGGCCATGCACGTCGCGCCCCTCCACGAAACCGACGCGGTCGGGACTGGCCTGGCCCCAGCTGTTCCTCGAGGAGCTGACCAGCGGCACGACCGACGTGCCGGGCACGCGCTGCGGCGTGGGCGACAGCGAGCGGGCGCCGGGGAAGAAGGTCAGCGGCAGGTCGCGCGTGACCTGGTGGCGGTTGTAGTCGGTGACGGCCGGCGCGGAGACGTCGGCCCAGAAGTGGCTCGCCTCGTCGATCACGATGTCGTCGTCGACCACGACGCCGTACTCGCGCACCACCGGCTCCAGGCCGGTCTTCACGAACGGATCGAGCATGAAGAACGCGTTCCCACCGGAGGCCAGGTAGCTCCGGATGCTCTCCACCTCGCGCGGCAGCAGCGCCAGCTTGGGTCCCGCCACCACGAGCAGCGCGCAGCCGGTCAGCCCCTGGCTCCGCTGCAGCAGCAGGACCTTCTCGACCTTGTAGTTGAGCGTCTCCAGGGCGTGCCGGGCCTTGGCCATGCCGTGCCGCTCGTGCAGCACGTACTTGGCGCCGAGCCCGTGCGAGTGGCCGGGGGCACCCTCCGTGTGGTCGTGCGACTCCAGGCTGAACGGATCGGGCTCGCCGTGTCCATCGAGGAAGCAGACGAGCTGCGTGGCGCTCTGCGACACGCGCAGGATGCCATTCGCGATGTCGGTCTCGCTGGAGCTGTTGACCTGCAGCCGCCGGCCCTCGCTCTCCAGCACCGCGGTGCCCGCGAAGTTGACGCCGTAGAGGCGCGCCTGCGCCGGGTTGATCACCGGGTCATAGAACTCCACGCTCACGCGCGGCGTCTGGCGCGCGATCAGCTCATAGAGCTCTACCGTCTCCCGCATCAGCGGGTCATGGAAGAAGACGATGTGCACCGGCGTCTCCAGCCGCCTCAGCATCGTCACCGTGGGCGGCGAGAGCGAATAGCGCCCAGCCGTGGTGAGATCCAGGCGGACCGGATAACGCACCGAGAGGTAGGCGACCGCCACCAGGACGCCGACGAGGCCCAGCGTGAACAGCGCGACCTCGCCGCGGCGCCGGCGCACGAGCGTGAGGAGCGGGCCGCGCAGCCGGACCACCCCGACCAGCGTGGCGGCGACCCCGGCCACCGCGAGCACCAGCGTCCACACCAGCGTCTCCAGGAGGATCGCGTGGATCGCCAGCGCCGTCGCGAGCAAGGCGACGCCGCCGATCAGGACGAGGCCCGCGGCGAATGTGCGCTCCATCAGCGGCGCCACTCCAGATATTCGGCCGTGAGCGTCAGCGCGATCGCGCTCACGACGACGTAGAAGACGACACCCTCGCTCCGCACCAGCCCCTGCACGAACGTCGCGAAGTGCAGCGAGAAGGAGAGATACCCGGCGAGCGCGCGCAAGGCGTCGGAGCGCTGGAATGCCTGCAGGTGTCCGACGAACCAGAACGCCAGCAGGACGCCGGCGGTCATCAGCGCGGCCACGATCTGGTTGTGCGTGAGCGCCGAGAACAGCTCGCCGATGGCCAGGCACGCCATGCCGAGGAGCAGGAAGCCGAGGTACCCGGCCACGATCGTCATCGTCTCCGGCGTGCCGAAGAGATAGAGCGGGACGAGATCGATCAGCGTCCCGGCGGCGATCAGGATCAGGATGCTGACCGCGCCCAGGAACTTGCCGAGAACGACCTGCCACGGCGTGAGGGGCAGCGTCAGCAGCAGCTCGGCGGTGCCGGCATTGTACTCGCTCGCCAGCAGGCGCATGGAGATGAGCGGCGTCAGCATCGTGAGCAGGATGCCCATGCTGTGGAACGTGCCGTCCATGCCGGTCTCGCCGGCCATGACGACGTTGTAGACGAAGAAATAGCCCGTCCCGATCAGGAACACGGCGACGACGTAGTAGGCGATCGGCGACCGGAAGTACGTGGCCAGCTCCTTGCGGTACACCGCCAGCGTGCCGCTCATGCCGGGCGGACCCCGTTGCCGCCGGCGCCGACGTACCGGAGGAACACGTTCTCCAGCGTCGGTGCGCGCCGCTCGAGCCCGTGGAGATCCCAGCGGCCGGCCACGGCGCGCGCGATGGCCGCCTCGATGCCCTCCCGGGCGACCACGCGGCATTCGGCCGTGAGCACGCCGCCCGCAGTCGGTGCGCTGACGGTGACCGCCTCCACGCCCTCCACCTCGCGCAGCGACTCCCGCAGCGCCTCGGCCGGCGCCGTGACCTTCAGCACGACCTGGTTCGTCTGCGCCACGGCGCGCTGCAGTCCGGCCGGCGAGTCGATGGCGAGCAGCCGGCCGTGGTCGATGATCGCCACTCGCCGACAGATCAACGTGACCTCGGCCAGGATGTGGGTGCTCAGCAGCACCGCGTGATCCTGCCCGAAGGCGCGAATCACCTCGCGCGTCTCCTGGATCTGACCCGGGTCGAGGCCGGCAGTGGGCTCGTCCAGCAACAGCACGTCCGGGGCGCCGAGCAGCGCCTGGGCAAGTCCGGCGCGCTGCCGATAGCCCTTGGACAGCTTGTAGATTTCCGTGCGCACGACCTCCTCGAGCCGGCAGGCCGTGATGACGCGCTCGAGCTCGGCGGCCAGCCGCGCGCGGGGGATGCCCTTCACCCGGGCGACGAACGCCAGGTAACTGCGCACGTCGAGCACGTCGTAGAGCGGCGGCCGCTCCGGAAGGTAGCCGATACGGCGGGCTGCCTCCACGTGGTCGGTCGCCATGTCCTGCCCGGCCACCAGCACGCGTCCGGAGGTGGCGGCGGTGTAGCCGGCGATCATGCGCATCGTGGTCGTCTTGCCCGCGCCGTTGGGACCCAGGAAGCCGACGATCTCGCCGCGCTCGACGGTGAAGGACACGTCGTGGACGACCGTCGTCGAGCCGTAGCGCTTGCTGACCGACTCCAGGACGATGGCGGCGGCGACGTCACTCATGGCAGGAACACGAAAGCCCCCCGGTACCCGGGGGGCCTTCGCACAACACGCACCAACGCGGCGCTACTTATACCACTGGTTCCCTTTGGCCTTGAACTGGTCCTGGTCGTGGGCGAAGAAGAGATCCGCATCCTCGATGTCGCGCATCATCTTCAGCCGGTTGACCGAGTTGGTGTAGTCCTTGACGCTGTAGTTGAGCCCGGCCGGGTAGCCGTCCAGGTTCTCCTGCATCCAGATGGCGTCCTGCGATACCAGGATCGACTTGCCGCTGGCCAGCTTCACGCGCATCGACTGGTGGCCGAGCGTGTGGCCGGGCGTGCTCAGGATCATGATGCTGCCGTCGCCGAACAGGTCGTAGTCGCCGTCCAGCTCGAGGTAGTTGTAACCGCGAGCCTCCCCGTCGAAGTCACCGAGCACGAAGGCCCCGTCGCCCTGACGTCCCTGGAACTTCTCCGGCCACCAGCCTTGGTACAGCTCCTTCTTCTGGAGCACATGGATGGCCTTGGGGAACATCTTGATGTTGCCGATGTGGTCCAGGTGCGAGTGCGAGGTCACGACCACCTTGACCTTGTCGGCGGAGTAGCCCAGCTTCTGCAGCTGGCGGTCGATGACGTCGTCACGCTTCTGGTTCGCCTTGAGGCCGTCGCAGAACCCGGCCGCCCAGTAGCTCTTGCACTGACCATCCGAGATTTTGACGTTGTTGCCGGTGTCGAACAGGACCAGGCCCTTCGGGTGGTCGATGATCCACATGCTGATCGGGATCGTGATGTCACGCTGCTTTTCCTTGGGCACCGTCGGGATCAGGTCAGTGATGGGGAACGGCCCGAACATGCCGCTGGTGGCCCAGTACATCTGCTTCACCTGGGCCGACGCGGGAGATGGAAGCAGGAAGGTGACGCCCAGGAGCGCTGCGACGAGGCCGAGTCTTTTCATTTGCGCCCTCCCCTTTGGAGGCGAACCGGGTCCAGGAGCGTGCACGTCCGACGAAACGGGGCCGACGATAGCGCCGCCCCCAGGACCTGTCAAGGCGGGGCGCGGCGGCGGTGGTACCCTAGCGCCCCGCGAGGAGACCATGGCACTCAAGATCGGCTTCATCCCCATCGAGGGCGGCCACTACTACCGCGAGTCGCTGGACGAGGTCACCAGGGCCGAGGAGCTCGGGTTCGACTCCGTGTGGATGGAGGAGCACCACTCCGTCACCAATCACTACTGGCCCTCGCCGCTGCCGGTCCTGGCCGGCTACGCTACCCGGACCTCCCGGCTGATGCTGGGCACCGACATCCTCGTCGCCGCCTTCTATCACCCGGCCCGCCTGGCCGAGGACGTCGCGCTGCTCGACGTGATGTCGGGCGGCCGCTTCACGCTCGGCATCGCCATCGGCTACAAGCCCGACGAGTTCGCGCTCTATGGCGTCGACCTCGAGAAGCGCGGGGCACGGTTCGAGGAGCAGCTGGCGATCATGAAGGGCCTGTGGACGGAGGACCGCGTCGCGTTCCGCGGCAGCTATTACACCGTCGAGGGCCGTCTGGAGCCCAAGCCGGTGACGCGGCCGCATCCGCCCGTGTGGATCGGCGGCTGGGGCGACATCACCCTGCGCCGCGCGGCCACGCTCGCCGACAACTGGATCCCGGGGCCCACCGCCGATCTCGCGCGCCTGCTGAAGGGCAAGCAGCAGTTCCTCGAGCGCCGGCGCGCCGCCGGACGGCCCGACCCGACCGAGTGGCCGCTCACGCGCGACGTGATCATCGCGGAAACCGACGCGCGCGCCCGCGAGCTCGCCGAGCAGCACATCATGGTCGCCTACCGCCGCGAGTACGCGGGGGGCTGGCGCCATCCGTTCATCGACGCCTCGATCGCCACTGATCTCGACAAGCTGATGGAGGACCGCTTCATCATCGGCGGCCCCGAGCAGTGCATCGCGAAGATTCGCCGCTTCGTCGAGCGCTACGGCATGACGCATCTGATCTGCCGGACGTTCTTTCCCGGCATGCCGCACGCGCACATCATGCAAGAGCTCGAGCTGCTCTCGCGCGAGGTGATGCCGGCGCTGCGTTGAGGACGGGTCGGACCAAATCCCAGCACGGCTTGTAAGTGTCTGATATACTGCGTGCTAACCGGTTCCACTCTCACCGCCAGAGGAGTGATACCGATCGCACAGGCCGTCTATCGCGTCGATCGTTCGTACTCGTGGAACTACGGCCACGCGCCGAAGCTGCCGCGCGTCCGCCGGCTGCCGAGCGCCCCGGGCGGCAAGCTCTTCGACTACGGCCTCAACTCCCAGCTCGGGATCGCCTCCGGCCCGCTCCTGAACTCGAAGTGGGTCGAAGCCTATGCCCGCGTCGGATATGACGTCCTGACGTATGCCACGGTCCGAACGAGCGAGGTCCCGGCCTTTGGTCTGCCCAATATCCGCCCCGTGGAGAATCGCGAGCAGGCGGCGGTGGCCACGACTCCACGCCGCTCGGCTCTCGAGGGAGACCTCACGCTGGCCGTCTCGCTGGGCACGCCCTCAATGGCGCCCGACGTCTGGCGCAAGGATGTCCGCCGGGCGCGCGAGCGTGTGGGCAAGGGCCAGGTCCTGATCGTCAGTGTGCTCGGCACGACGCCGCCGGGCGGCGACCGCGAGGGTCTCGTGCTGGACTACGCGCAGTGCGGGCAGTGGGCGGCCGAGGCGGGCGCGCACGTCGTGGAGGTCAACCTGGCGTGGCCGGACCCGTTCTCCGACCAGCCGCAGTCGATCTTCGAGAACTTGCCCCTCGCCTCGCAGATCCTGCACCGCGTGCGCACGAGCGTCTCGGTGCCGGTGATCGCGAAGCTCGGCGCGTTCCGCACCCCGCGCCTGCTCCACGACACCGCGACACGGCTGGCGTCGTGGGCGAGCGGGTTCGTGCTCGTGCACGGCTTCCAGCGGCGCGTCGTGGACGACGACGGCAACGCCGCCTTCGAGGGCGTGGGGCGTGAGCGCGCCGACATCGTCGGCGCCGACACCTTCCCGGCCGCCTCGCGGCAGGTGGGTGAGATGCTGGCGTGGCGCAAGGCCGGCTGCTGGGACCGCGCCGTCCTCGCGCTCGGCGGCCTCACCACGGTCGAGCGCGCGCACGAAAGCCTGCGTGAGGGTGCCGACATCGCGCTGGTCGCGACCGCGGCGCTGTACGACCCGCTCTTCGCCGTCCGCTTCCGCCAGCTTCGCGCCACCGCCGTCGCCTGAGCAGCGGCCCGGGCGCCGCGCGGCGCCCGGGCGAGCCGAATTCTCTTCCGGACGCGCGGGGCACGCTCGTATCGTGGATTCTCGTGATCCGCTCGCGCCGGCAGGCGCCTCGCAGGTCGTCCCGTCTGCTCCTCGCCGCTGCCGTCCTCGTCACCGTCGCGCTGCCGGCCGCCGCGCGCGCCGGCGAGCCCACTGACGCCTTGCGAGATTTCTTCGGCGCCGTCAACCTCGTGCTGAGCGATCCGACCACCGAGCAGCAGCCGCTCGAGCGGCTCAAGGCGATCCGGCGGCACCTGGACGACGTCTTCGATTTCCGGGAAGCCGCCATGCTGGCGCTGGGGCGCGAGTGGCTCGCGCACACGCCGGTGGAGCAGAACGAGTTCGTCGCGCTGTTCGCCGACCTGCTGGAGCGCTCCTTCGTCTGGCGCGTGGCCGGCAAGGCGACGACGGCCGGCGGCGTCCAGGTGGACTACCTCGGCGAGCTGGTCGATCGCGACACCGCCACGGTCGAGACCGCCGTCGCCGCCCGCGACGGCAACCCGCTGCGGCTGGGCTTCCGGATGGTGCGCCGCGGCGATCGCTGGGTCGTACGCGACGTCGTCATGGACGGCGTCAGCACGATGGACAACTACCGCGCCCAGTTCCAGCGGCTGGCGCGCGACGGCTCATGGGCCGACCTGATGGCGCAGCTCCGCGCCAAGGTCGGCGCCCCGGCCGGCACGGTCCACGTCGCTGCGGCCGCCCCACCGATGATGTGGCCCTCGGAGCTGCGGGCGCCCGACCGCGCCGCCGAGCCGATGGTGCCGGTGCCCGCGCCGCCGGTGCCGGCCGCGATCGCGCGGCCACTGGAGACCGCCGTCGTGCCGGTGCGTGCGCCCTACGTGGCGCCGGCGCCCACCGG
>JBKPRI010000251.1:0-7280 GCA_046734515.1 Candidatus Methylomirabilota bacterium | reverse complement strand
CTACACACTAGAACTTTCGTCGGCAGCGTCAGATGTGTATAAGAGACAGGTGCTGGAGCCCGCGCTCGAGCGTGCGGTGACGCGCGCGCGGGTAGCCCGGGTGCGCGAGCACTTCGCCCGGGCCGACCGCGTCCTGATCATGATGCAGGACGACCCCGACCCCGACGCCATCGCCTCCGCCCTCGCGCTCAAGATGCTGCTCGGCCGCACGAAGTCGGCGGCGACGATCGCGACCTTCGGCACCATCCGGCGGCCGGAGAACCGTGCCATGACGCGCATCCTCGAGATCGACGTCGAGCAGGTCAAGCCCCGCGCGCTCGAGGACTACGACAAGATCGCGCTGGTCGACACCCAGCCGAGCATCTTCGAGGAGCCGCTCGGCGAGGTGGACCTCGTGATCGATCATCATCCCGAGGAATCGCCGGTGCGCGCGCGGCTGAAGGACATCCGCCCCTCGTACGGCGCGACCTCGACGATCCTCACCGAGTATCTGCGCGCCGCCGATGTGAAGATCCGCGAGCGCGTCGCCACCGCCCTGCTCTACGGCATCAAGGCCGACACGCTGCACCTCGAGCGCGGGGCCACGCGCGCGGACATGGAGGCGTTCGCCTTCCTGCATGCCCACGCCAATCACAACGCGCTTCGCCGCATCGAGCGGCCCGATCTACCCGAGGCCGCGCTCGACGTGCTCGCGCGCGGCATCGCCAACCGGCGCCTGAGCGACGGCGTGATGTTCGTGCACCTCGGACCCGTGGGCTATCCCGAGCTCGTCGCGCAGTTCGCCGACCTCTTCCTCCAGGTCGAAGGCGCCGAGTGGTCGGTGGTGTCGGGATGCGTGAACCACGAGCTGCACGTCTCCGTGCGGAACGTCGGCTATGTGCGCGCCGCCGGCGACGTCGTCCACGAGGCGTTCGGCGACCTCGGTGGCGCCGGCGGCCATCGCTCGATGGCCAAGGCCGTCGTCAAGCTCCGAGACTGGCGCGCGGCCGGCCTTGCCGGCACCGAGCGCGAGATGGCCGAGGCCATCGCCCAGCGCTTCCTGACGGCGCTGCATCGCGACCGGGGGTAAGGCATAACCCTCTTTCGGTGGCCTCATCCTTGCTCGGTTCTACCGATCTGATCGGGGCGACCGCTGGCTTGATCTATGGGCTTGGCAACATCTGAGAGCGCGGAGTAGACTACCGCCGCCAATCGGGTTTGCAGGCCTCCAGATCGATCGGCCTCGGATCCAAGTTCGTGGGGGGGCACACGTGGACGTTGCGTTGGAGAAGCGGCAGGTCGAGCGCGCGTACGAGCTGCTCGCTCCCGTGTACGATTTCATCTTCGATTGGATTTTTGCGCCGGGGCGTCAGGCGGCCATCTCACACCTCGGGCTCACGCCGAACGAGACCGTCCTCGAGGTCGGAATCGGCACCGGGCTGAACCTGCCGCTCTATCCACCGGCGTGCCGGCTGACCGGCATCGATCTTTCCGGCGAGATGCTCGACAAGGCCGTCGAGCGCACGCACAAGCTGGCCATGCCGGGGGTGGTGCTCAAGGTCATGGACGCCACGTCCATGGACTTCGCCGACAACGAGTTCGACAAGGCGCTCGCCACCTACACGATCTCGGCGGTGCCGGATCCGATCGGCGTGCTGCGTGAGATGCGCCGCGTGGTGAAGCCCGGGGGCGTCATCGTCATCCTCAATCACTTCCGCAGCGACCGCTGGCTGTGGGGTCACGTCGAGGACATGATGGCGCCCGTGTGCACGCGGCTCGGCTGGAAGTCGAACCTGCCGATGAAGCCGCTGCTCGAGGCCGTGGGGCTGACGCCCGAGCTCATCGTGAAGGTGAACATGTTCAACGGGTGGCGCCTCGTGAAGTGCGTCAACCGGAAGTAGCCCGGCTCCTCTCTCTCGTCCTCGCCGCGCTGGTCGCCGCTCCGGTCGTTCAGGCCGCGCTCACGCTCGGACTCAGCGCCGCGTTCCTCGTCGAGTTCCTGTCGGGCGGCGCCTGGCGGCCGCTCTCCCGGCTCACGCCGGCGCCGCGCGTCGAGCGGCTGGCCGTACCGGGTGTGTCGGTCGACCGCTGGGTGAGCAGCGGAGGCGTTCCGCTGGTGCTGGTCCACGGCTACGCGCCATCCGGCAAGGACGAGCCGCGAGTGCGCGAGGCGGCGAGCCTGCTGGCTCGGGCCGGCTTCGACGTGGCCGTGCCGACGATCCCCGGACTGACGCGCGGCCGCCTGCGCCCCGACGACGTCCGGCCCGTGGTCGCGACGCTGGCCGCTCGCCCGGAGCCGACCGCCGTCATCGCGGTCAGCGTCGGGTCCGGTCCCGCGCTACTGGCGGCCGCCGATCCCGCCGTGCGCGATCGCGTGCGCGCCGTGCTGAGCCTCGGCGGGTACGCCTCCGCCCCGGAGCTGCTGCGGTTCTTCCTCACCGGCGAGTACTCATGGGATGGAATCCACGGGCGCGTGGTACACGACCCCGCCGTGGTGCGGGCCTTCATCGAGGCCAACGCCGATCTCCTGGACCAGTCGGCCGTGGACGCGCTCGCCGACCCCCGGCAGGCCGCCGCCGCGCTGAAGACGCCCACGCCGCCGGTGGCCGACCTGCTGGAGCGCCTGTCCCCCGATCGAGCGGCCGCCGCCATCCGGGCCCGTCTCATCCTCGTTCACGGCGTGGACGACCCCTCGGTGCCGTATACCGAGACCCTCCGCCTGGCCGCCGCCCGTCCCCTGCATACCGATGTCGTGCTGGTGCACATCCTGGAGCATGTCGAGCCGGGCCGTAAGGGCCGATCCTGGGCCGCCCTGCGGGAGCTGGGAGCCCTCCTGATGGCCATCTATGCCCTCGCACAGTCCGCCTGAGCTGCGCCGGATGATTGCTTACCGCTCGATGCCAGCCTGGCTGGCGATATTCATCCGGCCGTGCTCGGAACTATGCAACAACGTTGCGAGATCGGCCTGGCAGGCAGCTTGCCTCTACGTGGTGCCAAGACTTACTGGAGACAGTTGGGCAAGCACGCGGGAGGCGCTATGGGTGCCAGGACGTTCTACAGGGGGGCGGCCGCGATAGCCGCGATTTCGCTGATGCTACCGGCGGCTGCGCCGGCCCAGACGTCCAAGGCAGGTGTCGTCACGACCCTGCAGGGCACGGCCACCGTCGCGCGTAGCAGCGCCCCGGACCCGACACCCCTGAAGTTCAAGGACGACGTGTTCGTGCAAGACCGCATCACGACCGGCGATGAGTCGATCGCGCGCATCCTTCTGGGCGGCAAGGCGCTCGTGACCATCCGGGAGCGCTCGAATCTGATCATCACCGAGACGGCGACCAGCTCCACGATCGAGATGACGAGCGGCAAGATCGCGCTGTCGGTCGACAAGAGCCGCGTGAAGCCGGGCGAGTCGGTCGAGATCAAGACGCCCAATGCGGTGGCAGCGATCCGCGGCACGATCATCATCGCCGAGGTCGACCCGCCGACGTCGCAGTCGCCGGACGGCTCGACGCGCTTCACGCTGCTGACCGGTGTCGTCGATGTGACACGCATCGATCAGACGGGCCGCCTCACGGGCGCGCCCGTGATTCTCAAGCCGCTGCAGTCCCTCGGCGTGAGCGGTCTTGCGCCGCTCGGGACGCCGCGCCCGATCACCCGGATCGAGGCGGATGCCGTGGCGGCCGGCTTCGCGACGCCGCTCCGGGAGCCTTCACCCGGCGCCAACGCCAAGGTCGTGGACGACCAGGTGCAGGAAGCGACGAAGCGGACGACCGCGGTGACCACCGACAGCAAGGACAAAGATAAGGACAAGGACAAGGGCGACACGGCGAGCCGTGACAATGGCAAGGGCAACGGCAAGGGCAAGGACGATAGCGGGGATCGTAGCGGCGGCTCCGCCACGGCAGCTACGTCGAGCACGACCGGCTCATCGGCCGGCTCTGTCGGCTCCAGTGGTTCCACCGGTGCCACCAGCTCCGCTGGCACCTCCGGCTCCGCTCCGACCGCCGGCGCCTCGACCGGCGTGGTCTCCGCCGGTCCAATCTCTGGGGGGTCGGCTGGCTCGGCAGGCGTGGCTGGCGGCAGCACTAGCACGAGCGTCGGTACCGGCACCAAGACGGGCGTCCCCGGCGGCGTCGGGACCGGCGGCGGCATTACGGGCGGCGGGATCGGGATCATCGCCGGAGACGATCTCCGCCGCGGCGACAAGACCCCCAAGAAGGACCGTAGGCCCTAACGTTCGGCTCAACGAAGCGCGGTCCGCCCCGGCGGACGGCGCTTCGAGCCTCACCCCCACGCGTCGTACTTCACTCCGCGCCTCTCCCCATTGACTTGGAGTGTTGCAATACGCGATGATCCCCCCGGCATTCGGGTAGGGCCTGCCGTCCTGCCCGAGCGCGACTCGGAAATGCCGTACGGGCTAGGCTGGTCTATGGGTCGACGCGCGGTTCAAGTGTCCGGAAACCTGGACATTCCGTGCGTCAAGGGGCGCTATGGCAAGTCGCTTGCGTTCTCGCCTCGACTCATGCGGATCGTATGTCGGCCGTCGCGGGGAGGCACTATGAGTGGCATCAGGATGCAGCTGGCAGGGACGATCGTCGTCGCCGGAATGGCGCTCGGTCTGGCGGCCTCCGCCGCTGCGCAGGACACGAAGTCGGCCGGAGTCGTGACGAGCCTGCAGGGCACCGCGAAGCTCCAGCGGCTGTCGATGGCGGGGAGCCCCCCACAGGACCTACGGTTTCGCGACGAGGTCCGCGTTCAGGATCGGATCACGACGGGTGACCAGTCGCTGGCCCGCATCCTCATGGGCGGCAAGGCCGTCGTTACCGTGCGCGAGCATTCGACTCTCACCATCACCGAGACACAGGGCACCTCGACGATCGACATCACCGCGGGGAAGATCGCGCTCACCGTGGCCAGGGAGCGGATGGCCCCCGGCGAGCGCATCGATATCAAGACGCCGAACGCGGTGGCCGGCGTGCGGGGCACGGTGGTCATCACCGAGGTCGGCCAGTTCACCGCCCAGGCCGGGGGAACCGCGCCGGGCAGCGTCACCACGCGCTTCACGCTGCTCACCGGCATCCTCGACGTAGCCCTGCTCGATCCGAGCACGGGCCGCCCGGGCGGCACCCGGTTCACGATGAACCCGCTGCAGACGCTGTCCTTCACGGGCTTCACCCCCCCGCAGGGCGGGCCGCGCACCATCACGCGTGCGCAGGGTCAGGCGGCTGCCAACGACTACAAGGTCGGTCTCAAGGACGCTCCGCAGGGGAGCAACGCACAGATCAGCGACCAGCAGGTCGAGCAGGCGTCGAACGCCGCGGCAGGGGCTGGCGGGAGCGGCGGCATCGGTGGGAGCGGGCAGCTGATCATCAACACGACGAATAACACGACGACCAAGAGCGACCCGAAGTCGGCGCTGTGCACCAGCAACTGCATCACCCCACCGTCGACCCTGCAGCCGCTGACCGTGCCGACCAATAACGGAACGGGCGGCAACCCCGAGTGCCGCGGCAGCTGCCCGTCGGAAGGCCTCCGCGCCCGGCGTCGCTGACGCCCACCACGCGCTCAATCAAGAAAGGCCCCGGCTGTCGCCGGGGCCTTTCACTTTCGGTCAATCTCGGCGGAATGACGCTCCGCCGGGCTAGTACTGCCAGGTGAAGTAGACCGCGCCGTAGTCGCGCTGGTAGCTGTAGAGGTCCAGGTTCGAGTTGACGATCTTGTTCGTGTACTCGGCGGTCACGAACAGCGACTGTGACTTGAAAAAGTCCCACTTCAGCAGTGACGTCAACGGCGCTTCGATGCGGAACGTGTTCGTGAACTCCTGGTCGTTGCGCTCCTTGCTGCGGGGGCTTGCCGTCGGCAGCAACAGGTTCGGGTGCAGGTAGTCACGGTAGTGGAGATCGAAATCGTACGTCAGACGGATGTCGCGCCACGGGAGCGTGTACTGGCCGCCGATGATGAACCGGTGGCCGACGTAGGAGAAGTCGCTGCCCTTCGCGTCCTCGATGTCGAGCTGATAGCCGCCCTTGATGAAGTGACGGTCGCGGTCGAAGCGTACGAAGTGAACGGCACCCACCATGTAGTTGACCGCGTCCTGGTTCAGCTGGGACGCGATCGCCACCGGCGGGTTCGAGTCGGCCTCGTGGTAGCTCTTCAGCTCGACGCGCCCCTGGATGTTCGTCAGGTGGCGGGCGCTCTCGATCAGCGCGAGATAGGCGGCCATCGAATGCCGCTGGACGAGCGGATCGTAGCCGAGCGTCAGGTAGTCGTAGGTGTAACTGAACCCGGCCTGCATGGGAATCTCGAACAGCGTGCCGCGGCGCGCGACCCGGAGCACGCCGGTGTAGTCGTCGACGTCGAACGAGCCCAACGTGTTGTTGTGCGTGCCGAAGAATGATGCCCCGATGGTGCTGGTCCAGGGACCACTCTTGAGCCAGTCGTACTCCAGCGCCACGGAGAGCAGCTCGCCGAAGGTTTCGCGGTGCCCCTGCCGCGCCAGCTCGGCCGTGGCATCGTTCGAGCGGTTCGGTTCGGCCGCAGCATTGTCGTCATAGAACGCGCCCAGCTTGACCTCGGCCCGGAACCGCCGCTCCGTGTCGCGGGAGCTGGCGATGGAGTTCTTGAGACGCTCGGCCGGCCCCGTCAGCGGCGAGGCGGTCCCCAGCTTGCCGATCTGCGAGATCTCCGCTTCCGCCTGTGACGACAGACCGAGCTGCTGCAGCGAGAGCCCGGCGTAGAGCTTCGTGAGATCGCCGATGGTCGGATCGGAGGTGCGGGCCACCCGGAACGCCTTGAGGGCGTCCTGATACTGCCCCTTGCGGTAGCGCAGGTAGCCGACGTAGTAGCCGAGCGAGTCGACGGTGGGGTCCTGCGCGAAGGCCCGCTCGAACATCGGCTGGCTGCGGTCGTACTGCTCGAGAGCAAAGTGCGCGAGACCGAGCTGGTAGAGAATCGACGTGTCGTTGGGGGACTTGGCGCGCGCCTGCTCGAGGAAGCGAATCGCCTGGTTCGGATCCTTCTTGCCCATGTGGGCGACGCCCGTGTAGTACAGCGCCTCGACGTGGTCCGGCTCCTTGGTCAGCGCCTGGCGCAGCAGGTCGAGCGCCTTGTCCCACTGCCGGTCCTCGATAGCCAGCGTGGCCTCGGCCACGTAGACGTCGGCGTCGCTGAGCTGGGCGGCCGCCGGCATCGCCGTCATCAGCGCGGCGGCGAGTAGCGCGATCACCAGCAGCCAGGCCGACATCCCATCACGGATCACGCTCACGAGCTTGCGCTCCTTCCCTCCGGCGTGCCCGGGCGATGCA
>JBKPRI010000250.1:0-2936 GCA_046734515.1 Candidatus Methylomirabilota bacterium | reverse complement strand
ATGAAGGTGACGGCGAACATCGGCGCCTACCCGGTCTTCACCTTCATCCCCGACCTCACGCTCTTCATGGGCGTGGGCGTCTACAAGTTCAAGAACGTGGACCTGTCGTCCACGTGCGTGTTCACGAACACGACGACGGTGGCCGCGTACCGCGGCGCCGGCCGGCCCGAGGCCGCGTACTACCTCGAGCGACTCATCGACATCGTGGCCGCGGAGATCGGCAAGACGCCGGAAGAAGTACGGCGCAAGAACTTCATCGCGCCGGGCGACTTCCCGTACGCCACGCCGACGGGCCAGAACTACGACTCCGGCGAGTACGACCGTGCGCTCACCAAGGCGCTCCAGCTCGCCGACATCGGCAAGCTTCGCCGCGAGCAGAAGGATCGGCTGGCATCCAACGACCGCATGCTGCTCGGCATCGGCCAGGCCGTCTACGTCGAGATGTGCGGCTTCGGCCCTTACGAGAGCGCCGTGGTGCGCGTGGAGCCGACGGGCACCGTGACCGCCTACACGGGCACCTCCGCGCACGGCCAGGGTCACGAGACGACGTTTGCCCAGATCATCTCGGATCATCTCGGCGTCGACTTCGACAAGATCGTCGTCCGCCACGGCGACACCGCCGCGATCCCGCAGGGCAACGGCACCGGCGGCAGCCGCAGCCTCGCGGTGGGCGGCACCGCGATCCTGAACGCCTCGGTCAAGGTGCAGGAGAAGGCGCGCAAGATCGCCGCCGGCATGCTGGAGGCCGCCTTCGAGGACGTCGTGCTGGAGAACGGGCGCTACCAGGTGCGGGGCGTGCCGGCCAAGGCGCTGGGGCTCGCGGACATCGCCGCCGTCGCCTACAGCGAGGGGCTCAAGCCGGACATCGAGCACGGGCTCGAAGCGACCGACTTCTTCCGGCCCCCGCAGCTCGTGTACCCGTTCGGCGCGCACGTGGCCGTGGTCGAGGTCGATCGTGAGACCGGCAGCGTGCGGCTGCGCGACTACGTCTCGGTGGACGACTGCGGCGTGCGCGTGTCGCCCACGCTAGTGGCCGGCCAGGTCCACGGCGGCCTCGCGCAGGGCATCGCGCAGTCGCTGTGGGAAGAGCTCGTGTACGACGACGACGGCCAGCTCTCGACGGGCTCGCTGATGGACTACGCAATGCCACGCGCGGAGGACCTGCCGTCCTTCCGGGCGGAGGCGACGGTCACGAAGACCCCGTTCAATCCGCTGGGGGCCAAGGGCATCGGCGAGGCGGCCACCATCGGCTCGACGCCGGCGGTGGTGAACGCGGTGATCGACGCCCTGCGGCCAATGGGCGTCAAGCACCTCGACATGCCCCTACGCGCCTCGGCGCTCCGAGTGAGCGCGCGCCGCTAGCGCCCGCGCGACTTCAGCAGCCAGTCGATCGCGGCCGACCCGTCGGCCCCGCCTTCCTCGGTCGTACGCTCAACCGAGGGACGAGGGGCGCTGACGCTGCGTGCCGGCTCCACTGCTTTCGGTGCCGGCGCCGCCACTGGTGTCACCGGACGTTCGGCACGCGGTGTCACCAGCGGCTCGGTGCGCGGCCGCTCCACCGCCGTGGGCGGTGACGCTGCGGTCGACTCGCTCGCCGGCGGGCGAGCGACCTTCGGCTGCGGGACGGGCGGCGGATCCACGTTGGTTACGCCGTTCGCGCCGGCGGTGTCGGGCGCGATCGACGTGCCGCGAACGGAGGTGCCTGCCGCCAGCCGCTCCACCGCGATGGCCCGTCGACTTCCGCCCTCGAGCGAGTAGGCAACGCGCACCGGCATGTCGACCGCGAGGTCGCCGAGCCCCCCCTGCTTGTCGCCGATCATGATCGTGGCATCGTTGCCCACGGACAGCGTCACGGGACGCAGATCGAGGACGCTCGTGGAGATCTTCAAGATGCGCTCGGTGGAG
The DNA here is from genome assembly GCA_046734515.1 of Candidatus Methylomirabilota bacterium. GTDB lineage: Bacteria > Methylomirabilota > Methylomirabilia > Rokubacteriales > CSP1-6 > AR5. The sequence continues at coordinate 1,031 of JBKPRI010000250.1, read as the reverse complement.
TCCACCGCGGCCACGTAGCCCGTGGCTTCACCGACGAGGCGGCCATTCACCATCTGGAGGCTTGCGTCGGGATCCTCCGGCCATACGAGCGGCCGAAGCATGGCACCGCCACCGGTGAGCAGCGCCACTCCGACCGCGACGCGGGCGAGCGTCAGCAGTCGTCGTAGTTTCACTCGTCGAGCATTCCTTTGATCGCCTCGAAGACGGGATTGAGTCCCTGGCGCGGCGCCGTCTGGCCGGTGGCCACGGCCGGTGCCTTGCCGAGATATTTCCGGACACAGTCGTACTGATCCCAGCCGCGCAGCGGATAGTTCAGATCGACGGCCTTCCACTTCGGATGCCCGTTCTTCTGCAGCCAGTCCATCCGCGAGGACACCTGCTGGGCCAGGCGTCCGACCGTGTCACAGTCCTTGCGGCGGAAATCGAACGAGACGAGCACGGCCTTGGCGGCCACCGTGTTGACCGGAGTCGACTGCCAGGCATACGTGTCACCCGGGATCTCGGCACGCGGATAGAACTCGACGATGCTCTTGCTCGTGATCGGAATCAGCGCGAGGTTGTCGGAGGCCTGCACGTCTTCCTTGAGCAAGCGCACGGGGAAGCCGGCCACGTAGAACATCGCGTCGACGCGACCGGCCTTCAGCGCGGCCAGCGCCTCGCCGGTGTCGATCGGCACCATCTCGCTCGGCGTGACCTCCGCGAGCTTGAAGAGCAGGCGCGCGGTCAGGTACGTGCCGCTGCCGTCGCGGCCCACGGCGACCCGCTTGCCGGCCAGGTCGTCGAAATCCGCGATCCCGCGCCGGCCGAGGATATGGACCTCCTCGTTGTAGAGCGGGAAAACCATCTTGGTTTTCTTGGCGATCCGCTGCAGCACCGGGTCGCTCTGAACCTTCGCGACGAAGGCCAGCACGTCGGACTGCACGATGCCGAGCTGGACCCCGGGCCGCTGATAGACGGCGAAGATGTTGTCGATCGAGCCCTTCGAGGGATGCACGGTGACGTTGAAGCCGCTGTCCTTCACGAGCTTCTGC
>JBKPRI010000249.1:0-4865 GCA_046734515.1 Candidatus Methylomirabilota bacterium | reverse complement strand
CTCCTGACTGTTGTATGAGCCATGTCGCCGCCCGCCTCAGGGCCGATCAAAATGGTCCAGATGCTAGGCGCCGCCGAGTTGAGGCGGCAACGACGCAGATGGGCCATTTTCATCGGCCCGTTAGAACACGAGGCCGCCGGCGCGCGCCGCGTCGGCGAGCGCCTTCACGCGCCCGTGGTATTGGTAGCCGCCGCGATCGAAGACCACCTGGCTGAGGCCGGCCGACTTGGCCCGCCGGGCCAGCAGCTCGCCGACCGCCTTGGCGGCGGCCACGTTGCCGCCCTTCGGATTGGCGGAGCGGAATTCCTTGCTGCGGCTGTCCGCCGCGGCCAGGGTGCGCCCGGTCTCGTCGTCGATGATCTGCGCGTAGATGTGGTTGAGGCTGCGGAACACGGCCAGCCGCGGCTTGCCGCCGGTGCCGCGCACCCAGCGCCGCAGCCGGTAGTGCCGCTTGTCGCGAGGACCGCGCTTGTCGACGGTGATCATTTCGCGCCCGCCTTCTTGCCGACCTTCTTGCGCACGACCTCGCCCTGGTAGCGGATGCCCTTGCCCTTGTAGGGATCGGGCTTGCGCAGCGCCCGCAGCTTGGCCGCCGTCTGCCCCAGCACGGCCTTGTCGGCGCCGCGGAGCGTGATGGAGACCTGCTTGTCGATCTCGGCGGTGACGCCTTCCGGCAGCGGGAACACGATCGGATGCGAGTACCCCAGCGCCAGCTGGATCGCCTTGCCCTGCATCTGGGCGCGGTAGCCGATGCCGATGATCTCGAGCTTCCGCTCGAAGCCGTCCTTGACGCCGTGGACCATGTTGGCCACGAGCGCGCGGGCCAGGCCGTGCAGCGCGCGCACCTCGCGCTCCTCACTGCCGCGCTCGATCACCAGCGTGCCGTCGTGCATCTTCGGCGTGAGGCCGGCCGGCACGGGCTGGCTCAGCTTGCCCTTGGGGCCCTCGGCGCGGACGGTGTTGCCGTCCACGGCGACCTTCACGCCCTGGGGAATCTTGATCGGTTGCTTGCCGATGCGTGACATGTGAGCGCTCCTACCACACGTAGGCGAGGACTTCGCCGCCGACCTTCTGCTTGCGCGCCTCGCGGTCGGTGAACACGCCGCGGGAGGTCGACAGCAGCGCCACGCCCATGCCGGCCAGGATGGAGGGGATCTTGTCGTGAGTGACGTACACCCGGCGGCCGGGCGTGGACACCCGCACCAGGCCCGAGATCATCTTCTCGTTGCCGGTGCCGTACTTGAGATAGACGCGCAGCGTGTTCTGCTTGGCATCGTCGAGCACGCGGAAGTTCTTGATGAACCCTTCGTCCTTCAGCAGCTCGGCGATGCGCACCTTGAGCTTGGACGACGGGATGTCCACCTTCTCGTGCTCGGCGTTGCTGGCGTTGCGGATGCGGGTCAGCAGGTCGGCGATCGGATCGCTGCGCATGGCTTACCAGCTCGCCTTCACGATGCCCGGCACCTCGCCCTTGAGGGCGAGCTCCCGGAAGCAGAGGCGGCACATCCGGAACTTCCGCAGATAGCCGCGGGGCCGCCCGCACAGCCGGCAGCGGCTGTAGCGCCGCGTCGAGAACTTCGGCGTTCCCAGCGACTTCATGATGAGCGCGGTCTTGGCCATGAGCTTACGACTCCCTGAACGGCATGCCGAGCTGCGCGAGGAGCGCCTTGGCTTCCTCGTCCGTCCGCGCCGTGGTCACGATGATGATGTCCATGCCCCGCACCTTGTCGATCTTGTCGTACACGATCTCCGGGAAGATGAGCTGCTCGCGCAGGCCGAGGGCGTAGTTGCCGCGGCCGTCGAACCCCTTGGGCGGCACGCCCTTGAAGTCGCGCACGCGCGGCAGCGCCACGTTCATCAGCCGGTCGAGGAACTCGTACATGCGGGCCGCGCGCAGCGTCACCTTGGCGCCGATCGGCACCCCCTCGCGCAGCTTGAAGTTCGCGATCGACTTCTTGGCCTTGGTCACCACCGGCTTCTGGCCGGCGATGAGCTGCAGGTCGGCGGTGGCGAAATCGAGGATCTTGGCGTTGTCCCGCCCTTCCCCCACGCCCATGTTGATGACGATCTTGTGCAGCCGCGGCACCTGCCACACGTTGCTGTAGCCGCGCTCCTTCATGAGCGCCGGCGCCGAGTTCGTCAGGAAGTGCTCCTTGAGCCGCGGCTTGGTCTGTCCCGTGCTCTTGGGGCGCGTCTTGGCGATCGGTGCCGTGTCGGGCGCCGGGCCCCGGCCGCGGCCCTGCTGTGCCTGCTGCGGCCGCGCGGCCGGCTTCCCCCCCGCCGGGGCCTTCGGTGCGGGCGTGCTCTCGCCTGGCTTGGCCATGTCTGTCTAACCCTTGTCCATCGACTCGCCGCAGCGTTTGCAGATGCGCGTCTTGCGGCCGTCGCCGAGCGTCTTGACGCCCGTGCGTGAGGGCTTGTCGCAGCGCCCGCAGATCGGCAGCACGTTGGACAGCGCCAGCGCGCCCTCGCGCTCGATGATGCCGCCCTGCCGCAGCTTCTGGGTCGGCCGCTGGTGCTTCTTCGTCATGTTGACGTGCTCGACCACCACGCGGCCCTTCTCGGTCAGCACGCGCAGCACCTTGCCGCGCTTGCCGCGCTCGCGGCCGGTGATGACGCCGACCAGGTCGCCCCGTCGCACGTGGATCGCCTGCATCAGATGACCTCGGGTGCCAGCGAGATGATCTTGGTGAACTGCCGCTCGCGCAGCTCGCGGGCCACCGGCCCGAAGATGCGCGTGCCGACCGGGTTCTCGTCGGGCTTGATCAGCACGACGGCGTTCCGGTCGAAGCGGATGTAGGATCCGTCGCGGCGGCGGACCTCCTTCACCGTGCGCACCACCACGGCGCGCGCGACCTCGCCCTTCTTCACGGTGCCGTCGGGCGACGCTTCCTTGATGGCCACGATGACGGTGTCCCCGAGGGAGGCGTAGCGCTTGTTGGCGCCGCCCATCACGCGGATGCACTGCACCTTCTTGGCGCCGGAGTTGTCGGCCACGTCCAGCATCGAGCGCGGCTGGATCATGCCCGGACCGCCTTGGTCAGCACCTGGCGGATGCGCCAGCGCTTTTCCTTGGAGATCGGGCGCGTCTCCTCGATCAGCACGCGGTCGCCCACGTGACTGGTGTTCTCCTCGTCGTGCGCCTTCAGCTTCTTGGACATGCGGATGACGCGCTGGTACTGGGGATGGCGGTAGACCCGCTCGATCTTGACCACCCGCGTCTTCTGCATGGCGTCGCTCACCACGACGCCCTCGCGTGTTTTACGCTCGCCCACGGCCTATCCCTTCGCTTTCTTCTTCGCCTTCGGCTTGGCGGTCGCCTTGGCGGCCTTGGCCGGCTTGGCGGCCTTCGCCCTGGCCGGCTTGGCTTTCCGGGGCGCCTTGCGCTCCGGCGCCTTGGTGACCGTGGCCGTCGGCGCGGCCGCCGCCGCCACCGCGGCCGGCGTGCCGCCGCGCTCGCGGACGATCGTGTAGGCCCGGGCCAGGTCGCGGCGCGCGATGCCGATGCGCGCGGGGTTCTTGGCCACGCCCATCGTGAGCTGGAAGCGGAGGTTGAAGATCTCCTCCGAGAGCTCGCGTACCTTCTGCGTCACCTCGTCCTCGGACAGCTCACGCCACTTGGCGGCCTTCATAGCATCTATTGGGTAGGGGCACCCTAGGAGGGTTCCCCTCTTCCCCTCCTAAAGTGTTCGTGCCCGCATCACGAATTTGGTCGTGATGCCGATCTTGTTGGCAGCGGTGCGGAACGCCTCGCGCGCGTCGGCCTCGGGCACGCCCTCCATCTCGTAGAGGATGCGGCCGGGCTTGACCACCGCCACCCACTCCTCGGGATTGCCCTTGCCCTTGCCCATGCGGGTCTCGGCCGGCTTCTTCGTCACCGGCTTGTCGGGGAAGACACGGATCCACACCTTGCCGCCCCGCTTGAGGCTGCGCGTGAGCGCTACCCGGGCCGCCTCGATCTGGCGGTTGGTCACCCAGCCCGGCTCCAGCGCCTTGAGGCCGTACTCGCCGAAGGACAGCGTGGAGCCCCGGTAGGCCTTGCCGCGCATGTTGCCGCGCTGGGCCTTGCGGTACTTGACGCGCTTGGGCATCAGCATGAGATCGCTCCTACGCCTCCGCCGGCGCGGCGCGAAGCACCTCGCCCTTGAAGATCCACACCTTCACGCCGATCGTCCCGTACGTGGTGTGGGCGGTGGCCAGGCCGTAGTCGATGTCGGCCCGCAGCGTGTGGAGCGGCACCCGGCCGTCGCGGTACCACTCGCGGCGCGCGATCTCACCGCCGCCCAGCCGGCCCGCGCACGCGATGCGGATACCGTCGGCCCCGAGGCGCAGCGCGGAGGTGACGGCCTTCTTCATGGCCCGGCGGAACGCCACGCGCTTCTGGAGCTGGAGCGCGACGTTCTCGGCCACCAGCTGCGCGTCGAGCTCGGGGTGGATGACCTCCTCGATGTTGAGGTAGATCTCCTTGTTCGTCCGCATCTGCAGCTCGTTCTTCAGCTTCTCGACCTCGGAGCCCTTGCGGCCGATGATGATGCCCGGACGCGCCGTGAAGATCGTGATGCGGGCGCGGTTCGCCGAACGCTCGATGTCGATGCGCGCAATGCCGGCGTGATAGAGCTGGTCCTTGATGAACCGCCGGATCTTGACGTCCTCGTGGAGCAGGTCCGCGTAGTTCTTCGTCGCGAACCAGCGCGAGCGCCACGTGAACTGCTGCATCGTGCCGAGGCGGAAGCCGATCGGATGCGTCTTCTGGCCCATCGCCTATTTCTTCTCCTTGCCCTTGCGCGTGCGGGAACCGCGGGCGGCCGTGCGGGCCGGGGCCTTGGCCGCCCGGGCGGCCGGGGCCTGGGCGGGCGCGGCCGCCG
>JBKPRI010000248.1:0-33310 GCA_046734515.1 Candidatus Methylomirabilota bacterium | reverse complement strand
GTGCGGTACCGAGCAAGCCGCCGTGCGCGGCGGCGAGACCAATCCCGCGCGCCGCCGGTGGAGGCAGCGTCAACGTCGCTAGGCCCCAGACCCCGGCCAGGGCCACCAGGGCCGGCAGCGGCGTGGCCTCGAGCAGACGCGGGCGCGACGGTGCCGGGGCATGCTCGAGCGCGCGCATCGCGCGGCCCGCTCAGGCTGCGTCATCGCCGCGCACGAGGCCGAGCAGCGCGGCGACCACCGCATCGTCGAGCGTGTGGCCCGCCTCCGCGGCCAGGTAGGCCAGCGCAGCGTCGCGCGAGAGCGCGGCGCGATACGGGCGGTCGGACGTGAGTGCATCGAAGACGTCGGCGACGGCGACCACGCGCGCGCCGAACGGGATGGCCGCCGAGGTGAGTCCGTCCGGATAGCCGGTGCCGTTCCAGCGCTCGTGATGATGACGGATGACCAGCGCGCCCCCGCCGAAGAACTCGAACGGCGCGACGATCTGGGCGCCGATGAGCGGATGCTGGCGCATGAGGGCCCACTCGTCCGGCGTCAGCCCGCTGCGCTTGCGCAGCACCGCCTCGGGCACGCCGATCTTGCCGATGTCGTGCAGCAAGCCGGCCTGGGTGATCGTCTCGACCTCCTCCGGCGGCAAGCCCAGCACCGTGGCCAACCGCCCGCTCCACGCACCGACACGCTCGGAGTGCCCGCGCGTATAGGGATCCTTCGCCTCCAGCGCGTTGGCGAGACCGAGGAGCGACTGGCAGATCGAGCGGCGCAGCTGATGGTAGAGCCGCCGCACGTCCTCGGCGTAGCGCAGCGACTGCAGCTCGGCGGCTACTCGGGCAGCCATGCGGCACGCGGCAGCAACCGCTCGACCAGCGAGAGCAGCCGTACGGGCGAGAACGGTTTGGTGAGGTAGTGGGTGGCGCCCGCGGCCAGCCCGCGTGCGATGTCGTCCTGCTGCGCGGCGGCGGTCAGCAGGACGATGTGCGCGCACGCCGTGCGCGGGCGCTTGCGCAGACGCCGGCACACGTCGAGCCCGCTCATGTCCGGCAGGTTGACGTCGAGGAAGATCAGCTCGGGATCGATCTCGTCGGCCAGCGCGAGCGCGGCGGCTCCGTCGGACGCCTCCACGACGCGTACGCGATCGTCCTCCAGCGTGACACGCACCAGCTCCACCACGTGCGGCTCGTCGTCGGCGATCAGGATGGTCAGCATGGGCGTGGCTGGGAGCAAGGCGCACGCCACGCGCGCGGTCTCGGCGGAACGGCGACTTAGCTGAGCAACGACCGGAGGGAGTGCTGCGCGGAGCGGGCAGCGTGCCCGCTCCGCGGGGCAGTCGCGCTACTTGACCTCGACGCTTCCCTTCATGTTCGGGTGCAGCCCGCAGATGTATTCGTAGGTGCCCGCCGTGTTGAACGGCAGGACCGCGCTCTGGCCCTTGGTGATGATGGGCGAGCGCTCCTTCGTGCTCACGACGGTGATCTGGTGCGGCGAGTCGTCGTTGTTCACCCAGGTCACCGGCTGGCCGACGGTGGCCGTGTGCTTGTTGGGACCGAACGCGAAGTTCGAGATCGCCACATCGGGCTTCGGCGCGGCCATGGTGGCGGTGCCGATGCCGCGGACCGCGGCGAGCGAGATGACATAGTCCATCTTCTCGTGCGGCTTGTGGCACTCGAAGCACGCCTTGTAGTTGGCCTTGTCGTTCAGCTTGCCCTCGGGGTTGAACACCGCGTACTCCCAGTCGCCGTTGCGCAGCTCGGGCGGATACTCCGTGCCGTAGCCGGCCTTCTTCTCCATGACCGTGTAGGCGACCAGGTCGCCCTTGGTGAAACGACCCTTGGCGTCCTTCACGGGCGCGCCCGCCGTATCCACCACGGCCTTGTACTGCACCAGCGTGAGCACGGTCCCGTCGGGCAGCGGCTGGCCGGCCTTCATGGCGTCGACCGCGGCCTGGGTGCTGGCGTAGAGCTCACGGTGCTGCTTGATGTCGTAGCGATCGACCGTCAGGTACTGCACGTGGTCCTTCCAGTTGGCCGGGTACTGGATCTTGTCGGGGCCGGCAGTGCCGGGCGACGTGAGCGCGAGCGCGGCGACGCCGGCGACGGCGATCAGGCTGAGGAATCGCTTCATACGGCCTCCTGGGTTTGAGGGAGAGTGGGACCAAGAACATGGCTGCCGTACCTACGGTTCCCGGGCGGCGGCAGTTCTGGGGCGCTACCGGCCGCGACCCGCAACCTGGAGGCGCGTGAGCGCGCGGGCCAGCGCGGCCATGGCCCGTGTGTAGTCGATCTCTTCCTGGGAGGTGCCGCGCCCGGCCAGCCGGGCCTCGGCCCGGTCACGGGAGCGCTCGGCGCGAGCCCGGTCGATGTCGCCCGGCGTCTCCGCCGTGTCGGCCAGGATGATGACCTTGTCGTTGCGGACCTCGGCGAACCCGCCCGAGGCGGCCACGTGGAATTCATCGCGCCCGATACGATACGTCACCTCGCCGATGCCGAGCGTGGCGAGCAGCGGCGCGTGCCCCGGCAGCACACCGAAGTAGCCCTGGCTGCCGGGGATGACGACCTCGTCGACCTCGGCGCTGATGACCAGCCGGCTCGGCGTGGCCAGCTCGAGCGTGAGTCGCTCGGCCACCTACTGGACCTCGCGGAGCTTCTTGGCCTTGTCCATGGCCTCGCCGATGTCGCCCACCATGTAGAAGGCCTGCTCGGGCAGCTCGTCGTGCTTGCCCTCGACGATTTCCTTGAAGGACTTCACGGTGTCGGCGATCTTCACGTACCGCCCCGGCGAACCGGTGAACTGCTCGGCGACGAAGAAGGGCTGCGAGAGGAAGCGCTGGATCTTGCGCGCGCGGGACACGGACAGCTTGTCCTCGTCCGAGAGCTCTTCCATGCCGAGAATCGCGATGATGTCCTGCAGGTCGCGATAGCGCTGCAGGATCGACTGCACGGCGCGCGCGGTGCCGTAGTGGTCTTCGCCGATGATGTTCGGATCGAGAATTCGCGAAGTGGACGCCAGCGGATCGACCGCGGGATAGATGCCGAGCTCGGCGATCTGCCGCGAGAGCACGGTGGTGGCGTCGAGGTGCGCGAAGGCCGTGGCCGGCGCCGGGTCGGTGATGTCGTCGGCCGGCACGTAGATGGCCTGCACCGAGGTGATTGAGCCCTTCTTGGTCGACGTGATGCGCTCCTGGAGCTGGCCCATCTCGGTGCCGAGCGTCGGCTGGTAGCCGACGGCCGACGGCATGCGGCCGAGCAGCGCGGAGACTTCCGAGCCCGCCTGCGTGAACCGGAAGATGTTGTCGATGAAGAGCAGCACGTCCTGCCCTTCCTCGTCCCGGAAGTACTCGGCGGCCGTGAGCGCGGTGAGCGCCACGCGCAGGCGCGAGCCCGGCGGCTCGGTCATCTGGCCGAAGATCAGCGCCGTCTTCTCGAGAACGCCCGACTCCTTCATCTCGTGATAGAGGTCGTTGCCCTCGCGGGTCCGCTCGCCCACGCCGGCGAAGCACGAGATACCACCGTGCTGCTTGGCGATGTTGTTGATCAGCTCCTGGATGAGCACCGTCTTGCCGACGCCGGCGCCGCCGAAAAGGCCCGTCTTGCCGCCCTTCGTGTACGGCTCCAGCAGGTCGACGACCTTGATCCCGGTCTCGAACATCTCGACCTTGGTGGACTGTTCGTCGAACGGCGGGGCCGGCCGATGAATCGGATATGTCTTGGTGACCTTCATCGCGGGGCCCTTGTCCACGGGCTCCCCGACGATGTTGAGGATGCGGCCGAGCGTCTCCTTGCCGACGGGGATGGAGATCGGCGCGCCCGTGTCGCTCACGATCATGCCCCGCGTGAGACCGTCGGTGGACGCCATGGCGATCGTGCGTACCTGGCTCTCGCCGAGGTGCTGCGCGACCTCCAGGGTGAGCTTGGATGAGTAGGCGAACACGTCCTTCTGCTCGACGCCCTGCACGATGAGCGCGTTGTAGATGGAGGGGAGCTTCCCGGGCTCGAATTCCACGTCCACCACCGGTCCGATGACCTGGACGATCTTTCCGTCGCTCATGCTTCGGCTCCTTGCTTGAGGGCTTCGGCACCGCCCACGATATCGAGCAGCTCCTTGGTGATCTTTTCCTGGCGGGCCTTGTTGTACTGGATCGTCAGGATCCCGATGATGTCCTTGGCGTTCTTGGTGGCCGCTTCCATCGCGGTCATGCGGGCGCCGTGCTCGCCGGCCGCCGACTCCATGAGCGCGCGCCACACCTGCATGCGGACGTGGCGCGGCAGCAGGTCGCCCAGGATGGCCTCGGCGCTCGGCTCGTAGATGTAGTCCACCTGCTCCGCCGGAGTCCCCTCGCCGGCGCCGGTCTCCGCGTGCGGGATCGGCAGCAGCTGCACGCGCACCGGACGCTGGACGGCCACCGAACGGAACTCGTTATAGAGGAGGACGACCTCGTCCACCTCGTTGTCGAGGAACTGCTTCATGAAGTAGTCGGCCAGCTCCTGCGCGTGCGCGTAGGTCAGCCGGTCCCAGAAGCCGACCATGTCCCGCTTGACCGTGAACGTGCGCCGGCGGAAAAAGTCGCGCGCCTTGCGGCCGACCACGATGAGCGTGATCTCGGCCGAGCTCGACTCGCGGAGCAGCTCGTTGGCGCGACGGATCACGTTGGAGCTGAACGCGCCGGCCAGCCCGCGGTCGGCCGTGATGATGACGATCTGCCGCCGCGGGCCCTCGCGCTGCTCGAGCAGCGGATGGCCGGAGTCCTCGGCGCCGCTGACCAGGTTGCTCAGCAGCTCGGCCATCTTCGTGGCGTACGGCCGCGCGGACAGGATGCGCTCCTGGGCGCGCCGCAGCTTGGCCGCCGCCACCAGCTTCATGGCGCGCGTGATCTTCTGCGTCGACTGGACGGAGCGGATCCGCCGCTGGATGTCGCGGAGGGTCGCCATGCTAGGCGGCCTTGATCCCCTTGGCGGCCGCGAACTCCGCCTTGGCCTCGGTGACGGCCTTGGCGAGCGTGTCGCGCAGCGCGTCGCCGATCTCCTTCTTCTCCCGGATCTCGACGAGCATCTGTGGCTGCCGCCGCTCGATGAAGCCGTAGAGGAACTCCTCGAACGGCCGCACGGCCTCGACCGGCAAGTCGTCGAGCAAGCCCTGCGAGCCGGCGAAGATGATCGCCACCTGCTTCTCGACGGGCAGCGGCGCGTACTGCCCTTGCTTCAGCAGCTCCACCATGCGCTGACCGCGCGCCAGCTGCTGCTGCGTCGCCTTGTCGAGGTCGGAGCCGAACTGGGCGAAGGCCGCCAGCTCGCGATACTGCGCAAGGTCCAGCCGCAGCTTGCCGGCCACCTGCCGCATGGCCTTGATCTGCGCCGAGCCGCCCACGCGCGAGACCGAGAGGCCGACGTTGACGGCCGGCCGCACGCCGCCGTAGAAGAGGTCGGCCTCCAGGTAGATCTGGCCGTCGGTGATCGAGATGACGTTGGTCGGGATGTAGGCCGACACGTCGCCGAGCTGCGTCTCGATGATCGGCAGCGCGGTCAGCGAGCCGCCGCCCAGCGCGTCGTTGAGCTTGGCGGCGCGCTCCAGCAGCCGCGAGTGCAGATAGAAGACGTCGCCCGGGTACGCCTCGCGGCCCGGCGGGCGGCGCAGCAGCAGCGAGAGCTGGCGATACGCCGTGGCGTGCTTGCTCAGGTCGTCGTAGATGCAGAGCGCGTGACGCTTGCTGTCGCGGAAGTACTCGCCCATCGTCACGCCGGCGTACGGGGCGATGTACTGCAGCGGCGCCGGCTCGGAGGCGGAGGCCACGACGACGGTCGTGTAGGCCATGGCACCGGCGTCCTCGAGAATCTTCACGACCTGCGCCACCGTCGAGCGCTTCTGCCCGACCGCGACGTAGAAGCAGTACACGTCCTGGCCCTTCTGATTGATGATCGTGTCCACGCCGATGGCGGTCTTGCCGGTGCCGCGGTCGCCGATGATCAGCTCGCGCTGGCCGCGCCCGATCGGAATCATCGAGTCGATGGCCTTGAGGCCCGTCTGCAGCGGCTGCTTGACCGAGGTGCGATCGACGACGCCCGGGGCGTAGCGCTCGATCGGCCGGAACTCCTTCGTCGCGATGGGGCCCTTGCCGTCCACCGGCAGGCCGAGCGCATTCACGACGCGCCCGATCATCGCCTCGCCCACCGGCACCTGCGCGATCTTGGCGGTGCGCTTGACGGTGTCGCCTTCCTTGATGGCCTTGTCGTCGCCGAGGAGCACGACGCCGACCTGATCCTGCTCGAGGTTGAGCACCATGCCGACGACGTCGTTGGGGAACTGCAGCAGCTCGCCGGCCATGGCCTTCTCGAGGCCGTACACGCGCGCGATGCCGTCGCCGACCTCGATGACGCGGCCGACCTCCTGCAGGTCGACCTCCGCCTCGTAGCCCGCCAGCTGGCGCTTGATGATCTCGCTGATCTCTCCGGCCTTGATCATTGCGTCTCTCCCCTACCCTTTCACCAGGCGCTCCCGCATACGCGCCAGCTGACCATCGAGGCTGCCGTCCACGACGAGACTGCCGATCTCGGCGACGAAGCCGCCGAGGAGACTCTTGTCGAGCACTTCTTCGATCACCACCTGCTTGCCGCCGAGCGCGCGCTGCAGCTTGGACGACAGCGCCGCGCGATCGAGGTCGGTCAGCGCCACCGCCGTGCGAACCCGCGCACGGACGCGGCCGCTGGCGGCGTCGAGCATCTCGCGATACGCCGCGGCGATCGCGGCGATGTGATCAGTGCGACCCGCGGCCGCCAGCAGGCCGAGGAACTCACGGCCGAGCTTCGAGAGCTCGAGACGCTGGCCGATCTCGTCGGCCAGGCTCCGGCGCCGGGCCGGGCTGATCCACGGCCGGTCGAGCACCGCGGCCGCCTCGCCGTCGGCGCCCAGATGGGCGGCCGCGCGGTCGAGCTCGGTCTGGACCTGGTCGGCCTGGTTGCGCTCGCGCGCCAGCTCGAAGATGGCCTTGGCGTACGACTTCGCGACGGCGGGCGATGCCTTCACGAGGTCTTCATCCCCGCGATGGCGTCGGCGACGATTCTCTTCTGGTCCTCGTCGCGCAGGCTCCTGCGCACGAGCTTCTCGGCCACCGCCACCGCGAGGTCGCCGACTTCACGCCGGAGCTCCTCGCGCGCGCGGCGCACTTCCGCGTCGAGCTGGGACTTGGTGTCCTCCACCATCTTGCGCGACTGGGCCTGGGCGGCCGCGATGTGCTTGCGCGACTCCTCCCCCGCTTCCTTCAGCGCCTGCTCACGCACCGCCGCCGCCTCGGCGTAGGCCGCCCGCAGGCGCGCCTCGTTGTCCTCCTGCTGCTTCTGCGCCTCCGCGCGCGCGGCCTTCGCCTCGTCGAGCGCGGTCTGGATGGTGCGCGTGCGCTCTTCCATCTTCGCGAGGAAGGGCTTGTACAGCAGGCGCTTGAGGATGAAGAGCAGGATCAGGAAGTTGATGACCTGCACGATCAGCGACTTGTCGACGCTGATCAGGCCGCCCCCGCCGCCGTGCTCCTCCGACGCGGCGAGCGCGACTGCCGGAAGCATCAGCAGTAGCGAGACGAACGCGCACGCGAGCCACCCGCGCCACCTGGAGCCACGCTGAAGCATGAGGCAGATTCCCCCGGTCTCGTGATGCCGCTGAAGGTTTGTGAAAACTATCACCCGATCCGCACGGCTGTCAACGACCAGACCGCTCGATGACACCTCCGCCCACGACGCGATCGCCGTCATACCATACGCACGACTGTCCCGGTGTGATGGCGCGCTGGGGCTCGTCGAAGACGACGGCGGCGCGGCCGTCCTCCAGCGCGCGGACCGTCGCGGGCGCCGGCTCGTGATTGTGCCGGATCCTGGCGCGGACGCGCAGCGGCTCGGAGGGCGCGTCGCCCGCTATGAAGTTGACGTGCGAGGCCATCAGCTCCTGCCGCTCGAGGTCGGCGGCATCGCCCACCGTCACCCGATCTGTTTCCGGGTCGAGGTCGACCACATATAGAGGACGGGCGGTCGCCAGGCCCAGGCCGCGGCGCTGGCCAATCGTGAATCCGGCGACACCTCCGTGACGGCCCACGGGCCGACCCGCCAGGTCGACGATGGCGCCGGGCCGGAACACGTCCGGGTCGCGTCGGCGCAGGAAGCTCCGATAGTCACCGTCGGGCACGAAGCAGATCTCCTGGCTGTCGGGCTTGTCGGCGGTGACGAGACCGAGCCGGCGCGCGTAATCGCGGACCTCGGGCTTGGTCAGCTCGCCGATGGGAAAGCGCGCGGCGGCAAGCTGCGCCTGCGTGAGTGGCCACAGAAAATCGCTTTGATCCTTGCGGCGATCGCGCGCTCGCCACAGCGTGAAGCGGCCGGTCGCCGCATCGCGCTCCACGCGCGCATAGTGCCCCGTCGCGACGCCGGCGGCATCCCACGCGCGGGCGCGCGCCAGCAGTGAGCCGAACTTGAGGTCGGTGTTGCAGGCCACGCACGGCACCGGCGTGCGGCCGCCGGCGTAGCCGTCCGCGAACGGCGCGATGACCGCGCGGTCGAACTCGTCCGCCATGCTCAGCACGTAGTACGGAATGCCGAGCCGCTCGGCCACGCGTCGCGCATCGTCGACGGCCTCGCTGCCACAGCACGAGCCGAAGCGCGAGACGGGCTCGGTCCCGTCGCTGCGGCCCCAGACGCGCATGGTCACGCCGACGCAATCGTGGCCGGCCTCGACGAGCAGCGCAGCAGCGACGGAGGAGTCGACGCCTCCACTCATTCCAACGACGAAACGCTCGGCGCTCACACGCTCAGTGTCGCGCGCCGAGCAACGCGGCCAGCCGCTCGAGCTCCTCGGCATTGGCGTAGGCGACCTCGATGCGTCCCTGACGCTCGCCGCCAACGATGCGCACGCGCGTCATCAACGCGCGCTGCAGTGTCTCCTCGAGCGCGGCCAGCTCGGCCGAGCGCCGACGCTGCTTGGGCCGCGGCGGGCGACCGGCCGTCGTCGTGCGCACAGTCTCCTCGGTCGCACGCACCGACCAGTCGTGGGCGAGAATCTCGTCGCGCAGCTTGAGCTGCTCGGCCGGCGTCGTCAGCGCCAGCAGCGCGCGCGCGTGCCCCATAGTCAGGCGGCCGCCGCGGAGATCGGCCTGGATGGGCTCGGGCAGGCGGAGCAGGCGAAGGGCATTGGCGATGGAGCTACGCTCCTTGCCGACGCGCTGGGCGAGCTCTTCCTGTGTCCAGCCGAAGCGCGCAAGCAGCTTGTCGAACGCCTCGGCTTCCTCCATTGGGTTGAGGTCTTCTCGAAGCAGATTCTCGACCAGCGCCAACTCGAGGCTCTCGGCGTCGGTAACCTCGCGAACGATCGCCGGAATGCGGGGGAGGCCGGCCTGGCGCGCGGCCCGCCAGCGGCGCTCTCCTGCGACGAGCTGGAAGCCGGTGCCCTGGCGTCGGACGATGACCGGCTGGATTACTCCCGATGCCCGTATCGAGGCGGATAGCTCGTTTAAAGCATTAGAATCAAAGGTTTTTCTGGGCTGATTCGGGTTAGGTTCCACCTGGTCGATCTCGACCTCGACCAGCGTGTCGCCCTCGGCCGGCGTCGAGGAAAGCAAGGCGCCGAGGCCACGGCCGAGTCCGCGCTTATTGTTCATGCGTCAGAACCTCCCGCGTGAGCTCAAGGTATGCGATGGCCCCGCTCGAGCGCAGGTCGTGCAACATCACGGGCTTACCGTGACTCGGCGCCTCGCTGAGGCGGACGTTCCGTGGGATGACGGTCTCGTAAATCTCGCCCGGGAAATAACGATGAACCTCCTCCCGGATCTGCGTCGCCATGCTCGTGCGGCCGTCGAACATCGTGAGGACAATACCGCCGACCCGTAGCCTGGAATTCAGCCGCTCCCGCACGAGCTTGACGGTCTTGAGGAGGTGCGTCAGCCCCTCGAGCGCGTAGAACTCGCACTGGAGCGGGACGAGGACGCTATCAGCGGCGACGAGGGCATTGATCGTAAGCAGGCCGAGGGATGGCGGACAGTCGATGATGACCCAGCCGTCGAGCTCGACGCTTTCGAGCGCCCGCTTGAGACGGCTCTCTCGCTGGTCGATCCCCACGAGCTCGATCTCGGCACCGACCAGGTCGATGTCCGATGGAAGCACGCGAAGGGCAGGGGGACCGGCGGGGCGCAGCGCCTTCTCGATCGGCTCGGCTCCGAGCAGAACGTGATACACGCTCGGATAGAGCCCAGCCTTCTGGATTCCCAGTCCCGTCGTGGCGTTGCCCTGCGGATCGAGGTCGACGAGGAGGGTAGGGCGCTCGGCGAGAGCCAGCCCGGCGGCGAGATTGACCGCCGTCGTGGTCTTGCCCACGCCACCCTTCTGGTTCACGACGGCGATAGTTTTACGCACTCAGTGTTCCACGGATCACAAATCACCAATCAGGTGACGGGATATGTTATTCCGCCGGGTGCACTCTAACCCGGTGCATCACGCACGACAAGCAAGTGTTCCACGAGTCACACCGTGGCCCTGGCCCTAGACCACTTCATATACAGCGAAGCGCCGTTCGCCGCTTCGGGCCGATCCACGGACATTGACCCACTTCCCTACATCCAGTGGCTTGGCGGCCGGAGGGCCGGACGCCACCACGATTCCGCCCGACGATACCAGGCGAGCTGATGCCTCAGCGACCGCTCGAAACTCTCCCGCGCAGCGCATGACGACGGCGTCGAAGACGCCCGGGTTGTCGACCGCATAGTCCTCGACCCTCGCCGTGACCACCGTCGTGCTCTGGAGGCTGAGCTCGCGGACAACCGTCGATAGAAACGAAGCGCGCTTGGCCCTTGATTCAATCAGCGTCACCCGCCATTGCGGCCTCACGATCTTGAGCGGTATTCCGGGCAGTCCCGCTCCGGACCCGACGTCCGCGAGAGACCGCAGACCCTCCGGGAGCACCTTGAGGAAGAGCAGGCTATCCAGGAAGAGACTGTCGACGATCCAGCGCGCGTCCGATGAGCCGACCAGGCGTTGCGATCTCTGCCATTTCTGCAGCAGCTTCAGATAGTTGTCGAACGCCTGAAGCTCGGCGTCGAGGAGCGGCCGGCCAAGAACGGACGCCCCGCTGGACGCCAGGGCGTCGAGCGGGCTCGCCATGACGCCGTCCCTACGCGCGGGCCGCGCGGCGCTTCGGCCGGTCCATGAACCATTGCTGGAGGATCTGGAGGATGTTGGACACAGTCCAGTACAGCACCAGACCCGATGCCAGGCTGAAGAACATGAACGTGAAGAAGAACGGCATGATGAGCATCGCCTTCGCCTGGCGCGGGTCACCGCCCATGGGCGTCATCTTCTGCTGCATGAACATCGTCACGCCCATCAGGAGAGGCAGGATGTAGGTGTGATCGGGCCCGGCCAGATCGCAGATCCAGAAGCTGACGCCCTTGATGCTGCCAAAGCAGAGGAAAGTGGCGTTCTGCAGGTCGACGGACACCGACAGCGCGAGGTAGAGCGCATAGAAGATCGGAACCTGCGCGATCATCGGCAGGCACCCGCCGAGCGGGTTCACCCCGTGCTGACGATAGAGCTCCATCGTCTCCTTCTGCAGCCGCTGGGGATCGCTCTTGTACTTGCTCCGGAGCGCGTTGATGTGCGGCTGCAGGGCCTGCATCGCCTTCATCGAGCGCATGCTCTTCACCGTCAGCGGGTAGAAGAGCACCTTGGACACGACCGTGAGCAGGATGATCGCGACGCCGTAGTTTCCGACGTGGTGATAGACCCAGTTCAGCAATAACAAGATGGGGACACCGAGCCACTCCATCGGCAAGCCGCCGTACTTGCGCGGCATCGGGAACCCACCGAAGTTGATCGTGGCCTCGAGGCCGGCCGCTTTCAGGCGATCGTATTCCTTCGGGCCGGCGAAGATCGTGACGCGGCCCTCCCACGCCTGGCCAGGAGGAATGGTCGGCACCGCTTGCACCGCGATCGTTGCGCGGCCGACGGGTTCCTTGCCCTTGGACTCGCACGCCTTCGGGTCGCCGTTGGCCACGAGCTTGAAGTCGCCCTCGTGTGGGATCAGCGCCGTCATGTAGAAGCTGCTGCCGACGGCGATCCACTCTCCCTCCGTCGTGATAGGGGTAATCGCGCAGAGGCTCTCGTCGCGCGACACGCGTCCGTGGCTTGACCAGACGATCTCCGTGGGATGCTGGCCGCCGAACCGCTCGGCGAATCGCTCCTTGGCCTTGCCGTCGCTCGTCCAGTCCTGGCGCGTCGACCACGGCAGGGCCACGGTGACGGTCTGCGGCGTCCGCGTCGTGTTCTCCAGGCGCAGGCGCACGTCGATTGTGTAGTCGTCGGCGCGGAACTTCATCACCTCGCGCACGCGTAGCCCCTCGACGGCGCCGGTGAGCACCACGTCCTGCATCGGCCGCTCGCGACTCAGGACCACCGTGTCGGTCGGAAGCTCCATGGGCACGACCTGCGCGCTCGTGTTGCCCGACGGCGCCACCACGAGTCCGGTCGGGCCCAGTTCCCCGAGAATGACCAGCGGTTTGTCGCCCCGGTACTTGAGTGTGAGCTCTTGGATCTTGCCGCCCTCGCTGCTGATCACGGTCTCGGAGAGAGGCGTCGACACCTTGGCAAGCCGTTGAGGTGGACGGTTCTCCGCCGCCGCGGCTGGGCCCGGCAAAAGCGGTGCAGTCACGGGAGAGGGACCTGGGGCCGGTGAGGGCGTCGGCGCGGGGGTCTGCGTGGTCGAGGAGGCGTTACGCGCCGGCGGCGTCTCATGAGGGACGAAGTAAGTTGTATAGACAACCCAGACGATGCCCATCAGGACGATCGCCAGGAACACCCGATGCTCGTTGCTCAGGTTCACGCGCGCTCCCGCATCGGCGGTGGGTCGTAACCACCTGGATTAAAAGGGTGACACCTCAACAGACGCCGCGCTGCCAGCCAGCTCCCGCGCCCCAGCCCGTGCTCGGTGAGCGCGAGCCGCGCGTACTCCGAACACGTCGGCGCGAACCGGCATGCGCGCGGCAACCAGGGAGAGACGACTCGCTGATAGGCCACAAGCATCGCGGCGACCGCCCTCGCAGCGCTCAACGCTCTCGCCTCGCCCCGGGGATCGCCGCAAGTGCTCCACGCAGCTGCGCGGCGAGTCCCGTGAACGGCTCTCGGAGCGCCGCGGGCCGACCAACGATTACGAGCGCCGCGCGAGCCGGGCCGGCGTCGCGCACCGCTCGATAGGCTTCGCGCAGTCGCCGCCTGGCGCGATTCCGCTGCACGGCGTTCCTCAGCTGTCGGCTCACCGCGAATCCGGCGCGGGTTGGCTCGGCCGTTTCGCGCCAGAGGACGATGAGGGCAGGACGATCGATGCGCTTACCTCGCTGGAAGAGCGCCTGGAAATCGGCGCCGGTGGTCAGCCGCTCGCGTCGAGGAAAGCGATTTCCTAGACCGTGAGCCGTTTGCGTCCCTTCGCACGGCGCCGCTTGAGCACCTTGCGCCCGCCCTTCGTGCTCATCCGCTCACGAAAGCCGTGCGTCTTCGCTCGCCGGCGCCGATTGGGTTGAAACGTCCGCTTCATGTGCGCGCTCTCCTCGTGAACATTGGCTCGACTTTCTAGCGAACGTCGAGCCGACACAGTGTAGACACCGTGTGATGCGCAGTCAACCGACGAAGCCCTTGCCACCTCTTCCGAGCGTGTGCTACCGTGCCGCATCCGTCGCGTGGTTGAAGCATGTGAGGTGCACTGTCCCGATGTGCGGGCGAGCCGGCGCGGATACCCCATCGAACGTGGCGCTACTGAGTTATCCCCACCTGTGGATAACTGTGTGTGTAAGTGAGGTCTCGGCCAGTGCTGGATAGCCTTTGGACTCGCCTTGTCGAATCCGCCGCCCACAAGCTCGCCCCTGCCGTCATGGACTCGTGGGTACGACCGTGCCGACTGCTCGCCGTCGAGGGAGATCACCTCCGTATCGGCGCACCGAACCGGTTCTCGCGTGACTGGCTCACGCAGCACCACCTCGAGGCGCTGCAGCAAGCGGCCGCGGAGGTGATCGGCGGCCAGCCGCGCGTGAGCATCGTCGTCGACGACTCCATCGCGCCCGCCGCCGACGATCCACCGTCAGCACCGACCGGCCGCCCGTCGGGCGGCGGCACCACGGAAGGCCTCAATCCGCGCTACATCTTCGATACCTTCGTCGTCGGCTCCTCCAACCAGTTCGCCCAGGCCGCCTGCCAGGCCGTCGCGGAGCTCCCCTCGAAGGCCTACAACCCGCTCTTCATCTACGGCGGCGTCGGTCTCGGCAAGACGCACCTGCTGCACGCCGTCGGTCATGAGACGGTGCGGCTGTTCCCAGGGATGACCGTCGTCTACCTCTCCTCCGAACGTTTCACCAACGAGCTGATCAATGCGATCCGCTATGACCGCACCGCGGAGTTCCGGGCGCGCTACCGCACAATTGATCTCCTGCTGATCGACGACATCCAGTTCATCTCGGGGAAGGAGCGTACGCAGGAGGAGTTCTTTCACACGTTCAACGACCTGTACGAGTCGCGCAAGCAGATCATCGTCTCGAGCGACTGCTCCCCCAAGGAGATCCCCGAGATCGAGGAACGCCTGCGCTCGCGGTTCGAGTGGGGCCTGATCGCCGATATCCAGCCGCCGGACTTCGAGACCCGCGTGGCGATCCTCAAGAAGAAGGCGGGCGTCGAGCGCGTGCGCCTGGCCGACGACGTCGCCTATCTGATCGCCAGTCGCATCAAGTCCAACATCCGCGAGCTCGAAGGCTCCCTCACGCGGATGATCGCCTTCTGTGCGCTCACCGGCCGTGAGATGAGCGTGGACCTGGCGCAGGAGGTACTGTCCGACCTCTGGGGCGACGAGGAAAAGGTCATCACGATCGAACAGATCCAGCGGAAGGTCAGCGACTTCTTCGGCGTGAAGCTCTCCGATCTGAAGGCCAAGAACCGCACCAAGGCCGTGGCGTTTCCGCGTCAGATCGCCATGTATCTCGCCCGCCAACTGACCCACGCGTCCCTGGCCGAGGTCGGCCGGGCCTTCGGCGGCAAGGATCACACCACCGTCCTGCACGCCGTGGATAAACTCCAGAACCTGCTGCTGGAAGATCCCAAGCTACGCAAGACGATCGACGGACTTATCCAGGGCATCACACTGTGATCCACGGCCATCCCAGCGCGTTCCACACCGTTATCCCCGGCGCGCTTGCGACGCGACGTCCATCGTGGTCGGCGCTTACGCGTCACTCACCCCGTCCACACCGCTCGACGGCTACTACAACTACGAAGTTGTCTTTGTCTTTCTAACCAACAACGGAGATCCTCATGGAAGTCATCCTCGATCGAGACGCGTTCCTCAAGGGCCTCCAGATGGTGCAGAACGTCGTCGAGCCACGGCAGACACTGCCGATCCTGGCCAACGTCCTGCTCGAGACCGAGGAAGGCACCGTGCGCCTGACGGCCACGGACCTCGAGGTCGGCGCTCGTGTGTCGATTCCGGCGCGCGTCGTCGGCAAGGGGGCGATCACCGTATCGGCGCGCAAGCTGGCGGAGATCGTCAAGGAGCTTCCAGCCGCCGCGGTGGCGATGAAAGTCGGGGACAACGCCGGGGTGAGCCTCCGCTGCGCCGGCATCACCTACAAGCTCGTCGGCATGCCCCCGGATGACTTTCCGGCCGTGGTGCCGGCCTCGCCGGCCGCGTGGCTCACGCTGGAGGCGAAGGTGCTGCGCGACATGCTCACGCAGACCAGCTTCGCGATCTCGCACGATGAGACGCGGTACGCCCTGAATGGCGTTCTGTTTGCCCTGGCCGGCAAGGAGATGCGGTTGGTGGCTACCGACGGTCATCGTCTCGCGTTGTCGGTGCGGACGCTGGGAGAAATGGGGCGGGCGATCACCGGAATCGTGCCGCGCAAGGCCATTGCCGAGATCATGCGTGTGCTCGGCGCCGGCGAAGAGGTGCAGCTCGGGATCACCGAGAATCAGTTCGTGCTCCAGATGCCGAACTTCGTCATGACCGCGCGCCTGATCGAGGGGCAGTTCCCCAACTACGAAGCGGTCATTCCCAAGAATCACCCCGGCAAGCTCGTGATCTCCCGCGCGGCCGTCACCGCCGCCCTGCGACGGGTCTCCGTGATGGCTGAGGAGCGCAACAAGCCGGTGAAGATGACCCTGGCTCCGGCCGCCCTCAGGGTGACCGCTTCCAGCCAGGATATGGGCGAGGCCGAGGAAACCCTCGACGTCGACTATGCCGGGGAGGAGGTCTCGATCGGGTTCAATTCTCGCTACCTGCTGGACGCGATCGGGCCCGTCGAGCACGAGCAAATCGTGCTCGAATTCAAGGACGCTCTGAGCCCCGGAATCGTCAGAAGCGCGTCGGACGAAGGGTACTGCTGTGTTATAATGCCCATGCGAATTTAAGAAGGATTTTCGCTCGAAAAATGGGAGTCTTAGAGGGTGCAGATAGGGTGCGTTCAGTTAGTCGATTTTCGTAACTATCGCACCCTCTCGTATCGCCCGTCGGGCCGGCTGAACCTCCTCACTGGACGGAACGCTCAGGGTAAGACCAATCTGCTCGAGGCCGTCGGTGTCCTGCTGACCGGGCGCTCTTTCCGCACGACTCGTTTGGGGGAGCTTCCGGCCTGGGGATCCGAGGCCGCTGTCTTGACAGGTGACCTCCAGAGGACCGAAGGAAACCGTACGGTCCGGCGGACGCTGCAGCGGCGCGACAACGGGACCTGGCATGCCACCGGGGAGACGTGTCCATGGGCCAGGGTCATTGCCTTCGGCTGGCAAGATCTGGCGATCGTCCACGGCGGACCGTCGGCGCGTCGGCTCTTCATCGACGGCTTCGCGGCGCGGCTGTACCCGAGCCACCTGCCGGCGCTGCTGCGGTATCGACGGCTGCTCGAGCAGCGTAACCGGATGCTGCAGACGCGGGCGACCGCCGAACGGCTGGCGCCCTGGGACGAACAGGTCGCGAGCGTCGGCATGGAGCTCATCGATCGCCGTCGTCGCTCGGTGGCGGCGCTCCAGACTGAGCTGGCGCGGGTGTATCCCGCGGTCAGCGGGAGTCGCCTGAAGGTGCAGATCAGCTATCGGAGTGGCCTTGGTGAAGCGACCGAGCCCGCTGCGCTGGTGGCGGCGCTGGAGCAGGCGCGCCCCGTCGAGCTGCGACGCGGGCAGACGCTGGCGGGGCCGCACCGCGATGACCTTGCGATCGAACTCGACGGCGTGGATGCGCGCGCGTTCGGCTCGCGAGGCCAGCAGCGTCTGCTGGCGCTGGCGCTTCGCCTCGGCGAGGTGCTGCCGGTCACCGAGGCCGCCGGAACGGCGCCGGTCCTGCTGCTCGATGACGCGCTCTCCGAGCTGGATCCCGGCGTACGTGACAGCGTCCTGCGGGAGATCCAGTCCGCCGAGCAAGTATTTCTGACCTCGCCGGAGCCGCTCGCGGTCGCGGGGGCCGCGCGCTGGATCGTCGATGGAGGAGGGATCGCCGCCGCATGAGCGCCGACTACACAGCGAGTGACATCAAGGTCCTCGAGGGCCTGGAAGCGGTCCGCAAGCGCCCAGCCATGTACATCGGCGACACCGGCGCCTACGGCCTGCATCACCTCGTGTACGAGGCGGTTGACAACTCCGTTGACGAGGCGCTGGCCGGCGTGTGCGATTCGATCAAGGTCATCCTGCACTCGGACGGCTCGGTCTCGATCGGCGACAACGGTCGCGGCATTCCCGTGGACACGCACCGAGAGACCGGCAAGTCCGCCGCCGAGGTCGTGCTCACCGTCCTGCACGCCGGCGGCAAGTTCGAACACTCCGCCTACAAGGTGTCGGGCGGCCTGCATGGCGTCGGCATCTCGGTCGTCAACGCGCTCAGCGAATGGCTCGAGGTCGAGATTCGCCGTGACGGCAAGGTGTGGACGCAGCGCTACGAGAAGGGCGGGGTGCCGACGGCGCCGCTGGCGTCGGGCGAGAAGACGACCAAGCACGGCACCATCATCCGCTTCAAGCCGGACGCCACGATCTTTGAGACGACGGAGTTCTCGTTCGACACGCTGTCGAACCGCCTCCGCGAGTTGGCCTTCCTCAACAAGGGCCTCAAGATCGTCATCGAGGACGAGCGCGACGGCCGCAGCCACACGTTCCTCTACAAGGGCGGCATCATCGAGTTCGTCAAGCACCTCAACCAGAACAAGACGCCCATTCACCCGAAGGTGATGTTCTTCGAGGGCAAGAAGGGCGACATCGAGGTCGAGGTGGCGCTGCAGTACAACGACGGCTACCAGGAGAGCGTGTTCTCCTTCGCCAACAACATCAACACGCGCGAGGGCGGCACGCACCTCACCGGCTTCCGGGCCGCGCTGACCGGGCAGATTTCGACCTACGCGCAGAACAACGGCTTCCTCAAGAACTTCAAGGGCGGGGTCAGCGGCGACGACGTGCGCGAGGGCCTCTGCGCGGTCGTCTCCGTGCGCCTGCCGGATCCGCAGTTCGAAGGCCAGACGAAGGCCAAGCTCGGCAACACCGACATCAAGGGCCTCGTGCAGCAGATCGTGTACGAGAAGCTCGCCGAATCGTTCGAGGAGGATCCGACCACCGCGCGCAAGATTGCCGACAAGTGCGTGCGCGCGGCGCAGGCCCGCGAGGCTGCGCGCAAGGCGCGCGAGCTCACCCGCAAGGGCGGGCGTGACGACGAGGGGCTGGCCGCCAAGCTGGCCGACTGCTCGGAGCGCGATCCGAAGTACCGCGAGCTCTTCATCGTCGAGGGTGACTCGGCCGGCGGCTCGGCCAAGCAGGGCCGCGACCGCAAGACGCAGGCGGTGCTGCCGCTGCGCGGCAAGATCATCAACTCGGAGAAGGCGCGCTACGACAAGGTCCTCTCCCACAATGAAATCCGGCTGCTCATCTCGGCCATGGGGACCGGCATCGGGACCGAGGAGTTCGACCTCACCAAGCTGCGCTACCACAAGATCATCCTGATGACGGACGCCGATGTCGACGGCGCGCACATCCGCACGCTGCTGTTGACCTTCTTTTTCCGCCACATGAACGCCGTCATCGAGGCCGGACACCTCTTCATCGCCCAGCCGCCGCTCTTCAAGGTGAAGAAGGGGAAGACCGAGCGGTACCTGATGAACGAGCGTGAGTTCGAGGACTTCTTCCTCGGCTCGTGGGCGACCGCCGCCAAGGTGAAGGTCCCCGGCAAGGCCGTCCCGGTCACCGGTGAGCCGCTCCTCGAGCTGCTGCACGCGCTCTCGGAGTACCGCGGCCTCTTCAACAAGATCACCAAGCGCGGCGTGCCGGCCGACGTGTTGAGCGAGCTGCTGCGCCAGAAGTTCCGTGGCAACAAGCGCGGTGTCACCCATACCGACATCGTGGAGGCGGTGGTGACGGCCGCCGGCGCCGTCAACGGGCACAACATCCAGGCCCGTGCCGGTGATACGGGCGATGCCCAGACGCTCGTGGTGGCGGGTCCCCCGACGGTCTCCTTCAGCACGGAGCTGTTCAGGAGCCCGGACTACACCAGGCTGGTGGAGCTCTGGGAGACGCTGGCGGCAGCGGCCAAGGGCCCGACCGTGGTGCTCGACGAGCACGACGCCGAGACACCGGTGAAGAGCCTGGACGAGCTCTGGCAGGTCGCACTCGAGAAATCTCGCCAGGGCGCCAGCTTCCAGCGCTACAAGGGGCTCGGCGAGATGAACCCCGAGCAGCTGTGGGAAACCACCATGAACCCCGAGACGCGCACGCTGCTCAAGGTCAGCATGGAGGACGCCGTCGGCGCCGACGAGATGTTCACGGTGCTGATGGGCGATGCCGTGGAGCCGCGCCGCCTCTTCATCGAGAAGCACGCCCTCGACGTCGCCAACCTGGACATCTAGCCCGATGCCCGACCGCCAGATCAACGCGCCGATCGAAGAGGAGATGCGGAAGTCGTATCTCGACTACGCGATGTCCGTCATCGTCGGACGCGCGTTGCCGGACATCCGCGACGGCCTCAAGCCCGTTCACCGCCGCGTGCTCTACACGATGTCGCTGCTGGGCCTGGCCTGGAACCGCGGCTACAAGAAGTCGGCGCGCGTGGTCGGCGACTGCATGGGCAAGTTCCACCCGCACGGCGATTCGGCCATCTACGACACACTCGTGCGGATGGTGCAGGACTTCTCGCTGCGCTACCCGCTGGTTGACGGGCAGGGGAACTTCGGCTCCATCGACGGCGATCCGGCGGCGGCGATGCGCTACACCGAGGCGCGCATGGCGCGCATCGCGCACGAGCTGCTGGCCGACATCGACAAAGACACCGTCGACTTCGCGCCGAACTACGACGACAACGAGACGGAGCCCGTCGTTCTGCCCACGCGCATCCCGAATCTCCTGGTCAACGGCTCGGCCGGGATCGCGGTCGGCATGGCCACCAACATCCCGCCCCACAACCTCACCGAGGTGGTGAACGGGCTGACGGCGCTCATCGAGCGCCCCGACACGACGATCGACGAGCTCATGAAGATCATCACCGGCCCTGATTTTCCGACGGCCGGCTACATTCACGGCACCAGCGGCATCCGCGATGCCTACACGACCGGGCGCGGCACCATTACGCTGCGCGCCAAGGCCCACACTGAATCACTGCGCGGCGGTCGCGAGGCGATCATCATCACCGAGCTGCCGTACCAGGTGAATAAGGCGACGCTGATCGAGAAGATCTCGGAGCTCTCGCGCGAGAAGAAGATCGAGGGTATCTCCGACATCCGCGACGAGACCAACCGCGAGGGCATCCGCGTCGTGCTGGAGCTGGGGCGGGGCGAGATCCCCAAGATTCTCATCAACCAGCTCTACAAGCACACGCAGATGGAGACCACGTTCGGCATCATCATGCTGGCGCTGGTCGACCGCCGGCCGCAGGTCGTCAATCTCAAGGGGATGCTGGAAGCGTTCATTCGCTTCCGCCGCGAGGTCGTCACCCGGCGCACCCGCTTCGACCTGGCACGCGCCGAGGAGCGGGCGCACATCCTGGCCGGCCTGCGCAAGGCCGTCGAGCAGCTCGACCTGGTGATCCGCATCATCCGCGCGGCCGCCAACGGCGATGCCGCCCGCGACGAGTTGATGCGGCGGCTCGACCTCAGCGAAATC
Source organism: Candidatus Methylomirabilota bacterium (assembly GCA_046734515.1). Classification (GTDB taxonomy): domain Bacteria; phylum Methylomirabilota; class Methylomirabilia; order Rokubacteriales; family CSP1-6; genus AR5. The sequence continues at coordinate 12,203 of JBKPRI010000248.1, read as the reverse complement.
CAGGCGAAGGCCATCCTCGACATGCAGCTCCGCCGGCTGGCCGCCCTCGAGCGTCAGAAGATCATCGAGGAGCACGAGGAGACGCTGAAGCTCATCGAGGAGCTGAAGTCGATCCTGGCCTCCGACGTCAAGCTCATGGGGATCATCAAGGACGAGCTGCTGGCGGTGAAGGAGCAGTACGGCGACGCCCGCCGCACCGAGATCCTCCCGGAGACGACGGAGCTGACGATCGAGGATCTGCTCGCCGACGAGGAGATGGTCGTCACCATCACGCGCTCGGGTTACATCAAGCGCACCCACGTCGAGGCCTATCGTAGTCAGCGCCGCGGCGGCAAGGGTGTGACCGGCATGGAGACGAAGGAAGAGGACATCGTCGAGGACCTCTTCATCGCGTCCACGCACTCGTACCTGATGTTCTTCACCACCCTCGGCAAGGTGCACTGGCTCAAGGTGCACGAGATCCCCGAGGGCGGGCGCGCCGCCAAGGGCAAGGCGATGATCAACATCCTCTCGCTGGGCGAAGGCGAGGAGGTGGCCACCTGCGTGCCCGTGCGCGACTTCAACGCCGGCGGCTACGTGCTCTTCGTCACGCGCCAAGGCAAGGTGAAGAAGACCGAGCTGGCGGAATACTCCCATCCGCGCGCCGGCGGAATCCTCGCCGTGGGGCTGGACGACGGTGACGAGCTGATGACGGTGCACCGCACCGACGGGCAGCGCGAGGTGATGATCGCGACCAGGCTGGGCATGGCCATCCGGTTCTCGGAGGAGGAAGTCCGCCCGATGGGCCGCGGCGCCGGCGGCGTGCGCGGCATCGACGTGGAGGACGAGGACGCGGTGATCGCCGCCGACGTCGTCCAGGAGGGCGCCCAGATCCTCACCGTGACCGAGCGTGGCTTCGGCAAGCGCACGCCGCTCGAGGAATACCGCCTGCAGGGAAGGGCCGGCAAGGGCATCATCGACATCAAGACAGCCGGCCGCAATGGCACCGTGGTGGGCATGCTGCAGGTGCGGGCGGGCGACGACATGCTGCTGGTGACGACCAAGGGCAAGGTCATCCGCATTCACGCCGATGAGGTGTCCTCGCAGGGACGCAACACCATGGGCGTGCGCATCATCGACCTCGACGCCGACGATCGCGTCGGCTCGATCGCACGCGTCGAAGCCGAGACGCCGGCCCCCGCCGAAACCTCCTAAGACAACCAGGTTACGCCGCCATGCTCGACATCAAGCTGATCCGCGATCAGCCCGACGCCGTCGCCAGCGCACTCGCCGACAAGGGCGGCGCCGAGCTGATCCACGAGATCCTCGCGCGCGATGGTGAGCGCCGCCGCCTGATCAAGGAGGCCGAGGATCTCAAGGCGATGCGCAACAAGGCCTCGGAAGCCATCGGCCAGGCGAAGCGCCGCGGTGAGGATGCCTCGGCCGAGCAGGCCCGCATGCGCGAGGTCGGCGATCGCATCAAGACGCTCGACGCCGAAGTGAAAGGCGTCGACGAGTCGATCGAGGGCTTGCTGGCCCAGGTGCCGAACGTCCCGCACCCCTCGGTGCCGCGCGGCAAGAGCGACGAGGACAACGTCGAGGTTCGCCGGTGGGGTACGCCGCGGCAGTTCGACTTCACGCCGAAGCCCCACGAGGAAGTCGGCGAGGCGCTCAACCTGCTCGACATGGAGCGCGCCACGAAGATCGCGAAGGCACGATTCGCCGTGCTCTGGGGCGATCTCTCGCGCCTGGAGCGTGCGCTCGCGCAGTTCATGCTCGACCTGCACACGCGCGAGCACGGCTACACCGAGTTGTGGATCCCGCAGCTCGTCAACGGCGAGACGATGCTGCGCACCGGCCAGCTGCCGAAGTTCGAGGAACAGCTGTTCAAGACGGTGGAAGCAGACGAGGGCCGTACGCTCTACCTCATCCCGACCGCGGAGGTCTCACTGAGCGCGCTGCACAGCGGCGAGGTGCTGCCCGAGCGCACGCTGCCGCGGCGCTACACGGCCTACTCGTCCTGTTATCGCCGCGAGGCCGGCACCTACGGCAAGGACATGAAGGGTATCTTCCGCAATCACCAGTTCTCCAAGGTGGAGCTGGTGAAGCTAGCCGCGCCGGCCTCCGGCTTCGAGGAGCTGGAGTCGATGGTGCGCGAGGCCGAGGTGGTGCTGCAGCGCCTGGAACTGCCGTACCGCGTGGTCGAGCGCTGCGCGGGCGACGTCGGCTTCAGCAGCGCCAAGGGCTATGACCTCGAGGTGTGGCTGCCGGGGCAGGGGAAGTACCGCGAGATCTCGTCGTGCTCGAACTACGCCGACTTCGGCGGCCGCCGCGTGGACATCCGCTACAAGCCCGAGAGCGGCGGCAAGCCCGACTTCGTCCACACGCTCAACGGCTCCGGCCTCGCCGTCGGCCGAACGATCATCGCGATCCTGGAAAATTACCAGAACGCCGACGGGACGGTCACGATCCCGGCGGCGCTGCGACCATACCTTCCCGGCCTGGCGCGTCTCAGCAAGCGCTGACGCCGGCGCGCCCCGACGGGCGCGAAGCGGCTAGCTCCTGTCGTGCCCCCGTCGCGCCGGCCACGCCACCCCCGGGAGCCGGTACGACCCTTCGGCCCAAGCGCCCCGCTGCTCTAGAGTCAAAACATGACGACACTCAAAGCGACCGTCGCCCGGCTTTGGCTCCCGACGCTCGTGATGATGCTCACCCTGGCAGGGTGCGCAAGCGCGCCACCCGTCGACACCAGGGACGAGAGTCGGTCCCTCGTGTTCGGCTACTTCGACATGGTGGACGCCCCATCCAAGCTCGAGTGGGTGTCGCTCCGGCGATATGACGGCACGCAGCCCGGCCAGTGGTACGGGCTGGCGGTGAAGGACGGACTCTTCTTCCACGTCGGGATCGTCCCAGGGTCCTATCAGGTGGAGAAGTTCGGCGGCAAGGGCGGGATCCCGCTGCTCACGAGCCGGCAGTTCGAGTACAACTTCGGCAGCAAGGGGCGCAATTCCACGGCAGTGCGGATCCGCGAGCCCGGCCTCTACTTCCTCGGCGCGCACCAGTACGTCAATCACGCGGGCAAAGGCTTGTTCGCCCCCGACAAGTTCGAGATGGTCGCGGTCAAGACGCCGACCGAGAAGGAGCTGCTGGCGCGGCTGGTGAAGGAGATGGAGTCCGACAAGGAGCTGTCGGCCTACGCGCGCCAGCTCGGGCTCGCCAAGCGGCGGCTCGCCCAGCTGTGAGGCTCCGGGCGCTCCTCTTCATCGCGGCCCTAGCCGCGTCCGGCTGCGTGACGGTCAGCGAGGGCGTCGGCAGCTGGGGCGAGATCGGCGCGGATTCGGTCCTGCTCGTCGGCAAGATCGAGGTCGTGCCACAGGTGCGGCCCGAGGAGCAGCGTTTCCGCGCGGGACTGGACATCCTCAACACGAAGCGCCATCACATCGGGCGCGCGATCCTGTTCATGTCCGACCAGCCGCAATACCGGGAGCGGACCGGTGACGCCCTCAATCCCCCGCTCGAGACGACCTACTTCCTCTCGGTCCCGCGCTCGCGACGCTACATGGTCAAGGGCTCGGTCACCATGGAGCTGGTCGCCCGCGCAGTGTCGGCGCGGCAGTCGGTGATGGACCACACGGAGCTGCTCTTCCCGGGACCGATCGAGTTTGACATCCGCCCCGCCGACAAGGCGATCTACGTGGGCACCCTCCGGCTGCACCGCGATGAGTTCCACGAGGTCCAGAGGGTCGAGGTACTCGATCACTACAATGCGGCCTATGCCGACTTTGCGAAGAAGTTCGGCGCAGGCCTGGCCCTGCGCAAGGCCCTGCTGAAGACTGTACGCGCCAACTCGGCGGCAAGCCCCGCCCCTGTGCGATCCTAGAGCACACGGAGGGCTAGCCTCAACTGGCAAGGCAGTGGACTTGAAATCCACCGGGCCGCGAGGCCCTTGGGGGTTCGAATCCCTCGCCCTCCGCCACTTCTTCAGAGCTCGGAACGCATCGTGTCCCGCGGCACCCGACGCCTTCAGTACCGGAACATCAAGCGGACGCCGACCTCCTCCGAACGATGTTGAGGCTGACGATCGTCGCGCCGGACGGCGGTCGCCGCGGGGCGGTACTGGAGTCGGATCTCGCTCTGGATGCCGAAGAGCCATTCGAACACGGCGTTCAGCGCTCCGAGCGGGTCCGTGGCGGCCAGGAGCGTATGGTCGTACCAGGCCAGCTCGCGCTTGCGCTTGACCCAGGTGCGGATCGGCTCGAAGACGAACACGCCGACTAGTGTGCCTGCGATAGGGGTCACGATGAGGTCCTGGTACGACGGCTGCTCGAAGAATGCCTCCATCCCGAACTCGAAGATCGTGGACATCAGCGCGGAGTAGACGGCCGAGCCGAGAACGCCGAAGCCACGCTCTCTCGCGCGGATGTAGTACGCCGCTCCCCAATACGGATGGAAGACGTAGTTGGTGACGGCGTCGTCCGAATCCCAGTGTGGGTGCCGGACGTTCTTCCACCATGTGTCGAACGCGTCGCTGACGTCGGGGCCCTCGTCTATCAACCACACCGTGGCGCCCACGACGGCTTCATAGCCCAACAGGAATGCGGTGTCGCGCCAAATGCCGGCCCAATCCCGTCCGACCTGCTCCGGCGGCCCGGCCGTCTCCGGTTGCAGGAGGCTGAGGTTTTGCGTCCCGAGGCGCGTGTCGGGCGCCGACAGCGAATAGTCCGAGGGATTCAGCGACAGTCCGGAGAGAGAGCCGGCCCCGCTGAACATCTCGGGCGACGTGGCGAGATCGGTCTGAGGCTCGCCCGCCGCCGCGACACAAGGCTGCCCCACCGAAGCCGACATCACGCACAGCGCCGCCACGAGGAGTCCTCGCAGAGTGGCGCGCCTCACGGCGCGTCGAGACTGGCCGCCGCAACTCAGCGCCGCGCGGCCCACGTCGCGTGTGGCACTGACCCGCATCACCGGTGAGTATCCCGGTCTTGACTCTGCGAGTCAACCCGGCGGCGAGGGGGCCTTCTATCGACGATTAGACGAACAGGTCGTCGCGCCGCGCGCTGTCCCGCGGGGGGGCGACATGATGGCCGTTGGTGCGAAGGTGCTCGCGCTGACGCCACCACGCTTCGAAGTCGTCCACGGGCTGCCACCGCTTCGCAAGAAAGAACGCCGCGCAGCCGAGTGGAAGTGCCGCCGCCAGCGTCCACAGAGTCCACCGCCCCACGCTCGCCTGAGGAAGTCGCACGCGTTCATCTCCCCTGATGATCGCCGCGTGAAAGTCACGCGAGGCCTCCGGATATCCCGGCGATGGTTTGAGCAATCAGGGTGCCGAGCGCGCGATCTCCGCACTACCGCATGTTTACGGATGGCTGGGGCGGACGCCTGGTCAGGTGTCATCCGCCTGGCGAGATGTGGACGGCGCGTCAGTAGCCGCCGCCGCTCGAGCCGCTCTGATCGCAATAGTCTGTCGCCGCACGCCAGACGCCGCCCTGCTGACGGCACCGCGCCTCCTCCGTGATCATCGGCGTGCCGGCGCCGGCAGCGCAGCCGCCCAGGAGTCCGAGGAGCAGGACGAGGATCGGCAAGCGCATGGCGGAGTCCTCCACGCGCGCACAACGCCCGGTCGTGCGGCCGGGTTCCTGTGCTAGAACACGCCCGTGCGCTACATCACCCCCGACGCGCTGCTGCGCATGCGGTTCGGCGAGCCGCCGTGGCCGAGCTGGGACGTTGCGGTCCTGTGCTTTCGCGGGGATGCCGGCGGCGGGGCGCTGGTGGAGAAGCTCGGCGCCCGGCCGGTCGGCGGCAAGACGCTCTATGGGCTCGAGGAGACCGCTGAGCGACCGTTCAGCTATCAGGTGACGCTCGGCGGTCAGCGTGTCCTCATCGTGCAGCGCTGCCTCTGGGGCGGACCGCAGGCGGCGATCCTGGTCGAGGAGCTGGCATGCCTCGGAGTGCGCGTCATCATCGGGTTCGGCGTGGCAGGAAGCCTCGTGGAGCGCCTGCCCAAGGGCACGCAGATCGTCGGAGTGCGCGCCGCGGTGATCGACGGCACGACGCGCGCGTATACCGCGGCCGCGGCGGTGGAGCCCGATGCCGGGCTGCTCGCCGCCGCCCGCGCCATCGCCGAGCGGCAGGGCACCCTGCTGGCGCCGGTGTGTCTCGCCGGCGTGGACGCGCTCTACCGCGAGACGCCCGATGACGTCCGACGCTGGCGCAGCCTGGACATCGACGCGATCAACATGGAGACGCCGACGCTCTACGCCTCCGCGGCGACGTGCGGCGTGCGCAGCGTCTGGCTCGGCCACGTGAGCGACACGGTCTGGCTCACCAACCAGGCCTGGGACTCCTGGCAGCGGCCGGCGGCCTTCACGGATGTCACCGTCGCGCTCACGGTCGGGCTGCTGGAGTCGCTGTGCGCGTCTCCAGATCCGTCCCGAGCGCCTCGTTGAAGCGGGTGGTGAAGTTCGCCGCCGCGATCGAGAGCGTGAGCTGGACGAGCCCCGGGTCGCCGAGATCGTGGCGCAGCGCCTGGACGAGCGCGGCGTCGACCTGTACGTTGCGCGTCATCTCCTCCGCGTAGCGGATCGCCCGGAGCTCGAGCTCGGAGAACAGCGGACTCGTCGCCGCGTCGGGGAGCGCCTCGAACTTCTCCGCCGGTACGCCGGCCCTCTGACCGAGGGCGCGATTGTGCGCGATTCAGTAGCCGCAGCGGTTCAACTGGGCGACACGCACGTAGGCGAGCTGGCGCAGCCCGAGATCGAGCGAGCCCTCGCGCGTCGTGGGATACCATTCGAGGAAGCGCGACAGCGACGCGGGCAGGTGCGCCATGAGGCGATAGAAGTTCAGGACACGGCCGGTCGCCTTCTGCAGCGCATCGTACGCACGCTGCACGGTCTCCGGCGCGCGCTCACGCTCGACGTACGGCAGTCTCGCCATCGGTTTCTCCTCGCGTCCGGGTGCGCAGCGTACGGAAGGTGATGGAGTAACGCGGCGCGCGCATCGCCGGAATACTGTGCTGCCAGTGCTGACGCGCCTCGCCGCTGAGCACATACGCCGAGCGCGGCTCCAATCCCACTGCGCGCGTGTGCCGCTCGGGCCCCCGCCCGCGCTGGAAGCGCATGCGACATGCGCTGACGAGCGAGACGCCGATGACGACGCCAAACTGCGGCGCATCGCGATGCCAGCCGATCGCCGCGCCGGCGGGATACTCCGTCACCAGCACCTCAGCCAGCGCCGCCGCATCGACGCCCGCGAGCCCGCCCACCCGTTCGCGGAGCGGCAATAGGAACGTCGGTAACGGAGGCCCCGGCGTGATGCGCCACGACTCGTAACCATAGACCCACCCGAAGTGCGCTGTGCGCCGCCGCGCGACCTGCCCCCGCATCTCGACCGCGGCGAACTCGATGTCGCGCACGCGCGCCACCAGGGCTGACTCCTCGTCAGCCGAGAGGACGTCGGGGTAGTAGAGGAAGCCTGGAGGCGGGCCAGCGTCCACGCGGCTAGTTTCTCACCGTACTTGCCATGGCGCCTTGCGGCCTGCCCATGAATCATCCAAGGAAAGCGAGCCCAACGCATCGCGTTAATGCCAAATAAGATTAGATATACCGAATAGATACGGCCAAGCACACGGATTTGGTATCCCCCTTGCTCTACTGCGGCCCCAGCAACACGACGCTCTTTCCGACAAGAGCAAACCAGCCGTGAGGCTGGGACGCAAAGCCGCGGGTCAGGCGGGCCGCCTGATAGCCGGGCTGCCGAAGAAAGAGGCGGGCTCCGCCCTCCTCCGGAGAGAGACGAACGAGATCGAGAGGAGACGTCCAATGGTTCGCAGGGGCGACGCAACTCACACCTGGAAGCGCATGGTCGCGTGGTCGTTCGTGGCGCTGGCGTTCGGCGCGTTCGTGGCGACGAGTCCGGCGGCCGCGGAGCCGCGCCGCAACCTGAACCGCGGCATCGTCGTCGACATTCCGGGCGCGCAGGCCGTGCTCTACGAAGTGACGGAGAAGATGTACCTGCTCGACGCCGAGGGCAACGTGGTCCCGCCGGATCTCGCGGTGGTGCGTAAGGCCGATGCCTCGCTCTTCGGCTGGTCGCGCGTGGGCAACCCGCTGTGCCCGAGCTCGCAGCTCATCACCAACCTCGGGCTGAACGCCTGCAGCGTCACCGCTGACGGCATCGACAACATCAGCTTGTGGACGGGCAAGGGCAACGTGGACGGCACCTTCGCCGTCGTCGTCCAGGACGACAACGTCGCCGACGCGCCCGAATATGTGGTGATGAACGGCAGCTTCGCGGGCCAGATGGACCTCTCCATCCGACCGCTCGGCAGGATCGCCGGCACGTTCACGTCCGCCGGCTCCTCGCCGGTGGGCTTCTGTGGCACGTTCCGGCTGCCCTTCGAGGTGCAGGAGGATGGCAAGCGCGCCAACCCGCGCCGCGGCAACCCGCATTATTACCTGGCCGACGACGGCACGACGCTGATCCCGGTGCTGTCGGGCGAGAAGTCGATCGGCATGCCCACCGTGCGCCTCGAGCTGAAGTTCGGCCCGAGCTGCAACTAAGCTCGTACGCGACCGAAGGTCCCGGGCCGGTCACGCCCCACCGGCCCGGGACCGGTCGCTTTATACTGGGCGCGGCGCCTGACGGGCGCCGGGGGCCTCGATGAGCAGCCACCGCTGGACGCTGAGCCCGTCCGATCTCGGCCCGCTGTGGGACGACTGCCCGCGCTGTTTCTACCTTCACGTCGCGCGTGGATTCCCGCGTCCAGCCTCTGCAGCCATCACGCTCGAGGCGCGCCTCAAATCCGTCTGTGACGGGCGACGCACGGCGGCTCTTGCGCCTGAGATGCCGGCCGGTGTCTTCGAGGTCGGTGAACGGTCCGTTCAGTCGGAGACGCTCGACGTCCACCTGCCTGACGCCATCCATCGCTGCGTCATCCGTGGCACGCTGGACGTGGTCGTGAGACTCGACGACGGCGGCTATGCGCTGGTGGATCTCGTCATCGGCCAGGGTGAGCGATTGAGGGCGCACGACCGCCGCCTGCAGGCGTGCGCCTATGCGCTCGAGCATCCGGCCGCGGGCGCACCCGTGCTCGGCCCCGTCACGCGCCTCGGCGTGCTGGTCTTCGAGCCGGAGAAATTCTCCGCGGAGGCGGGCGGCGTCGGCGCGCTCACCGGCGGGCTGAGCTGGATCGAGATCCCGCGCGACGACGGCCGGCTGTTCGGCTTTCTTGCCGAGGCGCTCTCCGTCCTCGAACGGCCGCAGCCCCTGGAGGCGCACCCCTCTGCGCCTGGTGCGTGTATCGCGACGTCAGTCGGCGCACCGGCCTTTAAGTCCTCGCTGGCAGCCCCGTTGCACCCATGGGTCCTGTGTCCGAACTTACAACCGTGATCCGTGAGGTGCAGCGATGAAGACTCGAGTGCTCGCGACGTGCCTGCTCGCGTTGAGTAGCACCATCGCGATGGGCGGGTGCGTCTATCGTGAGAAGACCGTGCCGGCGGCGAGCCCCTCGACTGCCGTGGTGGTGACCCCGGCTTCGGTGGAGCGCGTCGTGACCTATCCCGAGGGCCGCTACGAGCTTCGCGGCGAGGGCACGGCCAACTCCCCGTACTACTGGGTGTGGATCCCCGCCGGCGCCACGTCGGTGCCGAACCCGCCCCCGCTGCCGCGCGTGCCGCAGACGCAGTAAGCATGCTTCGGGCGCCCGCCGCGGGCCGTTCGCCGCGGCGGGCGCGCGATCCCAGCTCCGCCGCCGTCGCCGCCATCCGCGCGCCGGAAACGGTCGTGGGGGCGGTGTATACTACGTCCGCTTTGGCGTTGGAGAGGTGGCCGAGTCGGCCGAAGGCAGCCGCCTGCTAAGCGGTTACAGGGTCAAAAGCTCTGTCCAGGGTTCGAATCCCTGCCTCTCCGCCACGGGCCCTTAGCTCAGGTGGACAGAGCGTCGGGCTACGAACCCGAAGGCCAGAGGTTCGAATCCTCTAGGGCCCACCATTCTCTGCCCGGCGATGACGTCTTGATGCGCGAGGCGCTCGCCGAGGCGGAGCGCGGCAGCGCCGCGGGCGAGGTGCCCGTCGGCGCGGTGGTCGTCATCGACGGTGCCATCGTCGGCCGCGCACACAACGCGCCCATCGCCCTCAGCGATCCCACCGCCCACGCCGAAGTGCTGGCCCTGCGCGAGGCGGCGCGGCGCGCGGGAAATTACAGACTGCCAGGCGCCACGCTGTACGTGACGCTGGAGCCGTGCGCGATGTGCTGCGGTGCCGCGATCCTGGCGCGGCTCGCCCGCGTGGTGTACGGCGCACCCGACCCGAAGGCCGGCGCGGTCGAGTCACTGCATCGGCTGCTGGACGACACGCGCTTGAACCATCGCGTGAGTGCGATGGGCGGCGTGCTCGCGAGCGAGAGCGCGGCGCTGCTACGCGCGTTCTTCGACGCCAGACGCCGGTAGCGCCCGCCACCCCCGCGATCAGCGCCTGGCAGACGACGTGCGTGCAACTTGCCCGGGCGTTCGCGGTCAGGCAAGATGTGGCCTCGCGTGTCGTGTGCGCTCGCGGAGGGGTGGCCGAGCCCGGTTGAAGGCGTCCGACTCGAAATCGGATAGGGGCCCAGAAGGTCCCTCGGGGGTTCAAATCCTCTCCCCTCCGCCAATTTTCGCTTCATCAGTCCGGAGGGGTGACCGAGCGGCCGAAGGTGCGGCACTGGAAATGCCGTGCGCGGGGCGAACCCCTGTGCCGTGGGTTCAAATCCCACCCCCTCCGCCAAGTTGCAGCGTGGCCGTGCTAGACGGGGAGTTAGCGGTGCCCTGTAGCCCGCAATCCGCTTCAGCGGGGTCGAATCCCCTCCCGAGGGCGGGCCGTGTTGAATGAGCCTCATGGGACGGTGTTGAAGGTTGGGCCCCACGCAACGAGAATCGTCGAACCCCGCCAGGCCCGGAAGGGAGCAACGGTAAGGCGACCCTCTCGTGTGCCGTGGGAGTACCTGGCCGGAGCCGGCTCTGTGGGGAGATCGCGGTACGGTTCGATCGACGGAGGGTGCACGGTCACTTTGATTCACACGTGAGTTATCAGGTCCTCGCCCGGAAATATCGGCCCGCGACGTTTGACGCCGTCGTGGGCCAGGACGCGATCACCCGGACGCTGCGCAACGCGCTGGCCTCGGGGCGGATCGCCCACGCCTACCTCTTCGCCGGCCCGCGGGGCATCGGCAAGACCACCACCGCGCGCCTGCTCGCGCGCGCGCTCATCTGCCGCGAGCGCAAGGGGAGCGAGCCATGCGGCGCGTGCGCCGCGTGCGCCGACGCGAGCGGCACCGTCGACATCATCGAGATCGACGCCGCCTCGAACCGCAAGATCGAGGACATTCGAACGCTGCGGGAAAACGTCAAGTACGCTCCCGCGCGCGGCCGCTTCAAGGTGTACATCATCGACGAGGTCCACCAGCTCACCCCGGATGCCTTCGATGCGCTGCTGAAAACGCTGGAAGAGCCACCCGCCCACATCGTGATGGTCCTGGCCACGACCGACCCGCGCGATCTGCCGGCCACGATCCTCTCGCGCGTGCAGCGCTTCGACTTCCGGCCGATCGGGCCCGACCTGCTGACGAAGACACTGGAGGACATCCTCAAGCGAGAGAGCATCACTTTCGAGGCCGCGGCGCTGCCCGCGGTGGTTCGCGCGGCCGAAGGCTCGCTGCGCGACGCGCTCTCGCTGCTCGACACCGCGATCGCTTACGGCAACGGCGCGCTGGAGGCCGAGACCACGGCCGCCCTGCTCGGCACCACGGCGCCCGCCGAGGTGCGCGCCTTCGCCCGGGCGGTCGTCGGGCACGAGGCCACGCCGGCGCTGGAGGCGATCGATCGAGCTGCCCGCGAGGGCGAGGACCTCGGCGCGTTCGCGCGCGACGTGATCGAGCTGCTTCGCCGCGCGCTCGTGGTGAAGGCCGCGCCGGCGGCGAAGCTCGCCGACGTGCCGCACGCCGAGGCCACCGAGCTGCGCGCGCTCGGCGAGGCGGCGTCGCTCGACGACCTCCTGTACGTGTTGCGCGCCTTCCTCGACGCCGACGAGGCCATGCGCGAGTCGCCGCATCCCCGCGTGGAGCTGGAGATCGCCGCCGTACGCGCCACCCGACGGCCCGAGCCGCGACGGCTGGAGGACGTGCTGAAGCGGATCGAGGACGCCGAGGCGCGACTGCGTCAGTCGGGCGGCGCGCCGGCGCCACGCGTCCAGGAC
>JBKPRI010000247.1:0-11580 GCA_046734515.1 Candidatus Methylomirabilota bacterium | reverse complement strand
GGCGTGTCCAGCACCGCGAGCGGCAGGACGACCGTGAACTGGGCCCCGCGGCCGGGGCCCTCGCTCGCCGCGAAGACGCGACCGCCATGCGCCTCGACGAGGTGACGGACGATGGCCAGCCCCAGGCCGAGCCCGGTGGATCGCCGCGTCGTCGACGCGTCGGCCTGCCGGAACCGATCGAACACCTCCGACAGGAAGCGGGGTTCGATGCCCTGTCCGGTGTCGCTCACCACGATCTCCGCCTCCGTGCCGCGGAGTTGCAGCACGACGTCGATGCGGCCGCCGGACGGCGTGAACTTCACGGCATTCGAGAGCAGGTTCCCCAGCACCTGCTGCAGGCGGCTGGCATCACCGAGCACGAGCCCGACGGTGTCCTCGACGCGGCGCTCCAGGCGCACGCGCTTGGCGTCGGCGGTGGCGGCCACCGCGTCGACCGCGGCGTCGACGAGCGTGGGCAGCGCCACCGGCAGCAGCTCGACGCTCAGCTTCCCCGAAACGATGCGCGACAGGTCGAGCAGGTCCTCGACGAGCTGGGCTTGCGTGTACGCGTTGCGCTCGATCGTGTCCACCCCGCGCGCCGTCGTGGCCGCATCGAGCGTGGTCGAGCGCAGGAGCCGCGTCCACGCCAGGATCGCGTTCAGTGGTGTCCGGAGCTCGTGCGACAACGTCGCCAGGAACTCGTCCTTCATCCGGTTGGCTTCGCGCGCCTCGTGGGCGAGGCGGGCGTTGTCGGCGAGCAGGCGGGCACCCTGCAGCGCGACCGCGCCCTGGTTGACCGCCACCGACAGCAGCAGGCGATCGGTGTCGGTGGGAAAGTCGCGGCGACCGTCGGCGGCGATCAGCAGCCCGGGCTGCGCCCCGACCGTGAAGGGCAGGCTCACGGCGCGGAGCGGGCGGCCGTCGAGCGGCGAGACGACGTCCGCCCCGTCGGCCTCGGCTCCTGTCAGCCGGGCTGTCAGGGCTCGCCCGATCGCCGTCCCCTGGGGAGCGAGATCCGTGCGCGCCCCGCTCGCCCGCTCCAGGACTGTCGCCTCGTCCTCGAGGGCCAGGCGGACGTACACGAGCTCCAGCCGCAACATGCTGCGGACGACGTCGAGCAGACCCCCGAGGATGTCTTCGGCGCTGCGGCCGACCCAGACCGCCGGCAGTGCGCTGAGTGCCACCAGGTCGCGGATGCACGACCGCAGGCGGCGGACCTCGTCGTCGATCATCGGGCGGCGATTCCGCGTTCGCGAAGCTCCGCGAGGAACTCGTCGGGCGGAACAAAGAACGCATTCTGCTGCAACACCCCGCCCACGACCACCATCGGGTGCGTTCGCATGATGTCGAGCACGACGCCTCCGCCAAACTTGGCGGTGTCGTACGTTCAGACGACCGGATCGGGATACCGCGGCAGCAGGTAGTTCAGCCGCGTCTCGTACTCCACGAGGTCGTCGACACCGGGACGATCCTCCAGGGCCCATTCCATGTGCGCGAGCAGGCGGGTCAGCGGGAATCCCTGGCGGTGTCCCGTGTCCAGCACCTCCTGGAGGAGCACCAGCATCCGGTTCTGGTCGAAGTGACCGTCACGCAGGTACGCCTGCTCCCACACGAGCACTTCGAGCTGGCCGCGCTTCTCGGTCTCCGCGGTGTCGATGCCGACCTCGCCGAGGCGTCTCAGATGATCGCCTCGCAGCGCGGGATCGGTGATGTGGAACGCCTTCTCTCCGCGCTCGAAGCCGTCGGCGATGAAGGGCAGCGTCACCCGATACTCCTCGTCGCGCGTATTGAAAAACGCACAAACGTGCCGCGACTGCCCGAGGGTCGCCCCGGCAAACCGGATCGGTGCCAACGAGGTCACGATCGCCACAGCCGTCAAGCTACACCCTCCGTGCGCGCGCACCGGCCGTCGGGTATAACGGAGCGATGTCGGACCGCGCCGTCTCGCCCGTCGAGCCCCGACCCGCCGCGTCGGTCGTCATCGTGCGGGACGCCGCGCCCGGCGCCGCCGAGCCGCTCGAGGTCTGGATGATCCGGCGCAAGAAGACGATGAAGTTCCTCGGCGGCTACTATGCGTTCCCGGGCGGCCGCGTGGACCCCGCCGACGGCGCGCCCGACGCCGTGGCCTGCGTGCGCGGGCTCGACGTCGCCGCTGCCGCGGACATCTTTCCCGGGCACGATGCGATTCCCGCGCTGGCCTTCTGGCTCACCGCCGTGCGCGAGCTGCTCGAGGAGAGCGGGATTCTTCTCGCGTGCGATGTCGACGGCCGTCCGATCGACGCACGAAAACCGGCCACGCTGAGCGCGCTGACCCGTCTCCGCCAGGAGCTGATGGCCGGCGGCTCGCTGCCCGCCCTGCTGGCGCGCGAGGGCTGGTGCGCCGACGTGCGTGGCCTGCGCTACCTCTCGCACTTCGTCACGCCGACCTCGAGCCCGATCCGCTTCACCGCCCGCTTCTTCCTCTGCCGCGTCCCCGAGGACCAGGCCCCCGCGCTCTTCACCGAGGAGACGTCGGAAGCGTTCTGGATCCATCCGGGCGAGGGCTACCGCCGCTTCATCGCCGGTGACATGCAGATGGCCGAGCCGGGCGAATACGGGCTCGGCTACCTCGCGCAGTTCAAGTCGGTCGACGAGCTGTGGGCCGCGCACGCCGACGGTCAGCAGAAGTTCCAGGGTGTGAGCGATCGCATGGATCACGCGTGGGCCGGCTTCGACTGGAAGGCGAACCGCTTTCCGTTACAGACGCGGTAAAACTCGTCAAGCGCTCTGGGCTGCTCGCCGCCTCAGCGTCGTGCTCCGGCGTCGTCCTCCACGAGCTTCCGGAGTGCGAGCACCGTGTCGGTCAGGCTCGCGCGCTCCGAGCTCTGCGTGAGGAAAGTAGGCAGCGAGGTGCGCACGGCGATCGCGTAGGTCACGAGGCTGTCTGGCTCCGCGGGGTCGACCTGCCAGTAGCCTGAGTTCTCCCGGAAGAAGCCGTGGCTCCGCCCTTCGGCGAGGTGCCAGTCGATGCGGCGGCGGCGCTCGTCGGGGAACTTGTCCATATGGAAGGCGAACGAGAACGGGCCGATGCCGACCTGGTAGCGAACGACCACGCGCCGGGCGTCGCGCTCGACGACCTCGGTGGCGGTGACGCGCGGGTAGTAGCGCGGGTGGCCGGGATAGTCGGTGATCACGCGCCACACCTGGTCCGGTGATGCGCGCACGAGCGCCAGCGCGGTGCCGCCGCGTGCGGACTCGGTCGCGCCCGGTGGCAGCGTGTCCGAGACCAGCACGTCGCCCGCGCGCAGGCGCGTACGCTCCTCCGGAGAGAGCTCCCGCGTCGAGGCGGGCGCGGTGGCGCCGGCGAGTCCGCCGGACAGGACCGCGAGAGCGAGGAGCGCGCGCACCAGGGGCCGCGTCACATCACTACGTCCTAGCCGTGATAATCCCCGCCGTTGACGTGAATGAGCTGGCCCACCACCCAGCGGGCGGCGTCGGAGGCGAGGAAGACGGCGACGTCGGCGATGTCGTCGGGCTCCGCGAGGCGGCCGCTGGGATTTGCCTTGCCGAGCGCGGCCAGCGCGTCCTCGGTGTTGCCCAGGCGGGGCATCGCGGTGTTCGTGATGCCGGGGGCGATCGCGTTGACGCGAATGCCGTGCGGGGCGAGCTCGCGGGCCATGCCGCGCGTGAGGCCGACGATGCCGAGCTTGCTGGCCATGTACGCGGTCGCGCGCATCGAGCCGCGGTAGGGGGCGCCGGACGAGACGTTGATGATCGCGCCCGGTCGCTTCGCCGCCACCATGCGGCGTGCCGCTTCCTGCGAGCACACGAACGTCGACTTCAAATTCGTGTCGAGCACGGCGTCCCACATCTGCTCGGTGAGCTCGAGGAAGGGCGCGCGCGGGAAGATGGCCGCGTTGTTCACGAGGACGTCGAGCGGCCCGAGCGCGCGCTCGGCCTCGGCCACCAGGCGGCGGGCCTCATCAGGTTTCGAGATGTCGGCCGCGAGCGTCACGGCGCGGCGGCCGACGGCGGCGATCTCCGCCGCCGCCGACTTGGCCCCCGCCTCGTCGTCGAGGAAGTTCAGCGCCACGTCGGCTCCCGCTTGGCCGAAGCGGAGGGCCACCGCGCGGCCGATGCCCCGCTGGGCCCCGGTCACCAGCACCGTCTTGCCGCCGCCCGGTCGTTCGGCTGTCACGGCACGGTTGTATCACACGCGCGACGACGGGCCCGGGCCGGCACGCCGGAACTGTCGTGCGCGTTCTGTATCAGACGCCGTAGACTGGCGCCCGATGGCCAACGCGGTCAGCGCCTTTCTGGACGACACCGTCGCCGGCGGGGCCGGCGAGCGCCCCGCGATCCGCACGCCGGCCGGCCCCACGACCTATCGTGAGATGCTGCGGCTGGCCTGCCGCTGCGGCAACGTGCTGCGCGGGCTCGGGCTGGAGCCCGAGCAGCGCGTGGCGCTGCTGCTGCCCGATGGTGTCGAGTGGGTGGCGGCCTTCTTCGGGGCTCTCCGCATCGGCGCTGTCGCCGTGCCGCTGAACACGCGGCTGGCCCCCGCGCAGTGGGTGGCGCTGCTGCGCGACAGCCGCGCGCGCGTGCTGGTGGCCGACGCGGCGCTGCTGGCCGACGCCAAGGGGCCGCTCACCGATCTGCCGCACCTGCGCGCCGTGATCACCACCGGCAGTGGCCCCGGCATGTTCGGCGCGCTGATGTCCGCCGCGGCGCCCGAGTGCGCGCTGGAGTCCGTCAGCGGCGACGACACCGCGTTCTGGCTCTACACGTCTGGCACCACCGGCGGCTCGAAGGCGGCCATGCATCTGCACCGTGATCTGCTGGCCTGCCGTCATTACGGGCTCGACGTCCTCAACGTCGGCGATACCGATCGCGTGATGGCGACCTCCAAGCTCTTCTTTGCCTACGCGCTCGGCAACGCGTTGCTGATTCCGTTCTACGCGGGCGCCACCACCTGGCTGGATCCGGCGTGGCCGGATCCGCCGAGCGTGACGAGCGCGCTGCACGCGTTCCAGCCGACCCTGTTCTTCTCGGTGCCGACCTTCTACAGCCGCCTGCTGCGTGCAAATCTGCCGGCCGATGCCTTCCGCTCGGTGCGCGCGTGCGTGTCGGCTGGCGAGCGGCTGCCCGCCGAGCTCTACGACGCCTGGCGCGCGCGCTTCGGCGTGGAGATCCTCGACGGCCTCGGCGCCAGCGAAACGATCTTCATGGTGCTGTCCAATCGACCCGGCAAGAGCCGCGCGGGCTCGGCGGGCGTGCCGGTGCCGGGCACCGAGGCGCGACTGCTCGACCCCGAGGGCCGCCCGGTGGGTGACGGTGAACCCGGCGTGTTGCACGTGCGCACGCCGTCGGCGAGCCCCGGCTACTGGAACCGGCTCGACCTTTCGCGCCGGGCGTTCCGGGGTGAATGGTTCCGGACGGGCGACGTCATGACCCGTGATGCCGACGGCTTCTATCACCACGCCGGCCGCGACGACGAGATGTTCAAGGTGGCCGGGCAGTGGGTGGCCCCGGCCGATGTGGAGGCGGCGCTGCTGGCGCATCCCGACGTTGCCGAGGCGGGCGTGGTCGGGGCGCCGGCCGAGGCGGGACTGGTGAAGCCGGTGGCCTTCGTGGTCTCCCGGGGCGGGGAGGAGCCCGAGGCGCTGGTGAGCGCGCTGGAGGAGCGGCTGGCCGCAGCCCTGCCGTCGCACCAGCGTCCGCGCCGCATCGCCGTCGTGGAGGAGCTTCCGCGCACGGTCACCGGTAAGCTGCAGCGCTACGTGCTCCGCGAGTGGGCGGAGCGCACGCTCTAGCCCATGGCGAGCCACACGATCGACGTGAAGGTGCGCTGGGGCGACGTCGACTGGGCGGGCATCGTGTTCTATCCGCGCTTCTACGAGTGGTTCGACCTGGCGTGCGACTCGCTGTTCGACGCGCTGGGGCTGCCGTGGACGACGCTGTTCCCGCAGCACGGCATCGTCGGCGTCCCCATCCTGGAGTCCGGTGCGCGCTTCGTTTCGCCCGTGCGCTGGGGTGACGTCCTGAGGATCCATGCGACGGTGGCCTGGGTTAAAGACACGACGTTCCGCATGGAATACGAGCTCACGGTGGACGGCCGCGCCTGCGCCACCGGGTTCGAAGTGCGCGCGTGGGTGCGGCGGCCGTCGGCGCCGAGCGAGCCGCTCGAGGCCAGGCCGATCCCGGGTGAGGTCGCTCGACGCTTGAGGGGAGATCCGGCATGAAACCAGAAGTCGTCTACACGAAAGCGGCGCCCACCACCGGCTTCTCGGCCGGCATGGAGTCGCCCATCGCGCAGGGCGTGAAGTGCGGAGACTTCGTCTTCGTCTCCGGACAGGGGCCGCTCGATCCCGTGAACAAGCAGGTGGTGTCCACGGACATCGCCGAGCAGACGCGCGTGACGCTCGACAACGTCGCCAAGGTGCTGGAGGCGGCGGGCACATCGCTGCAGCACGTGGTGAAGGTGGGCGTGTTCCTGCGCGACATGAAGGACTTCGACGCGTTCAATCGCGTGTTCCGCGACTACTTCAAGGGCGTGCAGCCCGCGCGCACCACGGTGGAGGCCAGCGCGCCGCGCGCCGGGGTCAACGTGGAGATCGACGCCATCGCCTGGATCCCGCGCTAACGTGCTAGAATCCCGCGCCAAACAAGGAGGCCACCCGTGCGCACATTCCGAGGCGTTCTCGTCCTCGCGCTCGTCGCCGCGCTCTTCGCGGTGCAGGCCCGCGCCGCCGAGCCCGTGAAGATCGGGTTCATCACGACGCTGTCCGGCCCGGCCGGCGTCATCGGCAAGCACATGAAAGACTCGGTGGAGCTCGCGCTCGACCACCTCGGCCGGAAGGTCGGTGGGGTCGAGACCGAGGTCATCTACGGTGACGACCAGCGCAAGCCCGATGTCGGCAAGCAGCTGGCCGACGAGATGCTCAAGAAGCACAAGGTCAACTTCGTCAGCGGCATCATCTGGTCCAACGTGATGCTCGCGGTGGCGCCGACGGTAACCGGGGCCGGCACGCTGATGGTGGGCACCAACGCCGGGCCGCACGAGCTGGCCGGCAAGATGTGCAACGAGCTGTACTTCACGACGTCGTGGCAGAACGATCAGACGCCCGAGGCCATGGGCAAGCACATGCAAGACCAGAAGATCAGCGACGTCTACGTGATGGCGCCGAACTACGCGGCCGGCAAGGACATGGTCAACGGCTTCAAGCGGTACTTCAAGGGCAAGATCGTCGACGAGGTCTACACGAAGCTCGGGCAGCAGGACTACCAGGCCGAGATCACCGCGCTGCGCGCCGCCAACCCGAAGGCGGTGTTCGTGTTCTACCCGGGCGACATGGGCATCCAGTTCCTCAAGCAGTACGCCCAGGCCGGCCTGCGCGACCAGGTGCCGCTCTACTCCGTGTACACCGTGGACGAGACCACGCTGCCGGCCGTCGGCGACGCCGCCGTCGGCAACTTCGAGGCGCGCTACTGGAGCCCCGATCTCAAGAACGAGGCGAGCCAGAAGTACGTGGCCGACTTCAAGAAGAAGTTCGGCTACACGCCGTCCTACTACGGGGCCCAGAGCTACGACGGCATCCTGCTGATCGACTCCGCCGTGCGCGCGGTGAAGGGCGATCTCTCGAACAAGAAGGGCATGGTCGCGGCCATGCGCAAGGCCGACTTCAAGTCGACGCGGGGCAAGTTCACCTACAACGTCAACCACCACCCGATCGAGAACTTCTACCTGCTGAAGGCGGTGAAGGGCGCGAGCGAGGTGGAGATGCAGATCCAGAAGACCGTCTTCGAGAGCCACAAGGACGCCTATTACCAAGAGTGCCCGATGAAGTGGTAGCGCCGACGCACTCGTGAGCGGGCTGCTCGTTCTCGAGCAGTGTCTCAACGGCCTGCAGTTCGGCGTGATGCTGTTCCTGATGGCCGCGGGGTTGACGCTCGTGTTCGGCATCATGAACCTCGTCAACCTCGCCCACGGGTCGCTCTACATGGTGGGGGCCTACTTCGCGACGGCGGCCTACACGCGGACGGGCTCCTTCCTGCTGGGCGTCCTCTTCGGGCTCATCGCGACGCTGGCCGTCGGCATGCTCGTCGAGGTGATCGCGCTGCGCACGCTCTACGAGCGTGACCACCTGGACCAGGTGCTCGCCACCTTCGGGCTGATCCTGTTCTTCAACGAGGCCGTGGCCATCGTGTGGGGCCGCACCGCGCTCTTCACGACGGTGCCGCCCGCGCTGGCCGGTCATCTCACGCTGCTCCCGGGGCTGCGGTATCCCGCCTACCGCGCGGTCATCATTCTCGTCGGGCTCGCCGTCGCGCTGCTGCTCTACGTGGTCGTCAGCCGCACGCGCCTTGGCATGCTGATCCGCGCGGGCGCGAGCAACCGCACCATGGTGGCCGCGCTTGGCGTCAACGTGCGCCTGCTCTACACGCTGGTGTTCGGCTTCGGCGCAGCGCTGGCCGCCCTCGGCGGGCTCATGGCCGGCCCGATCTACACCGTGCAGCCCGGGATGGGCGACGACATCCTCATCCAGGTGCTGGTGGTCATCGTCATCGGCGGCATCGGCTCGATCCGCGGGGCGCTGGTGGGCGCCGTGGTCGTCGGCATGGTGGACACGCTCGGCCGCGCGTTCCTCAAGCCGATGCTGAGCGGGGTGCTCGGCCCCGTCGCCGCCAACGACGCCGGCCCCGCGCTTGCCTCGATGCTGATCTACATCCTCATGGCGGCGGTGCTGTGCTTCCGTCCCCAGGGATTGTTTCCCGCCGCGCGCGGCTGATGCCGACCGCGCGCGTGCTCACGCTGGCCGCCGGCTTCGTCGTGCTGGCGCTGGTGCCGGCCGCGGCGGGCCTGCTCAACCAGCCCTTCTACCTCGACCTCGTGCGCCGCATCATGATCTTCGCCATCGCCGCGGTGAGCCTCGACTTGATCCTCGGCTTCGGCGGCATGGTCAGCTTCGGCCACGCGGCGTACCTCGGCATCGGCGCCTACGCCGTGGCCATCCCGGCCTTCTATGGGATCCACAGCGGGCTCGTGCAGTGGCCGCTGGCCGTCGGGCTCTCGGCGCTGGTGGCGCTGCTGATCGGGGCGGTGTCGCTGCGCACGAGCGGCGTGTACTTCATCATGATCACGCTGGCGTTCACGCAGATGCTGTACTACCTCGGCATCTCCATCAACGCCTGGGGCGCCGACGACGGCATGCGCCTGGCGCGGCGCAGCCAGTTCGGCGGCGCGCTCGACCTCGGCAACGCGGTCGTCTTCTACTACGTCGTCCTCGCGCTCCTCGTCGGGCTGCTCTGGGTCGGCCACCGGCTCGTCCATGCGCGCTTCGGCCTGGTCATCCGGGCGGCGAAGTCCAACGAGCCGCGCATGCGCGCCGTCGGATTCGCGACCTATCGCTACAAGCTGGCGGCGTTCGTGCTGGCGGGGGCGGCGTGCGGCCTGGCCGGCGCGCTGCTGACGAACCAGACGGAGTACCTGACGCCGAGCTACATGCACTGGACGCGCTCGGGGGACATCATGGTGATGGTCATCCTCGGTGGAATGGGCACGCTGTTCGGTCCCGTGCTGGGCGCCTTCGTGTTCCTGCTGCTGGAGGACGTGCTGGCCGCGTGGACGGCCCACTGGCAGGTGGTGCTCGGGCCGCTGCTGGTGCTCATCGTTCTCTATGCGCGGCGCGGACTCTGGGGCCTGCTGCCAGGCGCGCGCCATGACTGAGGGCCTGCTCTCGGTGCGCCACCTGCGCAAGCGCTTCGGCGGCCTCGTCGCCACCGACGGTGTCGATCTCGATGTCGGCGACGGCGAGACGCTGGCCGTCATCGGCCCCAACGGCGCCGGCAAGACGACCCTCATCGCCCAGCTCTCCGGCGATCTGGCTCCCGACGCCGGCGCCATCCGCTTCGCCGGCCAGGACGTCACCGCGCTCGGCGCGCCGGCACGCTCGCACCGCGGGCTGGCGCGCTCCTTCCAGATCACCAGCATCTTTCGCGAGTTCACCGCGCTCGACAACGTCGCGCTCGCCGTGCAGGCGCACGCCGGGCACAGCTTTCGCTTCTGGCGCCCCGCACGCATCGAGCGTGCGCTGCGCGAGCCTGCGCACGAGATGCTCGCGCGGGTCGGCCTGGCCGAGCGCGCGGAGGTGGTCGCCGGCGCGCTTGCGCACGGCGAGCAGCGCCAGCTCGAGATCGCCATGGCGCTGGCCACGCGGCCACGGCTGCTGCTGCTCGACGAGCCGGTGGCCGGCATGGGCATCGACGAGTCCCAGCGCATGGTGCAGCTGCTGCGCACCCTGCGCGGCGCGCACACGATGGTGCTGGTCGAGCACGATATGGACGCGGTGTTCGCCCTCGCCGATCGCATCAGCGTGATGGTCTACGGTCGCGTCGTCGCCACCGGCGCGCCCGAAGCCATTCGCGCCAACGCCGAGGTGCGCCGTGCCTATCTCGGGGAGGACGCGGCCGACTGATGCTCGCCATCGAGGGGCTGGAGGCGTCCTACGGCGTGAGCCAGGTGCTGTTCGGCGTCGACCTCGCGGTCGAGACCGGGCGGCTGGTGACGCTGCTCGGGCGCAACGGCATGGGGAAGACCACCACCGTTCGGGCGACGATGGGGCTGCTGCCGGTCCGTGCCGGCCGCGTGAGCTTCGAGGGCCGCGCGCTTCACGGCCTGCCGGCGCACCGCATCGCGCAGGCGGGGCTCGGCCTGGTCCCCGAAGGCCGCCAGGTGTTCCCGAACCTCACCGTGCGCGAGAACCTCGTGGCCACCGCCTCCAACCGGCGCCGCGTGCCGGCGCCTTGGACCGTCGAGCGCGTGTTCGAGCTCTTCCCCCAGCTGGCCGCGCGCGCGCGCAGCATGGGCGCCACGCTCTCCGGCGGCGAGCAGCAGATGCTCGCGGTGGGCCGCGCGCTGATGACCAATCCCCGGCTGCTGATCCTCGACGAGGCCACCGAGGGACTGGCCCCGCTGATTCGCGGCGAGATCTGGCGCTGTCTCGCTCGGCTCAAGGCCGAGGGACTGTCCATTTTGGTCATCGACAAGAATGTGGACGCGCTCACGCGCCTGGCCGACCACCACTACGTCCTCGAGAAGGGGCGAGTGGTCTGGAGCGGCACGTCGGCCGAGCTCCGCGCCCGCGCCGACGTGCAGCACCGCTACTTGGGTGTGTGACTCGGAGGGACTTCGCACGGCGCTCGGGCTGCCCCAGAAAGGGCTTGCGCCGGCGAAGCCGGCGCTCGAAAGTGGTGGTGCCATGAGCTGGATCGATTCCGGATTCCCGAAGACTGCCACTCCAACGCCGCTCGTCGGCCGTGTGCTCGGACTGAATCCCGGGATGATGACGGGGCCGGGCACCAACACGTATCTGATTGGACGGCGCGATCCGATCCTGCTCGACACCGGCGCGGGCGTGCCGGATTACCTGCCGCTGTTCGAGCGCTACATGAACGAGCGCGGCTGGTCGCAGCCCTCGCGCGTGGTGCTGACGCATCGCCACCGCGATCACCTCGGAGGCGTGGAGCAGCTGCGTGGGCGCTATCGCGGGCTGCGCGTCGGGAAGATGATCTACCGCGACGAGGGCCTGCCGGCGGACGTCGAGAACGTGCGCGATGGTGACG
>JBKPRI010000246.1:0-9439 GCA_046734515.1 Candidatus Methylomirabilota bacterium | reverse complement strand
CTCATGCAGTGGGACGCGATCTGGGCCGCCGCCGGCCATCCCAACACCGTCTTCCGCCTCACCCCCGCCGATCTCGTCACGATGACCGGCGGCCGCATCATCGCCGTGAAGTAACCGGAGCGAGCACGCGGCCGCTCGAGGGGTGCCACGGCCCACAGCGCGGAAGCACGCCGCGGCTTTCGAGGGGCGCCCTGGGGGCTTGGGGGCCATTTCGGGGACCCCATCTCATATAGAATGACCAGGTGATTCGCCGTCGTTCGGGCCTCGCGCTCGGCACCGCCCTCCTTCTCCTCGCCGCCCAGCCAGCATCCGCCGTCCGCGCCCTCGCGCCGCCGGCCGCGGCCGAGCTCAAGGCCACCGTCGAAGCGCTGACGGGACCGGGCATGGACGGACGGCGCTCCGGCAGCGCGGGGGGCGACCTGGCGGCCGAGCGGATCGCCGAGTGGCTCAAGGCGGCGGGCCTGCAGCCGGGCGGCGAGCGAGAGTCATTTTTTCAATCGTTCGTGGTAACCACCGCGACCCGCGTCGCTCCCGGCACCGCCCTTGCGATCAATGGCAGGATGCTGGACCTGGACCGGGAATGGGCGCCGCACGGGGGCTCGCTGCGCGAGACTGTCACCGGCGACGTCGTGTTCGTCGGCTACGGCGTGAGCGCGCCGGCCGAGGGCTACGACGACTGGGACGGCGTGGACGTCCGCGATCGCATCGTGCTAGCGCTGGACGGCGCCCCCAGGCACCTGTCCGGCGTGCGCGCGTCGCGCCTCGACAGGCTGATCGCCGCCCGTCGCGCCGGCGCCCGGGCGCTGCTCCTGGTCGCCGACCCGCTGCCCACGCTCGGAGCCACCAGCGCCGCCGTCCGCATCGTGTCCGCGACGCTCACCCCGGCGGCCGCCGACAGGCTGCTCGCGCCGGCAGGCACGACCGTCGCGCGCCTGGCCGACACCATCGCGGAGCGCCGGGCACCCGCGTCCGCCCCGCTTGCCGGCGCGCGGGTCGAGATCCGCGTGGCGCTCGAGCTCGCGGACCGCAGCGCGGTGAACGTGATCGGAATCCTGCCGGGCACGGATCCGGCGCTGGCCGGCGAGGCGCTCGTGTTCGGCGCCCACTACGATCACCTGGGGCTGAGCCACGGCGCCGTCTATCCGGGCGCCGATGATAACGGCTCCGGCACCGCGGTCGTCGTGGGACTGGCACGCGCGTTCGCCGCCGCCGGTCCCCGTCCGCGCACGCTGGTGTTCGCGCTCTTCGGCGCCGAGGAGCTGGGCCTGGTCGGCTCCGGGCGCTACGTGAAGGCGCCGGCGGTCGAGATCGCCCGCACAGCGGCCATGCTCAACTTCGACATGGTCGGGCGGCTGCGCGACGGCAAGCTGACGATCGGCGGCGTCGAGAGCGGCAGCACGCTGCGCGCGGTGGTCAAGGAGGCCACGCGAGCGACCGGCGTGAGTGCGAGCCTGCGCGACTCGCCGTACGGTCCGTCCGACCACAGCCAGTTCTACGGCGCGGGCACGCCCGTGCTGTTCTTCCACACCGGCGCGCATCCCGACTATCACAAGCCCACGGACACCGCGGACAAGATCGACGCCGCCGGCATGGCGCGGATCGCCGCTCTCGGCGCGGCGATCGGCGAGCGGCTGGCCGCCGAGGCGCGGCCGGCGTACGTCAAGCTGCCGCGGCCCCAGCGTGAGCGGCCGGAGCCCTCGGTCGGCGCTCGCGTGTTCCTCGGCGTGGGCGGCGCCGGCGGCGAGTCGGACGGCGTGCGACTCTCGCAGGTCGTCGCCGGCAGCGGCGCCGAGAAGGCGGGGCTGCGCGAGGGTGACGTGCTCGTGCGCTTCGGCGACACGCCGCTGCACGGCTTCGAGGATCTCCTGGCCGCGCTGAAGGATCACCAGCCCGGGGACGACGTGCGCGTGCTCTATCTGCGCGACGGGCTTGATTACGAGACGATGGCGACGCTGGGCACGCGTCCCTGATGAGGACCTAGCCATGGCCGATCTCGAGCTGTACGACACGATCACGCTGGGCGAGACGATGCGCCGGCGAGCCGAGCGCTCGCCGGCCATGCAGTACTTCAACGTCTTCGACGAGACGGTGACGTACGCGCGGCTCTGGGAGCAGGCCGGCCGGTACGCGGCGGGCCTGGCCCGCGCGGGCATCCACGCCGGCGACAAGGTCTGCCTCATCTACCCGACGTGCGCCGAGTTCTTCTACACGTTCTTCGGCTGCGTGCGGCTGGGCGCGGTGCCGGTGCCGCTCTATCCCACCCTGGGCGTGGAGGCGACCGCCAACATCTTCCGCGACTCCGAGGCCGTGGCGGTCACCACCGTCGGCTGGTTCCGGCCCGGCGTGGACGAGAGCGCGGCCCTGGCCCCCAACGTCCGCATGATTCTCGATCCCAACGACCTGGACGTCGACGGCACTCCGCCGCGCGCGCACGAGGCGATGCCGGACGACCTCGCGTTCATCCAGTACACGTCGGGTTCGACGGGGCAGCCGCGCGGCGTGATGCTGACCCACCGTAACGTGGTGGACACGTGCCGGTTCATGTCCGAGGCGGCCGGGATCACCGCCACCGATCGCGTGGTGTCGTGGCTGCCCCTCTATCACGACATGGGGCTCATCGGCTGTTCGTTCACGCCGCCGCTCACCGCCACGCCGATCTGGCTGCTCCCGCCCGACCTGCGCAACCCGCGCCACTGGCTGGAGCTGATCACGAAGATCAAGGCGACGTTCACGGTGTCGCCCGACTTCGGCTATCGCAACTGCGTGCGCCACACGCGCGACACCTCCGACCTCGACCTCACGACGCTCAAGGCCGCGCTGTCCGGCGCCGAGCCCGTCCGCACCTCGACGATCCAGGCGTTCGAATCGCACTTCGGCCTCAAGAACGTCGTGTGCCCGTGCTACGGGCTGGCCGAGGCGACGCTGGCCGTCGCCATCTGGCCGCGCCACACGCCGCTTCTGCTGGATGCCTCCGGCCGCTTCGTGTCGGTGGGCCAGCCGTGCCGCGGCGTCGAGGTACGTGTGCTGGAGCCGGCCGGTGACGGCGCAGCGGGCACGGCCATCCTGCCGGCAGGCATGGAGGGCGAGATCTGCGTGAAGAGCCCGGGCGTGATGAAGGGCTACTACAACAATCCCGAGGCAACCGCCAAGGTGCTGAGCGCCGACGGCTGGCTGCGCACCGGCGACCTCGGCTTCGTCGACAAGTCCGGCTACATGTTCATCACCGGCCGCCTGAAGGACATCATCATCCTCGGCGGCGAGAACGTGCTGCCGGCCGACATCGAGGAGGTCGTGGACCACGTGCCGGGCGTGCGGTACTCCGCGGCCGTCGGCGTGGACAGCGAGCGCACCGGCACGCAGCGGCTGCACGTGGTGGCCGAGGTGCGCAGCGAGACCGCGCAGGAGCACGAGTACCGCGAGCTCGTGAAGGAGATCGTCGGCCGCGTGCACAAGAGCCGGGGCCATCGCCCCTCGCGCGTGCTGCTGGTGCGCAGCAACACCATTCCCAAGACCTCCAGCGGCAAGATCCAGCGCTCGCGGCTGGCCCAGATGATCCAGGACGGCGAGCTCACCGATCGCGTGGTCCACGGATGAACATCGGCTGCCACCTGCCGGTCTATGGGCCGGCGGCCACGCGCGAGGCGCTCACGCTGTTCGCGCGCCGCGCCGAGGCGCTCGGCTACGACTCGCTGTGGGTGAGCGATCACGTGGTCCTCCCCTACACCATCCGCTCGCGCTACCCGTACAACGCCACCGGCGACTTCCCGCTCTCGCCCGAGACCGATTTCCTCGAGCCGCTGACCGTGCTGGCGCTGGTGGCCGGCCTCACCAGCAAGATCCGGCTGGGCACGAGCGTGCTCGTGCTGCCGCATCGCCATCCGGTGCTGACCGCCAAGATGCTGGCCACCATCGATCACGTGGCGCCCGGCCGCGTGATCCTCGGCGCCGGCGTGGGCTGGATGAAGGAGGAGATCGAGCTGCTCGGCGTCGAGCACGCGCGGCGCGGCGCCTGGAGCGACGAGGCCATCCGCGTCATGCGCGCCTGCTGGAAGGACGCGCGCGTGCGGTTCAAGGGCGAGTTCTTCGCGTTCGACGACGTGGGCGTCCGGCCGCGTCCCGCCGCCGGCACGATTCCCATCTGGATCGGCGGCCACACCGAGCGCGCCCTCCAGCGCGTCGTCAGGCTCGGCGACGGCTGGCACGCGGCCTTCCCCAGCGTCGAGAAGATGCGCGACGGCATCGCCGAGCTCAAGAAGGTGTGCGCGCGGGAGGGCCGCGATCCCGCCACGCTCACCATCAGCGCGCGTGTCGGCCTGCCGGCCCGCAAGAGCGCCGACGAGTCGATCACCGAGCTGCGCGCGCTGCGCGACCTCGGCGTGCACCACGTCATCTTGGAGAGCCGCATGCGCGACATCCCAGAGATGACCGAGACCTACGAGCGCTTCGCGAAGGACGTGCGTCCCCGCCTCTAGGCTCCGCCGCTACCGCGACCGCGCCCGGGCGCACGCGGCGTGGGGCGTGCTAGATCTTCGAGCCCGACTTCTCCCAGTCCTCCAGGAACTTCTTGAGCCCCGCGTCCGTCAGCGGGTGCTTGATGAGCTGCTGCAACACGGCGTACGGCATCGTGGCCACGTGGGCGCCGGCTTTGGCGGCATCGATCACGTGGATCGGACTGCGGATGGAGGCGGCCAGCACCTGGGTCTTGAAGCCGTAGTTGCGGTAGATCTGGCAGATGTCGCGCACGAGGTCCATGCCGACGGCGCCGATGTCGTCGAGGCGGCCGAGGAACGGGCTGATGTAGGTGGCGCCGGCCTTCGCGCTCAGCAGCGCCTGCGGCGCCGAGAAGCAGAGCGTCTGGTTCATCCGGATGCCCTTGCCCGACAGGTACTTCACCGCCTTCAGACCATCCGCGGTGAGCGGCACCTTCACGACGACGTTCGGCGCGACCTGCGCCAGCTCCTCGCCTTCCTTGACCATGCCCTCGAAGGTGGTGGCGACGACCTCGAGGCTCACGTCCCCCGGCACGATCGAGCAGATCTCCTCGACGAGCGGGCGGAACGCGCGCTTCTCCTTGGCGGCCAGGGAGGGGTTGGTGGTGACGCCGTCGACGACGCCGAGCGCCACGCCTTCCTTGATCTCGTTGACGTTTGCGGTATCGAGAAAGATCTTCATGCTGTCCACCTCTCCGACGGTCAGACAGCTTCTATCGTAACCCCGCTTCCGGCCCGCACCTTCTTGAAGGCGCGCGCGTCGCCGGTGATGCGCCCGACCACGGTCACCTCGCTGGCCGGCCGGATCTCGTCGCCCCCGCTCATCGGCGTGGGGCCGAAGAAGATGCAGAACGCCTTGCCGGGTGGCCAGTACCCGAGGTCGCCGAGGGCGACCGTCTCCTGCGGCGCGTCCGAGGGCGCGGTGAACGGCAGCCCGAAATAGATCTCGTCGCCCCACGTCTCAGCCTTGGCCGTGATCGGGAGCTTGGCGGCGATGGCCGCTGCCGCGCGCGAGTCGTTCAGCTCAGCGGTCGCGCTCACACCCCCCGCGGTGATGCGAATCGTGCGCGGCATGCCGCTAGCCGATCGCCTGCTGGATGGCCTTGCCGAGCGCCGCCAGCCCGGCCTTCACGTCCTTGCCCAGATGGATGCGCAGGGCGCGCCGGCCGCGCTCGGCCAGCACGCTGAAGTCGCCGCGCGCCTGCGCCGCCTTGACCACGCCGAAGGTGTACTTGTGGCCGGGCACCGGGATGTCCGCCGCATCGTCGGCGGTGATCATCACGAACACGCCGGAGTTGGCGCCGCCCTTGTAGGCCTGGCCGCTCGAGTGCAGATAGCGAGGGCCGAAGCCGACCGAGGTGGCGACCTTCAGCCTGTCGCGCACGAGCACGCGCAAGCCCGTCAGCTCCGCCTCGTTGGCCGGGCTCATCTCGAGGTACGGCAGCAGGGCCACGTAGTCACCCGGCTTGAGGCGGCCGAAGTGCGCCTTGAGCGCCGCCGCCACCGTCTTCTCGCGCGCCGCGGCGTCCAGCTCGCGGGCGTTCCGGGCGTCGGTAGAGAGGATGAGGCCGTCGCCCTCGCGGTACGGCGTCTCGGCGGCCATCGTGCCGCTCTTCTCGAACACACTGGTCAGCTTGCGCGTGGCCACCTTGCTGCCCTCGATGTCGGGCTGGTCAAAGGGATTGAGGCCGAGCACGGACCCGGCCACGGCAGTGGCGAACTGCCAGCGGAAGAACTCGGCGCCGAGACCGTCCGGCTCGGCGACGGCGATACGAACCACGGGGTGGCCGGCCGCCTCGAGCGCGGCCACCGCTGCGTCCTGCGCGGCGTCGGCGGCCGTCTCCAGCCGCAGGTACACGAACAGCCGATCGGTGCCGTACACGGCGGGCGGCCCCACCGGCTCGCCGTCGACGGCGAGCAGGCCGCCGCCGCCCTTGCCGAGGGACGCCGTCAGCAGCTGCTCGACCCAGACGCCCACGCCGGCGATGCCGGGTGAGGCGACCAGGGTGACCTTGTCCCGGCCCTTGCGCGCCGCCACGCCCATGATGATGCCGAGGACGGCGCCGGGGTTCTCGTCGACGGGCACGCTGGCCGAGCAGGCGTGCGCCATCTCCTCGGCCGCGCCGAGCAGCTTGACGACGTCGAGGCCCATGATCGCCGCCGGCACCACACCAAAATCGCTCAGCGCGGAATAGCGGCCGCCGACCCCACCGCCGCCGAAGAACACCCGGCGAAAGTGGTGGGCCTCGGCCGCGTACTGCATCTTGGAGCCCGCGTCGGTGATGGCCACGAAGCGGCGGCCGGCCTCGGCCGGCCCTACCGCCGCCTTCATGCGCTCGAAGAAGTACTCGCGCAGCGCGTTGGGCTCGAGCGTGCTGCCCGACTTGCTCGAGACGATGACCAGCGTGCGCGCCAGGTCGAGCGCGCGCTCGACCGCCTGCACCTGCGCTGGATCGGTGGAGTCGATCAGGTGCAGCGCCGGGAAGCCGGCCGTCTTGCCGAAAGTCCGGGCCAGGGCGTCCACGCCGAGGACGGTGCCACCCATGCCGATCAGCAGCGCATGCGTGAAGCCCGCGGTCTTGACGTTCTGGGCCGCCTGGCGCAGGTGGCTGATCAGCGCGAGCTGGTCGTCGGTGGTCCCCAGCCAGCCGAGCCGGCGGCCCTCGTCGGCGCCCGTCCACAGCGCGGCGTCCCGCGCCCACAGCCGCTGCACGCGGCCGCCGTCGGCCCAGGCCTTGAGCGTGCTCTTCGTGTCCGCGGCGAGATCCGCGGGGAGCCTGGCGCTCTGGCGCTTGCCGGCCTCGGTCGGCGTGTGCAGCTGCTGACCGACGGCGGCCAGCAGCTTGGCGAAGGCGTCCACGAAGATCTTGCAGCCGTCCACCAGCAGGGCGTCGGTCACGTGCTTCAGGTCGATGCCGACCGTGGCCAGCGTGTCCATCGTGTCCTGCGCGTCCTCGAAATCCTCGTCGAGACTCGGGCGCGCACGGCCGTGATCGCGGAAGGCGTCGTAGGTGGCGGGCGGGATCGTGTTGACCGTGTCGGGGCCGATCAGCTCCTCGACGTAGACCACGTCGCGGTAGTTGGGGTTCTTGCTGGAGGTGCTGGCCCACAGCAGGCGCTGGCTGCGCGCGCCCTTTGTCGCGAGCTTGGCCCAGCGCTCGCCCAGGTAGAGGTCCTTGTAGCGCTGGTACGTCAGCCTCGCGTTGGCGATGGCCACGTGCCCGACCAGGCCCTTCAGCAGCGCCTGCTCCATGGCGTCGTCGGAGGCCTTCAGCCGGGCGTCGATGAGCGCATCGATGGCGCTGTCGATGCGGCTGATGAAGAAGCTGGCCACGCTCTCGACCTTGCTCGGATCGCCGCCCCTGGTCACCAGCGCCTCGAGGCCGGAGATGTACGCCTCGGCCACCGCCTCGTAGGCGTCGATGTGGAAGAGCAGCGTCACGTTGACGTTGATCCCCTCGCTGATGAGCGTCCTGATGGCCGGGATGCCGGCCGGCGTGGCCGGGACCTTGATCATGACGTTGCTGCGCTGGACGGCGCCCCACAGCCGCCGCGCCTCGTCGAGCGTGCCGCGCGTGTCGTTGGCGAGCTCGGGCGAGACTTCCAGGCTGACGTACCCGTCGCGCCGGCCGCTCGAGTCGTAGATGGGCCGCAGGATGTCGGCCACGTCCTGGATGTCGCGCACGGCCAGGATCTCGTAGGCGGCCTTGCCGTCCAGGTCGCGCCGCTTGGCGAACTCTTTGAGCTGTCCCTCGTAGTCCGTGGAGCCCGCGATGGCCTTCTCGAAGATCGCCGGGTTCGAGGTCACGCCGCGCAGCCCGTCCTCGTCGATCAGCCGGCGCAGCTCACCGCTCACGATGAGGCTGCGGCGGATGTAATCGAGCCAGACGGACTGGCCGTAGCGGTTCAGCTCCTTCAGGTGATTCGACATTCAGGCCTCCTGCAGACGTTCGCGCGGTTAGTCTGGCGGACGCATCTCGACAAAGCAAGATTTAGAGACGCGCGCGGTACTCCTTCAGCGCGGCCTGCAGCGTGGCGGTGTCGGGCACGGTCGACCAGCCCTCGCCCTCGACGGAGAGCGAGGCGGCGCACGTGGCGGCCTCGGCGGCCGCCCACGGATCGCCGTCGCGATGGTAGTGCAGTATGAACGCGGTGGCGAAGACGTCACCGGCGCCGGTGGCATCCACCTCCACCGTCGGGCGCGGCTTGACCTCGAAGCGATCGCCGTTGACGTAGAGCAGCGCGCCGGCCGCGCCGGCCGTAATCACGGCCAGCGGCACGCGCTGCACCCACTCGGTGAGCTCCTCCTCCTGACCCGCGACATCCTCCGTGCTGAGGAAGAGCGCCTGCAGACGGTTGAGCACGTTCTCGGCGGACTCCCACGCCACCGCCTCCACGCCGCCCTGGTCGTCCAGCGTGCGCAGCCAGCCCTGCGCGGCCGCCGCCACCGTGCCGTCGCCGAAGGCCGCCGCGAGACCGGGATCCACTTCCTGGATGACGGGCGCCAGCAGCACCAGCGGCGCGTCACGCCAGTCTTCCGGCAGATCGGCTGCGGCGAGCGGGCTCGCCGTCGCCGTGACACGCATCACGCGCGGCCCCTCGCTCTCCTGGTACTCGAACACCGTCGTGGCCGGCGCCTCCAGCGTCACCACCTCGATCGACGGCGGCACCGCATCCAGCGGAAAGTCCCCCCCATGACTCGTAAGAATCGCTGCCGACCGCCCCAACCGATACGCCGTGATGGCCGAATACAGCGCCCCCCCACCCAGGCGCACTTCATCGCCAAAACGATCGAGCGTGACGTGGCCGATCGCGAGGAATTCTGGTGCCGCCATCACCGGTTACCGGAGCGACGAGAACGCTGCAGATGCGAGGGACACGTCCGCATTCGAGCGCGGGCTTCGCCCGCGCAATCCCTGGGGGTGGGCTGGGAGGGGGCCGTCGAGGCC
>JBKPRI010000245.1:0-7018 GCA_046734515.1 Candidatus Methylomirabilota bacterium | reverse complement strand
AGGTCCTTGATCGACACCGGCACGCCGTGCAGCGGTCCGAGCGTCGCGCTCTTCTTGCCGACCGCAGCCGTGGCCTTCCGGGCGGCGGCGAGCGCCTGCTCGGCGGCCACGGTGCAGTAGGCGTTGAGGGGCGGGTTCACCGTCTCGATGCGGGCGAGCACGGCCTGCATCACCTCGAGCGGCGAGACCTTGCGGCGACGAATGAGGGAGACCAGGTCGACGGCGGTGGTCCAGCAGAGGTCGGTCGTCAATGCCCGAGCACCTTTCTCGGATCGAGCGCGTCGCGCAGGCCGTCACCGATGTAGTTGATGGACAGCACGGTCAGGAAGATCGCCGTCCCCGGGAAGATCGCCCAGTGCGGCGCGAAGTCCAGGTTGTCCTTGGCGTCGAACAGGATGCGGCCCCACGTCGGGATGTCGGGCGGGAAGCCGAGGCCGAGGAAGGACAGGGACGACTCGGCGATGATCGCGGCCGCCACGTCGATGGTGCCCGCCACGATGACCGGCCCCAGCGCGTTCGGCAGGATGTGGCGCACGACCTGGCGCAGCGCGGGCGCGCCCAGGCTGCGCGCGGCCTCCACGAACTCCTTCTCGCGCAGCGACAGGAACTGCGCGCGCACCAGCCGCGCCACCGGCATCCAGCGCAGGCCGCCGATGACCACCACGATCATGATGAAGATGCCGGCCTCGGGCCCCAGCACCTTCTTCAGCGCGTCGCGGAACAGGTAGACGATGAGCAGCAGCAGCGGCAGCTGCGGCAGCGAGATGAACAGGTCGGTGATCCGCATCAGCGTGTGATCGGCGGCGCCGCCGAAGTGGCCCGCGACGGCGCCGACGGCCACGCCGATGACGATGGCGATCAGCATGGCCGCGATGCCGACGGCCAGCGAGATGCGGCCGCCATAGAGCATGCGGGCCAGCAGGTCCTGGCCGAGGTCGTCGGTGCCGAGCGGGTGGGCCCACGAGGGCCCCTTCAGCTTGGCCTTGAAGTCGATCTCGTCGATCGGCACGCGGTAGACGAACGGGCCGGCCAGCACCGCCAGCACCATCACGATGAGGACGGCGGCGCCGAGGGTGGCCAGGCGGTGGCGGCGGAAGCGCCGGAACGTCTCGGCCCACAGCGAGCGGGCGGCCGGCCGGGCGTCCAGCGCGAGGGCGGCGGCGAGCGGGGGCGCGTTCGTGGCCATCAGGCGTACGTGATCCGCGGATCGAGCCAGCCGTAGAGCATGTCGACCAGCAGGGTGAAGGTCACGACCAGGCACGAGTACACGAACGTCACGGCCATGATGACCGGCGTGTCGTTGGCCAGGATCGAGCTGATCAGGAGCGAACCGATGCCGGGCACGCGGAAGATCTGCTCGGTGATGACGGCGCCCGTGAAGATGGTCGGGATCTGCAGGGCCAGCAGCGTGACCACCGGGATCAGCGCGTTGCGGACGCCGTGCTTGACGATGGTGACCTTCTCGGAGAGGCCCTTGGCCCGCGCGGTGTTGATGTAGTCGAGCCGGATGACCTCCAGCACGGCCGAGCGCACGAAGCGGGTGAGCCCGGCGCCCTGGGCCAGCCCGAGCACCGCGACCGGCATGATCGCCTGGCGGATGTGCTCCCACCACCACTCCCAGCCCGTCGCGGAGATGTCGGCGCGATAGATGAAGGGCAGCCAGCCGAGGTAGATCGAGAAGAACAGGATGAAGAGCAGACCGGTGAAGAACGTCGGCAGCGAGAAGCCGATGAAGGCCAGCGTGGTGGCCACCTGGTCGAAGAACGAGTAGGGGCGGACGGCCGACAGCGTGCCGATGGGGAGCGCGATCAGGATGGCCACGACCTGAGCGGTGCCGAGCACGAACAGGCTGGTCGGCAGCCGCTGCCAGATGAGCGTGGAGACGTTCACGCGGCTGACGAAGGAGAATCCCCAGTCGCCCTGCACCATGGCCCCGAACCAGCGCACGTAGCGCACGGCCACCGGGTCGTCGAGCCCGTACTGGTGCCGGAGCGCCTGGGCGACCTCGCGCGGCACGTTGGGGTTCGCGGCCAGCTCCTCGAAGGGATCGCCCGGGGCCAGGGCCAGGATCGTGAAGAGCACGAGGCTGATCCCGGCCAGCACGGGCACCTGAATGAGGAGCCGGCGGATGAAGTACTTGGTCAGGCTACCCCTCGCGGTACCAGTTCTCGAGGTTCCAGAAGTTGGAGTCCCAGCCGCTCTGCTCGGCGCCCTTGAGGCGGTTCGAGATGCCGGCCACGGCCGGCCGCAGCACGACCGGGATCACCACGATGTTCTGGATGACGAGATCGTTCATCTTGATGAAGAGCGCCGCGCGCTTGACCGGATCCAGCTCGCTCTCCGCGGCGCGGAAGAGCTTGTCATACTCCTCGTTGCGCCAGCGCGTGATGTTGCGGCCCTGGAACTTGTTGTCCTTGGTCGAGACCTCCCACGAGGTGAACTGGTTCATGAAGGTCTCGGGATCGGGCTGCGTCATCGTCGTCGTGTACATCTGGATGTCGGTATAGAAGTGCGTGTAGGTGTCGGGATTCGCCACATCCGACGAGAAGTAGACGGAGGCCACCACGCCCTTCAGCTCCATCTCGATGCCGGCCTTGGCCGCCGCCTGCTTGACGATGGCCTGCGTCTTCTGGCGCAGCGGGTTGTTCGAGGTCTGGTAGACCATCTTCAGCTTGACGCCGTCCTTGGCGCGGACGCCGTCGGCGCCCTTCTTCCAGCCGGCCGCCTCCAGCAGCTGGCTGGCCTTGTCGACGTTGAGCTCGTACTTGGTGTTCTTCGAGTTGAACCGCTTCGGCTCGTTGAGGAAGTTCGCGGTGGCGATGCCGGTGCGGCCGTAGATCTGCTCCTGCACGGAGGCCCGGTCCACCAGGAGGTTCAGCGCCTGGCGCACGGCGGGATCGGTGAGGAACGGATGCTTGGTCTTGAGGCTGGCGCGCTCGCCGTCCACCTCTTTCCACGGGTCGGTGTTGTTGATCTGGATGTGCTCGATATTGCCGCCCGGGGTGATGTCGGCCTTGCCCTTACCGCCCTGCTCCATGCGCTTGAGGTTCTCGTCCTCGACCTGGAGGTTCCAGGCGAAGTCGTACTCGCCCGTCTGGATGACCGCGCGGGCCGCCGAGTTGGCGTCGCCGCCGCCCTTCATCTCGATGGTGTCGAAGTGGGGGCGGTTGGGCATGTGGTAGGTCGGGTTCAGCTCACCCTTGACGAGATCACCCGGCTTGAAGTCGGCGAACCGGTAGGGGCCGGTGCCGATCGGCTTCAGGTTGGCCGGCGCCTCCCGCGACTTGGCGCCCTTGAAGGACTCGAAGAGGTGCTTGGGAATGATCATGCCGCGCACGCCGACGAAGGGATCGGCCCAGAACGGCGTGGGCTTGGGGAACGTGATCTTGACGGTATGACTGTCGACCTTGTCGACCTTGATGTCCTTGTACGTGCCGCTCGTGGTGCAGGCGCTGGCCGGATCGGCCGCGTACTCCCAGTTGAAGACGACGTCGTCGGCCGTGAACGGCTTGCCGTCGTGCCACTGCACGTTCTTCTTGAGCTTCCAGGTGACCGACTTGCCGTCCTTGGCCACCGCGCCGTTCTGCAGGCTCGGCACCTCGGCCGCGAGCACCGGCACCAGGTTGCCCTCCGGGTCCCACACGGCCAGCGGCTCGTAGAAGATGCGCGCGCCGTCCTGGTCCTTGGTGCCGACGGCGAAATGGGGGTTCAGCAGCGTGCAGCCCTGCCACCACAGCACCCGCAGCGCGCCGCCGCCGCCGCGCTTGGTGGGTTTGTACGTTGCCTTGGGCTGGGCGTGGGCGACCCCGGCCGAGGCCAGCATCTGCCCGGCCAGCGGGGCGGTCAGCCCCAGGCCGATCATCGTCTGGACGAAGCGCCGGCGGCTCAGCCGGCCACTCTTGACGTCGTCGATCAGGCTTCGCAGTTCGCGCTCGTCCATGTCCGTCCTCCTCGCGAGACTATATAACTCTTGGCAGGGGAACCCCAGGAGGGGTCCCCTCTTCCTCTCCTCAGGCCTTGTACCAATACGGCAGGTGCCAGAATGTGGAGTCCCAGCCCGTGAGATCCATGCCGGCCAGCCGCTGGCTCGAGGCCGAGACGCCGCTGCGCCACAGCACGGTCGCGATGGCGTTGGCCTGGATCACGATGTCGTTCATCTTGATGAACAGCGCCGCGCGCTTGACCGGATCGACCTCGCTGTCGGCGGCGTGATAGGTGCGGTCGTACTCCTCGCTCTTGAAGCGGGTGATGTTGCGGCCCTGGTACTTGTTCGCCTTCGACGCCGCCTCCCAGGAGCAGAACTGGTTCATGAAGTACTGCGGGTCGGGCGCGCTCATCGTGGTGTTGTACATCTGCAGATCCGCGCTGAAGTGCGGGAACGTGTCGGGGTTGGCGGCATCCGAGCTGAAGAACACCGAGGCCACCACCGACTTCAGCTCCAGCTCGATGCCGGCCTTGGCCGCCGCCTGCTTGACGATGGCCTGCGTCTTCTGCCGCGGCGCATTGATCGAGGTCTGGAACAGCATCTTGAGGCGCTTGCCGTCCTTGGCGCGCACGCCATCGGCGCCGCGCTTCCAGCCCGCCGCCTCGAGGACCGCGCTGGCCTTCTCGACGCTGAACTCCCAGCGCGTGCTCTTCGAGAAATAGCGCGAGGGCGCGTTGAGGAAGTTGGCGGAGATCTGGCCCTGGCGCCCGTAGATCTGCTCCTGGACCGCGGTGCGATCGATCAGCAGCGCGATGGCCTGGCGCACGGCCGGGTCGGACAGGAAGGGGTGCGTGCTCTTGGGATGGCTGCGCTCGCCCTCGACCTCCGTCCACGGGTCGCTGAGATTGCACTGGATGTGCTCGGGGTTGCCGGTGGGCCAGATGTTCACGCGTCCCTTGCCGCCCTGCTCGAGGCGGCGCAGGACGTCGTCCTCGACCTGCATATTCCACGCGTAGTCGTACTCGCCGGTCTGCAGGACGGCCCGCGCGGCGGAGGTGGCGTCGCCGCCGCCCTTCATCTCCATGGTGTCGAAGAACGGACGGTTGAGAACATGGTAGGCCGCGAAGAGCTCGCCCTTTACCAGGTCGCCGGGCTTGAAGTCGACGCACTTGTAGGCGCCGGTGCCGACGGGCTTGAGGTTGGCCGGCGCTTCGCGTGACTTGTCGCCCTTGAACGCGGCGAAGTGGTGGCGGGGCAGGATCATGCCGCGGTTGCCACAGAAGGCGTCGGCCCAGAACGGCTGCGGCTTGGTGAACGTGACCTTGACCGTGTGGCTGTCGACCTTCTCGACCTTGCTGATCTCCCGGTAGGAGCCGCTCGTCACCGCCGAGGTGGCCGGATCGGCCACGTACTCATAGGTGAAGACGACGTCGTCGGCGGTGAAGGGTTTGCCGTCGTGCCACTGCACGTTCTTCTTCAGCCGCCAGGTCACCGACGTGAGGTCCTTGGCCAGCGTGCCGGCGTTGACGCTCGGCGCCTCGGCGGCGAGGATCGGCGTCAGGTTGCCGTCGGGGTCGAAGCCGGCCAGCGGCTCGTAGAAGATGCGCGAGGCGTCCTGGTCCTTGGTGCCGTTGGCGAAGTGCGGGTTCAGCAGCGTGGGCGCCTGCCACCAGAGCGTCTTCAGGTGGCCGCCGCCGCCGCGCCTCGTCGGTGCGAAGAGCGCGCTCTTCGGCTGCGCGGCGGCCCCGGCGGCGGTGAGCATCTGCGCGCCCATCGGGGCGGTGAGGCCGAGGGCCACCATCGTCTGCACGAAGCGCCGGCGGCTGAGGCGGCCCGCCTTGACGTCACCGATCAGCTCCCGGATCGCGAACTCTTGGCTCATGCGCGGGCCTCCAGCATCGTGGTGGCGACGTCGAGCGCCTCCACCATCGACTCGTGATTGGCGATGCCTTTCCAGGCCCGATCGAACGCGGTGCCGTGATCGACGGAGACGCGCAGGAACGGCAGCCCGATGGTGACGTTCACGCCCGAGAGTCCCGTCCACGTCTTGGCGCTCTCGTCGTACTCGAAGCCGAGCGTCTTGACGGGAATGTGGCCCTGGTCGTGATACATGGCGACGACGATATCAAACTCACCGCCGCGCGCCCGTGAAAACAGGGTGTCGGCGGGCAGGGGACCGCTGACGTCGAGGCCGTCGGCGCGCGCGGCCTCGATCGCGGGCAGGATGGCCGTCTTCTCCTCGTCGCCGAAGAGACCGTCCTCGCCCGCGTGCGGGTTGAGCCCGCAGACGGCGATGCGGCCCCGCGGGCGTGCGAGGCTCTCCAGCGTGCGCTGGGCCAGCCGGATCGTGCGCAGCACGCGCTCGCGCGTGACGAGGTCGGGCACGCGGCGCAGGGCCACGTGCGTCGTCACGTGGATGACCTTCAGCTCCTTGCCCATCAGCAGCATGGCGAAGTCGCGGGTGTCGGTCAGTTGCGCGAGGATCTCGGTGTGGCCGGCGTGCTGGACGCCGGCGGCGGCCAGCGCCTCCTTGTTGACGGGCGCGGTGACGATCGCGTGGATGTCCCCGGCCTTGGCCAGGCTCACCGCGCGCTCGATGTACTCGTAGGCCGCGCGGCCGGCCGCGGCGCTCACCTCGGAGCGCGGCAGTGTGGCCATATCGACGTTGCCGAGGTCGAGCACCTCCAGCGTGCCGTCGGCCCAGCGGCAGTCAGCCACGCGCGTGACCAGGTCGGGGACGCGGCGCAGCGCCACGTGCGTGGTGACGTGGATGACCCGCAGCTCCTTGCCCATCAGCAGCATGGCGAAGTCGCGGGTGTCGGAGAGCCGGGCCAGGATCTCGGTGTGGCCGGTGTGCTGCAGCCCGGCCGCGCCGAGCGCCTCCTTGTTGATGGGCGCGGTGACGATGCCGTCGATGTCGTGGGCCTGGCAGAGGGCGACCGCGCGCTCGATGTACGCGTAGGCGGCGCGGCCCGCCTCCGCGCTGACCGCGCCGCGGGGCAGCGCGCCCACGTCCACGTTGCCGAGATCGAGGCACTCCAGCGTGCCGGGGGCGTACGCGCACTCCGCGGGCGCGCGCACGGCGTGCAGCGC